>NZ_JBUZVP010000032.1:0-85567 GCF_055409485.1 Pseudomonas sp. A125
ACTTGCGCTTCCGATCTCTCGTTAGCGGGAGGCGAATTCTACAGCGTTACACGCTGCTGTCAACACCTCTTTTTCTCCGCTTTCGACCGAGAAGATCGAGACGTTAATAGAGCCAAACAACACTGCCCTACCAACTCCTTCTGGACTTCGATGAACTGAAGCAGCTCGCTGTCGAAACCTGCATAACTCTTTGTTTACCAAGGAGTTTTCCGTTTCGACTGCGCCGGAAGTGGGGCGAATTATAGACTTCCAGGATCTGCCGTCAACCCTTAATTCAGGATTTCGATCAATCCATCCCGCGAGTCGTAAGACCCTCCTCTATATAGAGCGACCCACAACAAACTGAGCAATATATTGCCCATTGCTCAACACTTGAGCATCATAGTCACTTCTGCTTCTTTAATACGACCCCGGACGAACACCCCCAATGACCACCTCCCCCCGTAGCATGGCCTCGACATTGTTCCCCGTCGGCCTGCTACTTATTGCGATGGCCTCCATTCAGTCAGGTGCATCGCTCGCCAAGACCATGTTCCCGATCGTGGGCGCCCAGGGCACCACCACCTTGCGCTTGGTTTTCGCCAGCGTGATCATGCTGCTTCTATTACGTCCATGGCGCGCCACGCTGACAGCCAAGTCGCTGCAGACAGTCATTGTTTATGGGATGGCGCTGGGCGGAATGAATTTCCTCTTCTATATGTCATTACGCACAGTCCCACTCGGAATCGCGGTGGCGCTCGAGTTCACCGGCCCACTGGCGGTCGCCATCTATGCCTCACGCCGCGCGGTGGACTTTCTCTGGATCGCGCTTGCCATCATTGGCCTGCTGTTGTTGATCCCCATGGGAGAAACCAGCAACGGCATCGACCTGACAGGCGCCGCCTATGCATTGGGCGCAGGCGTGTGCTGGGCGCTCTATATTCTGTTTGGTCAAAAGGCGGGCGCCGATAACGGCGTACAGACCGCCGCCCTCGGCGTCATGATTGCTGCACTGTTTGTCGCGCCAATTGGAATCGTGCATGCGGGCGCTGCATTACTCACGCCGTCGCTGATTCCGGTTGCCATTGGTGTTGCCGTTTTATCGACCGCCCTTCCCTACACGCTGGAGATGGTTGCCCTGACCCGCCTGCCTGCCCGCACCTTCGGCACGTTGATGAGTGTCGAGCCCGCGTTCGGCGCCTTGTCAGGCCTGTTTTTCCTTCAAGAGCACCTCTCCCTGGCGCAATGGCTGGCCATCACCTGCATTATTCTGGCGTCGGTCGGTGCAACCCTGACCATGCGTAACGAATCAAAGCCGCTCGTTCCGGCCGATTGATTCAGGATTTTACGTAGCTCTGGCATTTGCCGCTCAATTAGGCCATGTTTAGGCCGTAACCCAGTGTCATTCATGGAAAATTTCGATAAGGACATCATGAACGCTACACTCGAGAGCGAGCAAAGCAAGCTTCGTGCGGTTAAGCGAGGCGGCTATTAAGGATAGGAATGAAGCGAATTTTGATGCTGTTCGTGATTGTGGCAATCGCAGGGTGCGCCGCGACCACCAAGACCGAAGTGAAACGGGGAAAAAAAGGGCTGCATATCAACTGCTCGGGCCTGTCCTCTTCCTGGGACCAGTGCTACGCCAGTGCTGTTAATTCATGTGGCGCGAAAGGTTATAAAGTCATCGCCAAGTCCGGCGACAATGCCGAAGACCCAGGCGACTACCCGTTCGGCCTAAACCCCGCCGGTTATACCAGCCGAAGCATGATTGTCATCTGCAAGTAGCTGTTGGCCCCCTCACAGGTTCGACAGCTGCTGACTGAGCACTTCGTAGTTCGATGACAAGACCTGCGCCTGTATTTGCGGGCTGACCATCATTCGCGCGACCACCAGCGCGCCGATGCATTGCGACAGAATCGACCACGCCAGTGCCTCGCTGCCCAGCGTTGCCGCCCAGCCCGCCTGCAATCGGCAAATCCAGTCCTGCGCCTGCTGGCGCACCGCCGCATCAGATCGCGCAATCTCCGCACCCAGGCTTGGCAACGCGCAGCCGGCTTGCGACTGCTCCACATGGGCCATGCTCAGGTAGAACTTCAAACAGCGATGCAGCCGCTCACGGCTCTGCACGCCATTGCCATTCAAACGCTCAAGAGAGTGACTCAATTCACGCTCCACAATCGAGCTGAACAATTCGTCCTTCGAAGCAAAGTGACTGTAAAACGCACCGCCACTCAGCCCAATGGCTTTCATCAAGCCGTCCACGCCAACACTGGCAAACCCTTCTTTCTTTGCAAGCGCCGCACTGCTGTCCAGCAGTTTCTCTCTGGTTTCCTGTTTATGACTGGCCGAATATCGCATGACTTCCCCCCGCTGGATTGGCAGCTTGACGCCTGTTAAATCGTAGCATAACGTTCGTTTGCCAAACGATCGTTTATTAAAGGATCTCCCATGACGAACAACAATAAAATCGTACTGGTGGTGGGTGCCGGCGACGCTACAGGTGGCGCCATCGCCAAACGCTTCGCCCGCGAAGGTTACGTGGCATGCGTGACTCGGCGCAGCGCCGATAAACTGCGCCCCCTGGTAGAAAGCATCCAGGCAACTGGCAGCGAGGCGCGTGGTTTTGCCTGCGACGCCCGCAAGGAAGAAGACGTCATCGCGCTGATCGAGAAGATTGAAACCGAACTGGGCCCGATTGAAGCCTTCGTGTTCAACATCGGCGCCAATGTGCCGTGCAGCATCCTGGAAGAAACTGCCCGCAAATACTTCAAGATCTGGGAAATGGCGTGTTTCTCAGGTTTCCTCAATGCGCGGGAAGTGGCCAAGCGCATGGTCACCCGGGAACGCGGGACCATCCTGTTTACCGGTGCCACCGCCGGACTGCGTGGCGCCGCCGGTTTTGCCGCATTCGCAGGCGCCAAACACGGGATCCGTGCACTGGCGCAAAGCATGGCCCGCGAGCTGGGCCCGCGGAACATCCACGTTGCCCACGTGGTAGTGGATGGCGCCATCGACACTGACTTCATCCGCGACAGCTTCCCGCAAAAGTATGCTCTCAAGGATCAGGACGGCATTCTCAACCCCGAGCACATCGCCGATAACTATTGGTACCTGCACAGCCAGCCCCGGGATGCCTGGACCTTCGAGTTGGACCTGCGCCCCTGGAATGAGCCCTGGTAAGTACGCCTATAACAAAAACAGCGAGTACCCAGCATGAGTAAAACCGTTGAGTTTTTCTTTGACCTCGGCAGCCCCGCCACCTACTTGGCCTACACCCAGCTTCCAGGCCTGTGCGCAGTCACTGGCGCCCAGCTGATTTACAAGCCCATGTTGCTGGGAGGCGTGTTCAAGGCCACCGGCAATGTGTCGCCGGTCACCATTCCCGCAAAAGGCCGCTACATGCTTCAGGACCTCGCGCGCTACGCCCAGCGTTACAACGTCCCGCTCAAGTTCAATCCGCACTTTCCCATCAATACATTGATGTTGATGCGCGCCGTCACCGGCATTCAAATGCGCCAGCCCGAGCGCTTTCTCGACTTCATCGACGGCCTGTTCCGCGCACTTTGGGTGCAAGGCCGACACTTGGGAGACCCCGCCGTAATAGCCGCAGTGCTGGCCGAGCACGGTTTTGATCCCGAAGAAGTCCTGGCGTTGACCCAAGATGACGACGTCAAGGCCACCCTCAAGGACAACACCGAGCACGCCATTCAGCGTGGCGTATTCGGAGCCCCAACCCTGTTCGTCGGCAACCAGTTGTTCTTCGGCCAGGACCGCCTGGAATTTGTCCGCGAAGCGCTGAGTTAGATTTCAATCACCAAACGCCCTTGAGCGCCGCCTCTGAGTAACTTATAGGCGGCGTTTGCCGTGTGCCGGTCGAAATGCCGCGCATCGAGGATCGGCTTGAGCTTTGCGGCGTCAATCAGCCGCGCTGCTTCGGCAAGAATCTGCCCATGGTGCGCGCGGCCCTTACCCGTCAGCATCGGCAACAGGGTAAACACTCCTGAATACGTCACCCCGCGAAACGACAACGGCGCCAGGCTATGAGAGCCCCAGCCCAGGCAACTGAGCACATGGCCCTGATAAGTCCTGGCAAATCCAATCCCAGCACTGCGGGCAAAGGCTGACGGGCATGAGCAGCCTCGCCCGCAGCAATTTTCCCGTCCAATGGGTTGAGGCCGCTGGCCTTGATTCTCACCAGAACCTCACCGTTACCCGCAGGCGGCCTGGTAATCGTTGCCAGCCGTAACGGCCCATTCGCCACATCCACCATCAACGCCTGCATTTGAGTTGTTTCAGTCACGGTCGTGCTCTCGGTTCGTCAGGAAGTGACCACGATAATGATCCGCCCCACTCATGCCGATAAGACGCTTAAAAGCTATAGTGACCATGCTCATTTGGCATGAATCGGGAACCCCATGGATAAGCTCAACGCAATGGCGATTTTCGTCCGGGTGATCGAGCGCGGGAGTTTTTCTGCGGTCGCCCGGGAATTGCAGACCACTCAGCCCACTATCAGTAAAGTACTGCGCGCGCTGGAGACAGAACTGGGAGGCAGGCTGATTTCCCGCAGCACACGCAAACTCTCCCTGACAGACGAAGGCCGGCCGGTTGGTCGCGCTGCTGCAGGACTACACCCCAAGGGCGCTGCCGATTCATGCCGTTTCGGCACCGAATCGTCGCGAGTCCGCCCGGGTCAAAGCGTTTATCGACTACATGGCCGATGCCCTGACCCAGGCGCCCGAGTTGCAGCCCCTTAGATAGCCGCCGTACGCACCTGCAACCATTCCAGCGCCGCGCCACTGAGCAGCGGGCTCAGGCGCTCACGCACCTGCGCGTGGTAGTCGTTGAACCATTGGCGCTCCTCCAGCGTCAGCAACGCTGGCTGCAGGCAACGGGTGTCGATCGGGCACAGGGTCAGCGTCTCAAACTTGAGGAATTCGCCAAACTCGGTCTTGCCCGCTTCACGGTTCAACACCAGGTTCTCGATGCGCACACCCCAACGGCCCGGGCGGTAAGTGCCCGGCTCGATGGAGGTAATCATGCCGGCCTGCATCGCGGTTTGTGGCGCAGCGACAGCTTGGTAAGCAATAACCTGCGGGCCTTCATGCACGTTCAGGAAATAGCCTACGCCATGCCCGGTGCCGTGGCCGTAGTCCACGCCTTCGGCCCAGATAGGCGCGCGGGCAATCGAGTCCAGCAGCGGCGAAAGAATGCCTTTGGGGAAATGCGCGCGGGACAACGCGATCACACCCTTGAGTACACGGGTGCAGTCGCGTTTCTGCTCTTCGCTTGGCGTGCCGACAGGCACCATCCGCGTGATATCGGTCGTGCCGCCCAGGTACTGGCCGCCCGAGTCGATCAGCAGCAAGCCATCGCCTTCGATCAGCGCGTGTTCCTCTTCGGTGGCGTGATAGTGCGGCATCGCACCATTGGCGTTGAACGCAGCAATCGTGTTGAAGCTCAATGACACATAACCCGGACGACGGGTACGCGCCGCCGTCAGGTGCTCATCAATGGTCAGCTCGGTTATGCGCTCCCGGCCCCATGCGCTGTCGAGCCAGGCGAAAAATTCGCACAAGGCCGCGCCATCCTGTTCCATGGCCTGGCGAATATGCTCGGCGTCCGCCAGGCTCTTTCGCGACTTGGCCAAGGTGGTTGGGTTCAGGCCTTCGATCAGCTTGATGCCACTGCCGAGGTTTTCCAGCAAGCCGGCAGTCACCCGCGCCGGGTCGACTTGCACGCTGGCGCCCGATGGAATGGCCTTCAACGCCGCCGCGACTTCACTGTAATCGCGCAGGGTCACGCCATCCTGTTCCAGCACGGCGCGAAGCTCGGCATCGACTTTGCTCAAGGCCACAAACAACATTGCTTGCTGCTGGCCGATCAAGGCAAAGGACACAAACACCGGGTTGAACGAAACATCACCACCACGCAGGTTAAACAACCAGGCAATGTCATCCAGGGTCGCGATGAAGTGCCAGTCAGCGCCCTTCTCACTCAAGCTTTCGCGCAGGGCAGCAAGTTTTTCGCCACGGCTGACGGTGGCCTGAGGTGGCAGGTGCTGATAGATCGGCTGGTTCGGCAAGGTGGGACGGTCTTGCCAGACTTCACTCAACAGGTCGATATCCGTGCGCAAGCGCGCACCGCGTGCCTCCAGCTTGCTGCCCAGGGTGCGCGCCGAGGCCACGGCCATGACTGCGCCATCCACTGCCACTGTGCCGCCTTGCGGCGTCTGCTCTGCCAGCCATTCCAGCGGCCCGGGCTGGCCGGGTTGCAGCTTGACCAACTCAATGCCACTGCCATTGAGCTCCTTGGTCGCCTGTTCCCAATAGCGGCTGTCTGCCCACACGCCGGCGAAATTTTCGGTGACAATAAGCGTGCCCACCGAGCCGTGAAAGCCCGACAACCACTGGCGCCCTTGCCAGTAACCCGGCAGGTATTCAGACAAGTGCGGGTCGGCCGACGGCACCAACAGGGCATGAATGCCCTCGCGGCTCATCAGTTCGCGAGTGCGCGCCAGGCGCTGGGGAACCGTTCCATGGGTCAAAGGCTGTGTGCTCATCGTGTCTCCTGCTAACCACTAATAATTGTTATGGGGTCAAACGGCCCAAAACGCCGGTGCGCTGGCCAGTGCCGCCTTGATCAGTTGTACCGCCTGATCGATGTCCTGCTCGGTGGTAAACCGCCCGAGGCTCAAGCGAATGGTGCGACCTGCGCTGCGGGCATCATGGCCCAGCGCCAGAAGCACATGGGACGGTGCATTGCTCGCCGAATTGCAGGCCGAAGTGGCCGAGAAGGCAATGCCTGCGCTCAAGCCGGCAGAATTGAACTCGCCCTCGCTGAATGTCAGGCTCAAGGTGTGGGGAATGCGTTGGGTAAGGCTGCCATTGAGGCGCACGCCGGCAATCGTATTCAGCTGTTCCAGCAGGCGCTCGCGCAAGGCAACAATGGTCGCCTTCTCTTCTGCAAAGGAGGCTGCCGCCAACGCGAACGCGGTGCCCATGCCAGCAATCTGGTGCGTTGCCAGGGTGCCCGAACGCAAGCCGCCTTCATGGCCACCGCCGTGAATCTGCGCCAGCACTTTCTGCTGCGCACGCGGGCCGACGTACAGTGCGCCGATGCCCTTGGGGCCATAGAGCTTGTGGGCAGAAAACGACATCAGGTCCACCGGCCATTCGGCCAGGTCAATCGCCACCTTGCCCGCGCCTTGCGCTGCATCCACGTGAAACAACGCCCCGTGCTCACGCACTCGCGCGCCGATCGCCTGGATATCGTTGAGGGTGCCCAACTCGTTGTTCACCAGCATCAGCGACACCAGGAAGGTGTCCTCACGCAAGGCTTCGCTCACCGCCTCGACGCTGATCAAACCCTCGGCATCCGGCACCAGGTACGTCACGGCGACCCCGGCTTCCTGCAACTGGCGAGCGGTATCGAGCGTGGCCTTGTGTTCGATCTGGCTGGTGATGATGTGCCCGCCGGCCACGCCCCGCGCCTGGGCGACGCCCTTGATCGCGAGGTTATTGGATTCAGTGGCACCGGAGGTCCAGACGATGTGTGCCGGTTCGGCACCAACCAGTTCAGCCACCTGGCACCGCGCCTGCTCAACCGTTTGCCGGGCCTGTTGGCCAAACGCGTGGGAGCTGGACGCCGGGTTACCGAAGTTGGCATTGAAGCCCAGACACTCGACCATGACCTGAATGACCCGCTCATCCACCGGCGTGGTGGCGGCGTAGTCGAAATACAGCGGACGTTTATTCATGACGTTAAAGACTCGCAGAGCATGTTCCCGAGAACAGCGTCTCAGGGGCAGCGATCAGAAAGAAAGATGGTTTACCTGATCCCGTGCCGTTAAAGAAAGACCACTTTATTTAAAAGTGCGTAGGAACGCTCCTGAAATTCAGCTTAACAGGCTCCACGAAACGGATGGCAAACAAAAAGCCCGAGGTTCCTGTAGGAAACCTCGGGCTCATCGACTTGGCCGCTGGCTCAACTGGGGCGACCGTGCAGCATCACGCCGCGCTCGGCATTCATTTCACCCTGGCGGTCAAAACCAAAGGTTTTCTGTGGCTGGCCGGTCAGTTCGGCTCTCTTCTGTTGGTATTCATCAAACGACAGGCCTCGACGGCTCAACGCTTCCAGCGCCAGTTCCTTGCTCTCCTCGGCCGAGTAGCCACGCAGTTCAGGCGACGAAGGCGTCGCACAACCGGCAAGGACTGAGGTGACAAGCAATACACAAATGGCGAGAAAACGGTTCATGGCGAAGGTCCTGCGAAACGGGTTGAAGTCAATGAGCACAGGCTACTCCCGCCCCTGTGCGGTGAAAAATCACCCGCCGTGATAGTCGCTATCAACCGTTTCGACACCCGTGATAGTCACATCTCATATTCCATACAGGTCTATAAATATGGAAATACGTTCATTTACGGAATAACTACAACCCTCTATAAATGGCTCCAATGCACACGCCGCTGTTCGCCTGGCAACTGTTGCCCAGGCAACAGTCATTCAACAAAACACCAGGCAGACAACACCGTCATTTTCCAACACCTGGCCCACAGCCCGCGCCAGTCAAGGCCTGCGCCGCTTGGTACAGCTCTTGCTCAAGCCCTGCTACTGCTCTTGCCCTGAGCCACTGTTGAAAAAGGAACTGTTGATGACCCGTCCATTGAATGTCGTTGCCCTCTCCGGCGGAACCTGGCGCCCGTCCCGCACGCTGGTGCTGACCCAAGCGGTGCTGGCCGAACTGGCCAATCAATTGCCGATCCAGACCACCCTGATTGAACTGGGCGACATTGCCCGGCCGCTGGGTGGCGCGCTGTCCCGCCAGGAACTGCCCGCCGACGTCGAAGCGCAACTGCAAGCCATCGAACAGGCCGACCTGCTGATCGTCGCGGCGCCGGTGTACCGCGGCTCTTACCCCGGCCTGCTCAAGCACCTGTTCGACCTGGTCGACCTCAACGCGCTGATCAACACCCCGGTATTGCTGGCGGCCACCGGCGGCAGCGAACGCCATGCGCTGGTACTCGATCACCAGCTGCGCCCGCTGTTCAGCTTCTTCCAGGCCCTGACCTTGCCGATTGGCGTGTACGCCACCGAGGCCGATTTCACCGATTACCAAATAACCAGTGAGCCCTTGAAGGCCCGCATTCGCCTTGCTGCAGAACGCGCCGCGCCGTTGTTTGCCGCGCACCCCACCTCTCTGCTGAAAATCGCTTAAGGATTTGTCATGGATGTTTTCTGGTTTCTGCCTACCCACGGTGACGGCCATTACTTGGGCACCACCCAAGGCGCTCGCCCGGTCACCCTCAACTATTTGAAACAAGTCGCCCAGGCTGCGGACAACCTCGGCTATCACGGCGTGCTGATCCCCACCGGCCGCTCCTGTGAAGACTCCTGGGTGATCGCCTCGGCACTGGTGCCGTTGACCGAACGCCTGCGTTACCTGGTGGCGATTCGCCCGGGGATCATTTCGCCAACCGTCTCGGCACGCATGGCCGCGACCCTCGACCGCCTGTCCAATGGCCGCCTGTTGATCAACGTGGTGACCGGCGGCGACCCCGACGAGAACCGCGGCGACGGCAGTTTCCTCGATCACAGCGAACGCTATGAAGTGACCGACGAATTCCTCAAGATCTGGCGCCGTGTGTTGCAGGGCGAATCGGTGGACTTCGAAGGCAAACACCTGCGCGTACAGAACGCCAAGGCACTTTACCCACCAGTGCAGAAGCCTTACCCACCGCTGTATTTCGGTGGTTCCTCCGACGCCGCCCACGACCTCGCTGCCGAACAGGTGGATGTGTACCTGACCTGGGGCGAACCACCGGCCGCCGTCGCGGAAAAACTTGCCGACGTGCGTGAGCGCGCCGCGCGTCATGGCCGCACCGTCAAGTTCGGGATTCGCCTGCATGTGATCGTGCGAGAAACCGAAGAAGACGCCTGGAAAGCCGCCGCCAAACTGATCGAACACATCAGCGACGAAACCATCGCTGCCGCGCAAAAATCCTTCTCGCGCTTTGACTCCGAAGGCCAGCGCCGCATGGCTGCGCTGCACGACGGGCGCCGCGACAACCTGGAAATCGCCCCCAACCTGTGGGCCGGCGTCGGCCTGGTACGTGGCGGCGCGGGCACGGCCCTGGTGGGCAACCCGCAGCAGGTCGCCGAGCGGATCAAGGAATACGCAGACCTGGGCATCGAGAGCTTCATCTTCTCCGGCTACCCGCACCTGGAAGAGGCGTACCGCTTTGCCGAATTGGTGTTCCCGCTGCTGCCGGAACCCTACGCCAGCCTGGCCGGGCGCGGCATCACCAACCTCACGGGGCCGTTCGGCGAAATGATTGCCAACGACGTCCTGCCGGCAAAAGCCAAGGCCTGACCTGCCGTCTGCCGGGGCACGCCCCGGCACACCATGAGGAACACCGCGTGACAGCCAAACCCAACAGCGCCCTGCCCTCACCCTTGCAGACTGCCAAACTGCTGGCCGCCGAATTCGCCCTCACCGCCGTCGAACGCGACGAGCGTGGCGGCACACCGAAAGCCGAACGTGACGCCCTGCGCCAAAGCGGCTTGCTGGCCCTGAGCATTCCCACCCAATACGGCGGCCTCGGTGCGCGCTGGAGCGAGACCCTTGAGGTGGTGCGCGAATTCGCCAAGGTCGACAGCTCCATCGCCCACGTCTTCGGGTTTCATCACCTGATGCTCGCCACCGTGCGGCTGTTCTCCCGCCCGGAGCAATGGCAACCGTGGTTCGAACAAACCGCGCGCAAAAACTGGTTCTGGGGCAATGCCCTCAACCCGCTGGATACGCGTACGGTGGTCAAGGCCTTCAGTGGCTGGCGCGAATTTTCCGGCAAGAAGAGTTTTTGCTCCGGCGCCAGCGACTCGGAAATGCTGATCGCCTCGGCCGTGGATGAAAGCGCCGGCGGCAAGCTGCTGATCGCGGCCATCCCGAGCGGGCGTACCGGCATCACCTTGCACAACGACTGGAACAATATCGGCCAGCGCCAGACCGACAGCGGCAGTGCCAGCTTCGAACGGGTACGCGTCGAAGAGTCGGAGTTGCTTCTGGATCCCGGCCCGTTGAGCACGCCCTTCGCCTGCCTGCGCCCGCTGATCGCGCAGTTGACGTTCACCCATATGTTCCTCGGCATCGCCGAAGGCGCATTCGCCGAAGCCCGCAACTACACCCTGACCGAAACGCGGCCCTGGCATAAGTCCACCGTGCAGGACATTCGCCAGGACCCGTACGTGCTCAACCACTACGGCGAATTCTGGGTCGCCCTGGAAGGCGTGCGCCTGCTGGTGGAACGCGCCGCCGAACTGCTGGACCAGGCCTGGGCCAAGGGCCCGAGCCTCAGAGAAAGCGAGCGCGGTGAGCTGGCCATCGCCATCGCCACCGCCAAGGTCGCCGCCACCCGCAATGGCCTGGAACTGTGCAGCCGCCTGTTCGAAGTCACTGGCGCGCGCTCCACCCACGCCTCCCTGCGGCTGGACCGGCACTGGCGCAACCTGCGCACACAAACCTTGCACGACCCGGTCGACTACAAACTCCACGAACTGGGGGACTGGGCGTTGAACCAGTCCCTGCCGATTCCAACGTTCTACTCCTGAAAGAGGTGCCCATGCAGCTTTTAACCTTACCGCCCTCGCCCGCGCTTGCGACCTCGATCCGCGCCACGGCCCAGGTCTTCGAAGACCCGAAATCCCAGGCGTTGCTGGCGCACATCCAGCAAGTCGCGCCCAGCGAAGCCAGCGTGCTGATCATCGGCGAAACCGGCACCGGTAAAGAGCTGGTGGCGCGCCATATCCATAACCTCAGCGCCCGGCGCAACCGGCCGTTCGTGGCGGTGAACTGCGGCGCGTTTTCCGAATCCCTGGTGGAAGCCGAGTTGTTCGGCCATGAAAAAGGCGCCTTCACCGGCGCCCTCAGCGCCAAGGCCGGCTGGTTCGAGGAGGCCGACGGCGGCACCTTGTTCCTCGACGAAATCGGCGACTTGCCGATGGCGATTCAGGTCAAGTTGCTGCGAGTACTCCAGGAACGTGAGGTGGTGCGCCTAGGCTCACGCAAAAGCATTCCCATCGATGTGCGGGTGTTGGCAGCCACCAACGTTCAGTTGGAAAAAGCCATCAATGCCGGGCATTTTCGCGAGGATTTGTACTACCGCCTCGACGTGGTCAGCCTGGAACTGAGCCCACTGCGCGATCGTCCCGGCGATATCCTGCCGCTCACCCGGCACTTCATCGAAGCCTACAGCCAGCGCCTGGGTTATGGCCCGATCACCATCAGCCGCGAAGCCGAGCAGAAACTCAAAAGCTACAGTTGGCCGGGCAACATCCGCGAGCTGGAAAACGTCATCCACCACACCCTGCTGATTTGCCGCAACGGTGTGATCGAGCGCGACGACCTGCGCCTGTCGAACATGCGTATCGAGCGTCAGGACGACAGCCAGCACGGCACCGACAACAGCGCCGAAGCGTTGCTGGAACGGGCTTTTCAAAAGCTCTTCGAGGAACAGGCCGGCGCCCTGCATGAAAAGGTCGAGGATGCGCTATTGCGCGCCGCCTACCGCTTCAGCCATTACAACCAGGTGCACACCGCCAACCTGCTGGGCCTGAGCCGCAACGTGACGCGTACCCGCCTGATCAAGATCGGCGAGTTGGCTGTGAACAAACGCCGCCCCGGCGAGAACGTGCAGGGCGAACGCATGTTGCACCTATCCATTTAGGCGGCATTGCAAGGCGTTGTCATGGCTGCGCTCGATGCTGCGCAGCACCTGGAACGAACCGAAGGTCACCGCCGTGGCCTGGTGGGCGCGGATCAGCGTCCAGAAATCTTCCTCACCGTGCTCAAAACACTTGAAGGCTGCCTCGCCATCCTCGCGAGAGCGCCATTGCAAGTAACTGAGCACCCGGCGTCCATCATCGCTGACCTGCACGCTGGCGTTGATAAAGCCGCCATGGCCCTGGGCCAAACGCTCGCTTTGGGATGAAAGAGCCGCCACCAACGCGGACTGCTGCTGAGGCTCGATCTGGAACTCGACCATCTGGGTAAAACTCAGACCCTTCTCTGATACCTGCATGAATATTCCCCTCTCACTGTAGGCACAATCTTGCGATTCGATGCCGCGCAGGGTAAAACCTCTAGTTAAGTCAAGGTCAAGGGCTTTTTCATGGTCAGCAAAGAACTCACCGTCGGCCAGTTGGCGGCCCGCAGTGGCGTGGCGGTTACCGCGCTGCACTTCTACGAAACCAAGGGGTTGATCAAGAGCAACCGCAATGCCGGCAATCAACGGCGCTACCCGCGGGATGTGTTGCGCCGCGTGGTGGTGATCAAGATAGCCCAGCGTTTGGGCATCCCCCTGGCGACGATCTTTGAGGCGCTGCAAACCCTGCCCGATGGCCGCACGCCCACCGCCGCCGACTGGGAGCGCCTGTCTGCACTATGGCGTGAGGATTTGGACCAGCGCATCGACAAGCTGATGCTGCTGCGGGACAAACTCAGTGGCTGTATTGGCTGCGGGTGTTTGTCGCTGGAGGCGTGCCCGCTGCGCAACCAGGACGACGTACTCGGTGAGCGCGGCCCCGGCGCGCAACTCTTGGAGCCCACCCCTGATCCCTGATGTGTGAACCCACTCAATGTGGGAGCTGGCTTGCCTGCGATAGCGGTGTATCAGTCACCACCGCTATCGCAGGCAAGCCAGCTCCCACACAAGCCAGCGTCCACCTTGGATCTGTCCGGGTCTTAGAAACCCGGGGCAATCTGCCCTTTGTAGCGGCTGAGGATGAACTGGCGTACTTCATCGGAATTCAACGCCTTGGCCAGCTTCTGGATGCCCGGGTCGTTGATGTTGTCGGGGCGCGCCACCAAATACTCGACGTACAGGCTCTTGCCCTTCTCCACGATCAACGCACTGTTGGTGTCGATCCCCGCTTCCAACGCATAGTTGGCAAACACAAATGCCAGGTCCACCTGGCTCACCGAACGGGCCAGCAACGCGCCTTCCAGTTCACGAATTTTCAGGTGCTTGGGGTTCTCGACGCTGTCCCGGGGCGTGGCCAGGGTGTTGCTCGAATCCTTGAGTTTGATCAGGCCGGCTTCGTCCAGCAGCACCAGCGCGCGGCCGGTGTTGACCGGGTCGTTGGGGATCGACACCGTCGCGCCGTCTTTCAACTCCGAGATATTTTTAATCTTGGTCGAATAAGCGCCGAAAGGCTCGATGTGCACACCGACTACCGGCACCAGATTGGTATGCCGGGTCTTGTTGTAGTCATCCAGAAATGGCCGGTACTGGTAGTAATTGGCGTCAATATTCTTCAGTGCCAGTTGCTGGTTGGGCTGGATGAAATCGGTGAAGACCTTGATTTGCAGGTCCACGCCCTCCTTGGCCAGCACGGGTTTGACGAACTCGAGAATCTCGGCGTGAGGCACCGGTGTGGCACCCACTACCAACGTTTCGTTGGCGACGGCATTAAGGGAGAAGACAGCGGCCAAGATGGCCAGGGATTTTTTCATGGTTGCTCCGAAGACAGTAGTTACAGGAATAGGTATCAGCGGCGGCTGTAACGCGCCACCAAGCGGTCGCCGGTCATTTGCAGGGCCTGTACCAACACCAACAGCAGCAACACGGTGACCACCATCACGTCGGTCTGGAAACGCTGATAGCCGTAGCGGATGGCCAGGTCGCCCAGGCCACCGCCACCAATCACCCCGGCCATGGCGGTGTAGTCCACCAGCACAATCGCGGTGACGGTGACCGCCGCCAGCAGCCCGCCCCGGGCTTCGGGCAGCAGCGTGTGGCGGATCACCTGCCAGGTGCTGGCGCCCATGGATTGGGTGGCTTCCACCACGCCGCGGTCGACCTCACGCAAGGCGGTTTCCACCAGCCGCGCAAAGAACGGCGTACAGCCCACCACCAGCGGCGGAATCGTGCCGGCCACGCCCAGCGAAGTGCCCACCAGCAAGGTGGTCACCGGGATCAGCACAATCAGCAGGATGATGAACGGCAGCGAGCGCAGCACGTTCACCACCACCGACAGCGCCCGGTACACCACCAGGGTTTCGTGCAGCTGGCGCTTGCCGGTGAGGAACAACACCACCCCAAGCGGCAACCCCAGCAGCACGGTAAAACCCAGTGCGGCGCTGAGCATGCTCAGGGTTTCCAGGCAGGCTTGGCCGATGTCGGCCCAGTAGATGTGTTTAAACAGCTCGGCCATGGTTCAAGACCAATCGTGACGCGGTGGCTTGGCGCCGTTAAGCAGCCAGTTGCCGATCACGTGGTACTTCCAGCGCACCGGGTCATGCAGGGTATGCACCCGGGCATTGCGCCAGTGACGGTCGAAGTTGTGCTTTTTCAAGGTGGAACGGGTGCCGCCGAGCTCGAAGAGCTTGTTGCTGGCTTCGATGGCGATTTCGGTGGTCAGTACCTTGGCCCGGGCGACAGCCAGTGAGGCGTGGGCGACATTGTCTTCGTCGGGTGCCGGGCGGGCGGCGTCCAGGGCTTTTCCGGCGCGTTCCAGCAAGGCTTCCGCCGCTTCCAGGCGAATATCCAACGCGCCGACCTGGATGATGGTCAGCGGGTCTTCACTGGCATTTTCCACCCCGGCATCGATCCAGGGGCGGGCGAATTGCTGGACGAACAGCACCGTGTCACGCAGTGCGGCGCGGGCGATGCCGGCGTCGATGGCAGCAGTGGTCAGTTGTGCGAATGGGCCAGCCAGAGTCGGTGAATCGTAGGAACGATGGGTCGCAAACAGGTTGAACGCGGGCACCGCCAGGTCCTCTGCCAACACCGTACCGCTGGAGGTGGTGCGCTGGCCCATGCTGTCCCAGTCGTCGACCACCACCAGGCCTTCAGTGCCGCGTGGCACGAACGCCAACTGCGCGTTTTGCTCTTCGTCCAGCGCCAGCACCGCCAGCCAATGGGCGTACAACGAGCCGGTGCAATAACCCTTGCGACCGTTGATCACATAGCCGTCGCCTTGCCGGCGGATGGTCGCCTGGATGTCCTGGACGTTCTTGCCGCCGGTTTCCGACAGCGCATTGGCAAACCGGTGCCCTTGCAGCGCCAGGCCAAAAAAGTACGCCTGCTGCTCGGGCGTGCCTTGCAGGCGGATGTCTTCCAGCAGGCAGTAATGGTTCTGCGGGATTTGCCCCAGCGACGGGTCGGCCGCCGAGATAATCGCAATCACCTGGGCCAGCACCGCGTAGGACACCTGGGCGCCGCCAAATTCGCGGGGCACGCTGATGCCCCACAGGCCGCTATTGGAATACAAATCCACGACTTGTGCCGGCACCTGGCGGGTGCGGTCGCGTTCGGCGTCTTGCTCCAGCAACACGGCGGCGACCCGGTGGGCAACGGCCAGCGCCTGGGCCTCGTCGCGGATCAGCTCGGCGTTGGGGGTGTGGATCGGGTAATCGGCAGATACAGGCAGTACAGACATACAACGCTCTCGGGCGAATGGTTTACCTGAGGCATTGCAGCTTCTGTGCCTGAGGCGCCAAGCCTTCAAACACCAGGGTTTGCACCCGCTGCGCGCGCGGTAAAGCGCCCATGGCGCAGCAAACTGCCGGTTTGCTGTTGCCTGGCCAACACTGTGGCAAGACTGACCTGCGCCAGACCCCGCCAGGTCCCGGGCGCCGGCTTCAACACACTTCATGAACAACCCTTCCACGTTTTCCCCCTTGCCCCGGGGCCCGTGTAATTTCAGGATGCAGGCAATCATCACAAGGAGTCATTCCATGTTCGCCGGATTCCAAAAAGACCAGCGCCACGTCAACGGCGTGGACATCAGCTACCGCAAAGGTGGCGCAGGTCCCGGCCTGCTCCTGCTGCACGGGCACCCGCAGACCCACGTCATATGGCACAAAGTCGCCGAGCAATTGGCCGAACACTTCACTGTGGTCGCCGCCGACCTGCGCGGTTACGGCGACAGCAGCAAGCCCGACGCCAATGACCATCACACCCACTATTCAAAACGCGAAATGGCCCGCGACGGCGTCGAGCTGATGAAGACCCTGGGCTTTGAGGAGTTCTCGGTGCTGGCCCACGACCGCGGTGCCCGCGTCGCCCATCGCCTGGCGCTGGATCACCCAAGGGCTGTGCAGCGCATGGTGTTGCTGGACATCGCACCGACCCTTGCAATGTACGCCCAGACCGACGAAGCCTTCGCCCGCGCCTACTGGCACTGGTTCTTCTTGATCCGCCCGGCGCCGCTGCCCGAGAGCCTGATCGAAGGCAACCCGGAACTCTACCTGCGCAGCGTCATGGGCAGCCGCAGTGCAGGGCTCAAGCCATTCACCGATGAAGCCTTTGCCGAATACCTGCGTTGCCTGAAACTGCCGGGCACTGCCACCGGTATCTGCGAAGACTACCGCGCTGCCGCCGGTATTGACCTTGAACACGACCAGGCCGATATCGACAAAGGCAACCACCTGAACCTGCCGTTGCTGGTGATGTGGGGCGCCGAAGGTACCGTCGGCCGCTGCTTCGACCCCCTCAAGGAATGGCAAAAAGTCGCGACCGACGTACGTGGCAAGGCCCTGCCGGCCGGCCACTACATCGCCGAAGAGGTTCCAGAAATCCTGCTTGCCGAAGTCCTGGCCTTCCTTCGCTGAACCTTTAGTCAACCGCTGACCTGATCGATCCCGCCCCGCAGGCTTGAAAAGCCTGCGACGGCACCTGCTTGCCCAAAAAACGCCGCGAGATAATAAAAATGACAATCAGAAAACTGCTGGGAACCCTGTATGTGCAGGTGATCATCGCCATTGTGCTAGGCGTGTTGATCGGCAACCACTGGCCCCAGGTGGGCATCGACCTCAAGCCCTTGGGCGACGGTTTTATCAAGCTGATCAAGATGATCATCGGCCCGATCATCTTCTGCACCGTGGTCTCCGGTATCACCAGCATGCACGACGTGAAACAGGTAGGCCGCGTGGGCGGCAAGGCGCTGCTGTATTTCGAGATCGTCTCCAGCATTGCCCTGGTAATCGGGATCCTCGCCGCCCACCTGTTGCATCCGGGCGTGGGCTTCAACATCGATGTGAAGACCCTCGACACCTCGGCCATCGCCGGTTTTGTCGGCCAGGCCGAACACGGCGAAGGCGTCATCGGCTTCCTGATGCACGTGATCCCCACCACCTTTTTTGACGCCTTCTCCAAGGGAGAAATCCTGCCGGTGCTGTTTGTGTCGGTGCTGTTTGGCCTCGGGCTGGTGATGATCGGCGAGAAGGGCCGGCCTTTGGTCGGCGTGATCAACCAGGCCAGCGAAGTGTTCTTCCGCATCGTCGGGATGATCAGCCGCGTCGCGCCGATCGGTGCCTTTGGGGCAATTGCCTTCACCATCGGCAAGTACGGCCTGGGTTCGCTGCTGCCGCTGCTGAAACTGGTGGGCACGTTCTACGTCACCGCGTTTTTTTTCGTGGCCGTGGTGCTGGGCAGCATCGCCAGGTATGCCGGTTTCAGCATCTTCAAGCTGCTGACTTACATCAAGGCCGAACTGCTGATCGTGTTGGGCACCAGCTCATCTGAATCGGCCCTGCCGCAACTGATCCAAAAGCTCGAAAGCCTCGGCGCCTCCAAAGGCGTGGTGGGTATCGTGGTGCCGACCGGCTACACCTTCAACCTGGACGGTACCAACATCTACATGACGCTGGCGGTGCTGTTCCTGGCCCAGGCGACCAATATCGACCTGACGCTGGAGCAACAATTGACCCTGCTGGCGGTGGCAATGCTCACCTCCAAAGGCGCCGGTGCGGTGGTGGGCGCAGGCTTCGTCGCGCTGGCCGCCAGCCTGGCGGTAGTGCCCACGGTGCCGGTGGCCGCGATGGTGTTGATCCTGGGTGTGGATCGCTTCATGGCCGAGTGCCGTTCGTTGACCAATATCATCGGCAATGCCGTGGCCGCGCTGGTGGTGGCCGCCTGGGAGGGTGAACTGGACCGCGAGAAGATGGCGCCTATTGCCCTCAAGCATGGCCGCCATGCGCGGGCTGCTGCACAGGCGAAGATCGCCGCCGAGTAAACCTTAAGCACCAACCCCCTGTGGCGAGGGAACTCCCTCGCCACACCGGTGCTATTCTGGCGGCTCATGCCGCCACGCCTGTTTCTGATGACTAACAAGAAAGATACCGTGCCCCTACCTGAAGACCTGCGGGTATTCCTGACCGTGATCCGCAAGGCTGGCTTTGCTGCGGCTGCCGATGAGCTTGGGTTGTCCCCGGCCTACGTCAGCAAGCGTATCCAGATTCTGGAAACCACCCTCGCCACCCGCCTGCTGCACCGCACCAGCCGGCGTATCGCCCTGACCGAAGACGGTGAGCGGGTGCAGCGCTGGGCCGTGCGTATTCTCGAAGACTTCCAGCAGCTGTCCGACGAATTGTCCGACGCCCACGACAGCCCCCGTGGCCATCTGCACCTGTGCAGCAGCTTCGGATTTGGCCGCAACCATGTCGCGCCGGCCTTGTCGTTGTTGGCCGAACAATACCCGGAGCTGGAGATTCGCCTGGACCTGTTTGACCGGGTAGTGGATATCGTCAGCGAAGGCTTTGACCTGGAAATCCGCGTGGGTGACGACATCCCCGGGCAACACATTGGCCGTCGGCTGGTGAGTAACCGCCGGGTGCTGTGTGCCGCGCCGGCTTATCTCGAACGCCGTGGCACGCCGCTGCACTTGAGCGACCTGGAACAGCACGACTGCCTGGTGCTCAAGGAGCGCGATAACGCCTTTGGCATTTGGCACATGGAGCGCGATGGCGTGCAAGACAGCGTGCGCGTGCGCGGGCCGCTGTCCTCCAACAATGGTGAGATTGTCTTGCAATGGGCGCTCGACGGGCGCGGGGTGCTGCTGCGTTCGATGTGGGATGTGAAGCCGCTGCTGGAGCAAGGGAAACTGGTGCAAGTGCTGCACCATTACACCCAGAGCGCCAACGTGTGGGCGGTTTACCCGACGCGACTGGCTTACTCCGGGAAGTTGCGGGCGTGTGTGGAGTTTTTGCAGGAACATTTTAAGGGGCTGTCGATTTGACGCTTCGGGCTTGGGTGCATATCCGTTTTTTTTGTTAGGGCTGGTATGGGTTCCGCCCTTACGGCGGGTCACTTTTGAAAGGAGCCCAAAAGTAACCAAAAGGCTCTTGCCCCACCACTCGGCACCTCGCTTAGGCTCGGTGTGCCCTCACGCAGGCTTTGGACCGTGGGCCGCCGTCATGGGCCATCCCTGGCCCAGGACGGCTAACCCGGCGTCCTGCCGGGTTACCCACGCTCCAAAGCCTGCGTTCGGCCAGCGTGGTTGACGGGGCGCCTAAGATCAAGTTCACAAGCAGATCAAGAACACAGCGGCCTACAGGCCGGCTTGAGTGTTAAAAGCCAGATCAAAAGCTAAAGCGGGCACGGTTCAAATGTAGGAGCTGGCTTGCCTGCGATGGCATCGCCTCTGTGTATCTGAAAGACCGAGTCGCCTGCATCGCCGGCAAGCCAGCTCCTACAGATTTTGATCTGGCTTTTAACACTCAGGTCGGCTTTCAGGCCGCCGTGCTCTTGCTGTTGATCTTGACCTGACTGCCCCATTCAGCCCGAGGCCGAACGCAGGGATTGAGGAGCGGGTAAACCGGCAGGACGCCGGTTTAGCCGCGACGGGCCAGGGACGGGCCGTCGCGGCGGCCCGCGGAGCAATGCCGGAGTGAGGGCACACCGAGCCTAAGCGAGGTGCCGACAGGCGGGGCAGAGCGTTTTGGTTACTTTTGCGCTTTTCAAAAGTGACCCGCTGTAAGAGCGGAACCAATAGCCGCCGTAACCGCAAAAACGGATATGTACCACTACCCCCCGAGCCAAGGATTCAAAGCCAGGTGCTCATGCTCAAACGCCTTGATCTGCTCCCGACGCTGCAAGGTCGTACCGATAGCATCCAGCCCCAGCAACAACGCCGTCTTGCGCAACGTATCAATCTGAAACGGGATAACCTCCCCGCCAGCCAACCAAATCTCCTGCGCCTCCAGATCCACGCTGATCTGCGCCTGCTCCGGCTGGCTCACCGTCTGCCCCAGGTGCTGCAACACCGCCTCCTCCAACGTGATCAACAGCACCCCGTTACGCTGACAGTTGTCATAGAAAATCCCGGCAAAGCTGCTGCCAATCAGCGCCCGAATGCCCATCTGCTTCAAACCCCACACCGCATGCTCCCGGCTCGAACCACAGCCAAAGTTCGGCCCCACCACCATAAAGCTCGCACCCTGCAAGGCAGGTTGGTTCAACACAAACTCAGGATTGAGCTCACCCGACGGCAAAAACCGCAGGTCAAAGAACAGCCCACGATCCAACCCGTTACGGTCAATACCCTTGAGAAACTGCTTGGGCATAATCACATCGGTGTCGATATTGGCCGCCAGCATCGGCGCAGCCTTGCCGGTGACCCGGGTAAACGGTTGCACGCTCATGTACGGTCTCCAAAATGGCGAATATCCGTCAGGCGGCCAGTAATGGCGGCCGCGGCAACCATGGCCGGGCTCATCAAGTGCGTACGTGCACCCGCGCCCTGGCGGCCTTCGAAGTTGCGGTTGGTGCTGGAGGCGCAGCGGTCGCCCGGCTCCAGCACGTCATCGTTCATCGCCAGGCACATCGAGCAACCGGACTGGCGCCATTCAAACCCGGCGTCGATAAAGATCGCGGCAAGACCTTCGGCTTCAGCCTGGTCACGCACTTCGGTGGAGCCCGGCACGATCATCGCCCGTACGTGGTCGGCCACATGCTTGCCGCGCACCACACTGGCAGCATCGCGCAGGTCTTCGATGCGGGCATTCGTGCAGGAACCGATAAACGCATGGCTGATCACGATTTCGCTCAACGGCATGCCGGCTTCCAGGCCCATGTAGTTCAAGGCGCGGCGCATGTCCTGGCGCAGGATCAGGTCGCTGACGTCTTGCGGGTCGGGCACGCGGGCGCCGATGGGCGAGGCCTGGTCGGGGCTGGTGCCCCAGGTGACCATCGGCTCCAGGGCGGTGGCGTCCAGTTGCACTTCGAGGTCGAACACCGCGTCGGCATCCGAGTGCAACTGGCGCCAGCCCACCAACGCGCGTTCCCACAATTCGCCCGTCGGCGCGCGGGGCTTGCCCTTGAGGTAGGTGAAGACTTTTTCGTCCGGCGACATGAAGGCACCACGCGCGCCCGCTTCCACCGCCATGTTGCAGATGGTCATGCGTGCCTCGACGCTCAGGGCGTCGATGGTCGAGCCGCAAAATTCGATGGCGTAGCCGGTAGCACCCGAAGCGCCAATCTTGCCGATCAGCGCCATGATCACGTCCTTGGAGGTCAGGCCGTGAGCCAGCGCGCCGTCCACGGTTACGCGCATGCTCTTCAAGCGTTTGTAGACCAGGGTTTGCGAGGCCAGCAAATGCTCGATTTCCGACGTGCCAATGCCAAAACCGAACGCGCCCAATGCACCATAGGTGGTGGTATGGCTATCGCCGGCGGCAATCACCATGCCCGGCAGGATAAAACCCTGCTCGGGGGCGATCACGTGCTCGATGCCCTGGCGCTTGTCGAGGATGTCCAGCAGCTCAATCCCGAAATCCCGGCAGTTTTCCGCCAGGTACGACACTTGGCGTGCGCCACCCGCATCCGGCATGGTCGCGGTGCGCTTGGGCGTGGTCGGGTTCACGTGGTCAACCACCGCCAGCGCGGTGCCGGGGCGCCATACACCACGGCCCGCCTCGCGCAAGCCGCTGAAGGCTTGTGGGCTGGTGTATTCGTTGATCACCTGGCGGTCGATGTACAGCAGCACATGGCCCTGGTCATCCAGGCGGCACACCGTGTGGGAGTCGATGTGTTTGTCGTAGAGGGTTCTGGCAGAAGTCATTATTGGGCTCGCTCAACGGTATGGCTCCATGATAGGCAGCGCCCCCGCCCCATCAATCCCGCCTTGGTGATGACTCGGAACATGTTTCGTGTTGCATGAATGAGTATCTGAAACATTTACTTTCATATCCGGCTTAGGGTTTTGGGTTTCTCATCCGTCTTAACTTAGATACAGCCTCTCGCGTCAGCAAAAGCTACGGGTGGCGTTTTCCGGGCCTTTACCGCCTCCCTCCGATCAAGACCCTCACTCACATGTCGAAGAAGTCACGCTCAAAACTCTGGTTTCTGGTGCACAGCTGGCTGGCATTGCCCATCTGGTTCTTTGTGCTGATCGTCTGTGTCACCGGCACCCTGGCGGTGGTCAGCCAGGAAATCGTCTGGCTGGCCAACCCGGACATCCGCGCCAGCAAACCGTCGGACGATGCCGAGCTGCTCACCTACGACCAGGTGATCGGTGCCATCAAGCGCGCCGAACCCCAGGTGATCATCGAATCCCTGAGCCGCCCGGACGAATCGCACTTCGCCCTCACCGTCGACCTCAGCTACCCCGATGGGCGCTCGCTGGAGGTCTACGTAAACCCGTATACCGGAGTCATCCAGGGCATCAGCCCGTCTTTCAACTTCCAGCGCTTTACCCGCGCCCTGCATGGCTGGTGGCTGGTGCCGTTCACCAACGGCTTCAGCTGGGGCTGGTACCTGGTGTCGTTGCTGGGCTTGCCGCTGCTGGCATCGCTGGTCACCGGCCTTGTGGTCTACAAGCGCTTCTGGAAAGGCTTTTTCAAGCCGACGTTGCGCTTTAACCATGGCGCACGGATCTTCTGGGGCGACTTCCACCGGTTGAGCGGCATCTGGTCGATCTGGTTTATCGCGGTAATCTCCATCACCGGCACCTGGTTCCTGATCCAGGCAATCCTCAGCGATAACCAGATCACCATTTCCAGCGAGCCGATCGTCCCCGCGATCGCCCGCGACAAAGTGCCAATGTCCGCCCCGGGCGTACCGGCACCAATGATTGCGCTGGACGACGCAATCAACATCGCCACCCAGCGTATTCCGGGGCTTGAGGCCAGCTTTGTGAGCCTGCCCAGCAACGCCTATGGCCACCTGCGCATCGGCGGGCGTGGCTGGTACCCGCTGATGTTCCAGACCGCAGAAATCAACCCGTACAACGGCGAAATCGCCGCCTCGCACCTGCTGTCCGACCGTTCGGCCCTGGAGTTCGTCACCGAATCCATGCGACCGCTGCACACCGGGGATTTTGGCGGGATATGGATCAAGCTGATCTGGGCCTTCTTCGGCCTGGTGTTGAGCATGATGGTCTTGAGTGGCCTGCTTATCTGGACCAAACGCACGGCCCTGGCCACCCTCAACGCCCTCAAGCGCAGCACCAAGGCGCCCCGGCAACCGGCGCAACTTCCCGCCATGCAGGTTGAAACTTCGCAGGGCAATCGATGAACAAGGCCACGACAGTTCAACCGCCTTCGCCCCTGCGGGCCTTCTGGCTCAAATGGCGCTTCCATATCAATATCCTGCTGCTGCTGGTGCCCCTGGGCTTCATGCCCAAGTACTTTGCCGACGCTGCCCTGTTTCGCGGGGACAGCGGCCTGGGTGAACGTGAGATTGGTGACGTGCAGGTCGGCCCCTGGAGCGTGAAGCTCGCCGAATTGCGTAACGAGCCTCCTCGCCCCAACCCCGCGGGCCCGATGAAATCCTTCAATGCCGCCCTGTGCGACACCTGTACCGAGCAGGTCAAGGCGACCTACCTGCGCATTGGAAAGCCCCGCAGCCTGCGGGCTGCCGGGGTGATTTTCTTCGGCACACCGTATCGCATGGGCGCCCTGCTGCCGATCCCTGAACGCACCCCGCTGGACGCACAACTATGGATCACCATGGAAGGCTGGGACGGCGCCATGCACCAGGCCTCCATTCCCTTGAGCCAGGCATCGCCGGCCACTATCGCCTGGCTGAACACACGAGGAGTTAAACCATGACTTTGCAGCAACTGGCTCGCACCTGTGGCGCGCTGATCCTCGGCGCCGGTTTCAGCACCGTTGCCCTGGCCCACAACCCGATGTGCGAATGCAAGGAAGTCGCCGGCGAGCAAATCCAGTGCACCGGCGGGTTCTCCGATGGCAGCGGCGCCCCGGGCGTTACCTTGGACGTGATCGGCTACGACGAAACCATTTTGGTGCCCGGCAAGCTGGGGGAGGACTCAAAACTGACCTTCAAGAAACCGTCCGCCGAGTTCTACGTGTTGTTTGATGCCGGCCCCGGCCACGTGGTGGAAATCGACCAAGCGGATATCCAGCCCCAATGAGCAGTACTACCCAAGTCGTACGCCCGGCCGGTGCCGGCCACGAAACCCTGTATGTCCTGCTGTTGTGCCTGGTCATCCTGGCAGTTGCCGGCACGGTGGTGGCATTGCGTGGTGAACGCCAGGTGCTCGCCGTCGTGCCCAGCCACCAACTGGACGCACGCCGCGACCTCAGCGCCGCCGAGCAAGGCATCTACGCCGACCTGCGAGTGACCCTGGATGAAATTCACTTGCTGCAGGAAGAACACAGCGCCCTGCCCACGCCGGGGCAACTGGCCGAAGAAGGCTTTGCGCCCTTCGCCCAGGACGCCAGTTCGATGAGCCGTGGCGACCACCGCTGGCAGTTGCTCGACGCCGCTTACCTGGGCCTGAGCCAGACACCGGACCTCAGTGGTTCGGTGTTGATGCGTATCAGCGGTGCCGAGCCGGATATCTGGCTCAACCGCAGCGCCAACCTCACCGCCCCCACCGACCTGTCTGACCAGGCACTGACTAATGCGGGCTGGCAACAGGTAGTCGCGCAATTCGATGCCGGTGTCACCCGCCAGCATCGTCATTGAATTCACGTTGTAGCCGAGAGAAGCCCATGTCCATTTCATCTCCATTATTACGCCTGGTGCTTGCGGGTTTGTTCACACTGCTGCTCGCACCGCTGGCGAGTGCCGACCCTGCCAAGCGCCTGCGCATCGGCATCACACTGCACCCGTATTACAGCTACGTGGCCAATATCGTCGGTGACAAGGCCGAAGTCGTCCCGCTGATTCCGGCCGGTTTCAACCCTCACGCCTACGAGCCCCGCGCCGACGACATCAAGCGCATTGGCACTCTGGATGTGATCGTGCTCAACGGCGTCGGCCATGACGATTTCGCCGACCGGATGATCGCCACCAGCGAGCGGCCGGACATCCCGGTGATCGAAGCCAACGCCAACGTGCCGCTGTTGGCCGCCACCGGCAATGCCGCGCGCGGTGCCGGCAAGGTGGTCAACCCGCACACCTTCCTGTCCATCAGCGCGTCCATTGCCCAGGTGAATAACATCGCCCGGGAACTGGGCAAGCTCGACCCGGACAACGCCAAGACCTACACCCAGAACGCCCGCGCCTACGGCAAGCGCCTGCGCCAGATGCGCGCCGACGCACTGGCCAGGCTCACCAGCGCACCCAACCCCGACTTGCGGGTGGCCACAGTGCACGCGGCGTATGACTACCTGCTGCGGGAGTTCGGCCTGGAAGTGACCGCTGTAGTGGAACCGGCCCACGGCATCGAGCCAAGCCCCAGCCAGTTGAAGAAAACCATCGACCAACTGCGGGAGCTGGACGTGAAAGTGATCTTCTCGGAGATGGACTTCCCGTCCAGCTACGTCGACACCATCCAGCGTGAATCCGGGGTGAAGTTGTACCCGTTGTCGCACATTTCCTATGGCGACTACAGCACTGAAAAGTACGAAGTGGAAATGACCGGCAACCTCAACACCGTGGTGCGCGCGATTCAGGAGTCCGGGGCATGACAGCAGTTGAACACTTGAGTGTGGCCAGCGTTGGCCCGACCCTCGACTTCGATAAGGTGGCGCTGACCCTGGGCCGTACGGTGATCCTCGACGCGGTGAGTTTCCAGGTCTGGCCCGGCAGCATCCATGCGCTGGTGGGGCCCAACGGCGGCGGCAAAAGCTCGCTGATCAAGACCTTGCTGGGGCAAACGCCACACCAGGGCCAGTTGAGCCTGCATTGGCCTGGCGCACCCGGCACCATCGGCTATGTGCCCCAGGCGCTGGAGTTCGACCGCGGCTTGCCGATGACCGTCGACGATTTCATGGCCGCGATGTGCCAGCGACGTCCGGCGTTTCTCGGGCTGTCCAGGCATTACGCGGGCGCAATCGGCGACGCGCTGGAGCGGGTGGGCATGCAAGACAAGCGCAAACGGCGCATGGGCGCCCTGTCTGGCGGCGAACGCCAGCGGGTGCTGCTGGCCCAGGGCTTGATCCCGGCGCCGCAATTGCTGGTGTTGGACGAACCGATGTCGGCGCTGGATGAAGCCGGTATCCAGGTGTTCGAGCGGTTGCTGCGCGACTGGCGCCAGGCCGGCATCACCGTGCTGTGGATCGAACACGACCTGGAAGCCGTCGGCCGCCTGGCCGACCGCGTTACCGGCCTGAACCGCCGTGTGTTGTTCGACGCAACGCCCAAGGAGGCGCTGACCCCGGACCGCCTGCTGACCCTGTTCTCAACCCACCCACGGAGCCCGGCCTTATGAGCTACGAAGCCTTTCGCTTGATGGTCCAGGGCTGGGCGTCATCCGGGTACTTGCCCGAAGCGCTGGCCTATGGGTTTGTGGTCAACGCCCTGCTCGCCGGCCTGCTGATCGGCCCGGTGCTGGGCGGCTTGGGCACCCTGGTGGTGGTCAAGCGCTTTGCGTTCTTTTCCGAAGCCGTGGGCCATGCGGCGCTGACCGGCGTGGCAGTGGGCATTCTGCTGGGGGAACCTTACACCGGGCCTTACGGCAGCCTGTTCGGTTACTGCCTGCTGTTCGGGATCCTGCTCAACTACTTGCGCAACCGCACCGGGCTGGCGCCGGATACCTTGATCGGCGTGTTCCTGTCGGTGTCCCTGGCCTTGGGCGCGAGCCTGCTGTTGATTCTGGCAGGCAAGATCAACGTGCACATTCTCGAGAACGTACTGTTCGGCTCGGTGCTGACGGTGAACGGTAATGACCTGCTGGTGCTGGCGATTGTCGGTTCGCTGGTGATGGCCCTGGCCTTGCCGCTGTACAACCGCATCATGCTCGCCAGCTTCAACCCGCAACTGGCGGCGGTGCGCGGGGTGGCGGTGAAGACCCTGGATTATCTATTTGTGATCCTGGTGACGCTGATCACCGTTGCGGCGGTCAAGGTCATTGGCGCGATCCTGGTGGGCGCTTTGCTGGTGATTCCCGCCGCCGCCGCGCGCTTGTTGAGCCAGTCGCTCAAGGGCTTCTTCTGGATCTCGGTGGTGATCGCCACCGTCAGCACTCTGTGCGGGATCCTGCTGCCGATCATCTTCGACCTGCCAATTCCGTCCGGTGCCGCCATCATCCTGGTCGCCGGTATCGCCTTCGCCCTCGCCGCCATAGCCCGCGGCACGGTCCCCAGCCTGAAAGGGAATCTTGGATAATGCGCCCGATTTTTCGACCACTGCTTCTGGCCCTGGCCATTGCCACACCGGCGCTCGCTGCCGACGGCATCAAACCGCTGCAGATCGTCGCCAACCAAGGCATCGGACACGCCGCCTTGAACAAGGCCCGCGCGACAAAACCGCTGAAAGTACTCGCCGCGCTGCCGATCACCTATGGCCTGGCACAGGTGCTGCTCAACGGCACCGACGTGAAGCTTGAACGCGCAGCGCCGGCCAACCTGCCCGGCTCGCGGCAAGTGGCCTATTTCACCGGGCGTGGTGCGCAGGCGCTGAACACGCTTGCCCTGGACGCCGACGCGGCCATCGGCCTGCGCTCGTTATGGCCGGATGACCCGCTGTACCCAGTGGCCCGACGCAGCAATATCCGCATCATCGAAGTCGACGCTGCCCGCCCGGTGGACGGTGGCTTGCCGGGCATTGCCGTGCAGCCGGGTGCCACCGACGGCCTGAACAGCCAGCCGTGGCAATCAAGCAACAATATGGGGCGCATGGCCGATGTGATGGCCGCCGACCTGAGCCGCCTGGCGCCCGCGGCCAAGCCGCAGATAGAGGCCAACCTGGCCGCTCTCAAGCAACGCCTGCTCAAGCTCACCGCCGACAGCGAGGCGCGACTGGCGAAGGCCGAAAGCCTGACGGTGGTCAGCTTGAGCGATCACTTGGGTTATCTGGTGAGCGGGTTGAACCTGGAACTGGTCAGCACTGAGCCACGGGCGGATACAGACTGGACACCCGAAGCGTTGCAGCATTTGAGTGAAAGCCTGAAGGAGAACGAGGTTGCCTTGGTGTTGCATCACCGCACGCCAAGCGATGCGGTACAGGCGGCTGTCACAGCGGGTGGGTCGAAGCTGCTGGTGCTGGGCACCGATGGCGCAGACCCGGTGGCGGAGCTTGAGGGCAATGTGGAGCAGGTAATCAAGGCGCTGTGATCCTGATTCCTATAGGCAAAACATAGTAAATGTGGGAGCGGGGTTGCTGTGGTGAGGGGGCTGCTTCGCAGCCCAGCGCGGGGCAAGCCCGCTCACCACAGCAAGCCCGATCACCACGGCAAGCCCGATCACCGCAGCAAGCCCGCACACACATTTGGATCTATGTTTTGCCCGAGGTCCGGATCAGCCCGTCAGTGCCTGGCTGTCCATCTTCTGGCGCAGACTCAACGGGCGCATGTCGGTCCACACTTCTTCGATGTAGGCCAGGCACTCTTTCTTCATTCCGCTTTTACCCACCGTGCGCCAGCCTTCCGGCACGGCCTTGTAGTCGGGCCAGATGGAATATTGCTCTTCATGGTTGACCACTACCTGAAACAGGATGTCTTCGCGGTCGAATACTGAGGTCATTACGGTTCTCCGTCGGTGTAATGTAAGAAGGAACGTGCCAGCCCGGTAAAAAATTAGAAGCTGGCAACGGCTGCCGCCAGCGCACGACCAAAAATCTCCGCCACACGGTCGATTTCTGCGGCGGTGATCACCAGCGGCGGCAGGAAACGCACGACGCTGCCATGGCGCCCACCCAGCTCAAGAATCAACCCACGCTTAAGGCATTCGCGCTGCACCAGCGGCGCAAGGTGGCGATGCACCGGCGGATGGCCCTGGGTGTCGAGTGTGCCCGCAGGATCCACCAGCTCCACACCAAGCATCAGCCCACGGCCTCGAATGTCCCCCAACTGCGGGAAGTCGCGTTGCAGGATGCGCAGGTGTTCGCCGAGGCGCTCGCCCATGGCCGCCGCATGGGCAGGAATGTCGTGGTCCTTGAGGTAGCGCATTACCGCCGACCCGGCCGCCATGGCCATCTGGTTACCCCGAAAGGTCCCGGCATGGGCCCCCGGCAACCAGGTGTCGAGCCAGTCGCGATACACCACCACCGCCAGTGGCAGGCTGCCGCCGATGGCTTTGGACAGTACGACCACGTCCGGGACAATGCCGGCGTGTTCGAAGGCAAACATCTTGCCGGTGCGACCAAAACCACTCTGGATTTCGTCGACAATCAACGCCACACCGGCTTGTTCGGTAATGCGCCGCAGGCCGCGCAACCAGTCGAGATCGGCCGGGATCACGCCGCCCTCGCCTTGCACCACCTCGACGATCACCGCCGCTGGCAGCAACACACCGGCCTCGGGATCGTTTAGCAGGTTTTCCAGGTAATGCAGGTTGACCTTGACCCCTTCCGCCCCGCCCAGCCCGAACGGGCAACGGTAGTCATAAGGGAATGGCAAAAATTGCACGCCATTGCCGAGCAAGGCGCCCAGCGGCTTTTTCGGCCCCAGGCTGCCCATCAGGCTCAGGGCGCCCTGGCTCATGCCGTGATAACCGCCCTGGAACGACAACACCGTGCTGCGCCCGGTGGCGGTGCGCACCAGTTTCAGCGCGGCTTCCACCGCGTCGGTGCCGGTGGGGCCGCAGAACTGGATCTTGGCTTCCCGCGCCAGCGCCGGTGGCAGCAGGCCGAACAGGTCCTGCACGAATTGATCCTTGACCGGCGTGGTCAAGTCCAAGGTGTGCAACGGCAATTCATCGCTCAACACCTGGCGAATCGCCTCGATCACCACCGGGTGGTTGTGCCCCAATGCCAGAGTGCCGGCGCCGGCCAGGCAATCGATAAAGCTGCGCCCTTCAACGTCCTCGACATAGATCCCCCGGGCGCGTTTGAGCGCCAGGGGAATGCGCCGGGGATAGCTGCGGGCATTGGATTCCTGCTGGCGCTGGCGGGCCAGCAGCGGGTTTTCATCGAACTGGTAGAGCGTTTCCGCAGGGACCGCCTGGGTCTCCTCGATACGGCTGGTAGCGACTGACATCTCTCGATCCCTCAATACGCTGATGATGGTGACCAAACTGCCAACCCGTTGGCGCTTGGCCCAAGGGCAGCGCACGGATTTCCTGTTCTGGAAACGCATCAACGAAGGGAGGATTTACACCCGCAGCGTTAAATCCCGCATTTACTTCAGCCCATTCCTACATGAATGTGGGAATACCCTTAAATCCCTGTGTATTTTTCATTCAAGGCATACAGAATCGCGCACGTCTCGCCGTCCAGTTGTCCGCGATAATCACGGGGCCGAAAGTGCATCTGGAACGCCCTGATCCGTTGTCGGAAGCCTTGCCGGTCTTTTGCAGGTGCATAACCGTAGCGTTGAAACGCCCGTTCAACCTCCATTTCCGGCGGCAACCCCATGGAAAATCGTCGCGCGTAAGCTGCCTTGACCGGCTCATCGAACCAGGCACCCACGCCTGCCTCGAACAGGCAGCGCCATGGCAGCCGTGGCCCAGGGTCGCTCTTGCGCCAATAGGCAACGTCGCAATGCCCGAGGATGTCGGTGGGAGCCATCGCCGGGTAACGCACCTGAATGTCACGAATCAGGGCTATCAACACGTCGATCTGCTCTGCGCCATACGCCGGGAAGGTAAACACACCGGCGTCATCCCGGGCCTGGTTGACGACTTCAATGCCGATGGAGCGGCTATTGAGGTTGTCGCGCCCGGCCCAGTGGCTGGTGCCGGCATGCCAGGCGCGTTGCGTTTCGTCCACCAGGCGAAATACCCGTAGCTCGTCGTAGCCGGCGGCGTGGTAGCTGGCGTCATCGGGGTCGGCCAACAAGTAGTGCGCGCTGACACCGTCGCGGGTCAGCGTGCGCAATGAAGAGGCAAAGGGCGCAGCGGTGTAATGCACGATCACCTGGCGTACAGCTTCGCCATTGCGCTCATTAAAGTCTTTTGCGGAATACGTGGAGTCGATAACCAACATGGGGGCTGTCCTTTTCAACACAGGCTGAGTCATTCAGCCCGTTCAAACACAAAAAAATTACCGCCATCCTGAAGCGTTGCGCTTGAGGGTGGCGGTAACTATGTGTGCCGCGAAAAGAAGGGTTCAGCGACGCAATGGCATGCCCAGGTCGACACGCATGCCATCGGCCTGGCTGTCGAATTTCAACGAGCATGAACAGCGCTGCACAATCGCCTGGACGATCGCCAGCCCCAGGCCGCAACCCGGGCTGCTGCCGTTGCGCCAGAAGCGCTGGGTCAAATGTTGCAAGTCTTCGCTGGAAATCGGCGCGCCGTGGTCACGCACCCGGAACACCACATTGTCGCCCGTGCTCGACACACTCAGTTCCACCCGAGTATCCGCCGGCGTATGACGCAGGGCGTTGTCCAGCAGGTTGCGCAAGGCGGCGACGGCCAGCCCTACGGGCATTTCCACTGGTTTATCGCAGAGGCTGTCCGACAGGATCAGGTCAATGCGCTGATTATCTCCGCCGTTGGCATCCTGGATCGCCAGTTGTGCGACTTGCTCGGCGCTCGATTGCAGGCCGTCATCAAACGACAGGCTGCCTTCGACCCGCGCCAGCAGCAGTAATTGCTCCAGGGTCCGGTGCAAGCGGTCGGCGCCTTCCTCCGCGTGGGCCAGGGACTGGTCACGCGCAGCGCCTTCGGTCATGCGCGCCACTTGCAGGTGGGTCTTGATCGCGGTCAGCGGGCTGCGCAGTTCGTGGGCGGCATCACCGGTCAGGCGGCGCTCGCGCTCGATGGTCTTGGCGATGCGTTGCAGCAATTGGTTCTGGGTGTCGAGCAGCGGCTTGAGTTCGCTGGGCAGCGGGCTGATCTGCAAGGGCTCGAGGGAGTCGGCACTGCGGCGCATCAAAGCATCACGCATGCGGTTGAGCGGCAACAGGCTTTGGCCGATCCCCAGCCACAACAGGCACAGGCAGCCCAGCAGCGCCACGCCCACCGGCACCGATGCGGCCAGCAGGATCGACAGGTTCAAGGCTTCACGCTCTACCTGCCGGTCGGCAGTGGTGATAAACAGATCGCCACGGGACAGAGTAAAGCTGCGCCATCCCACGCCATCAATCATCTGGTCGCGAAAGCCGCTCTTGCGCGACTCCAGCCCTTGGTCCGGAGCGGTGTGGCTGCGGGCAAGAATCACCCCGCGCAAGGAGCTGACCTGGCACGCCATGCCACCCGGCACATTCAATTGCCCGGCGCTGAAATGCGCGCCCTCGCCCGTGCTGGACAAGCCCGGCATCTGCTCCATCAAGCCGGCGACCATGCGCGCCGATGCCACCAGGCGCTGGTCCAGGGAGAACATCATCTGGTTGCGCAGGTCGTTGAGCATCCACGCGGCGGCCAAGGCCCAGATCAGCACAAAGGCCGCACCGAGCTTGAAGGTCAGCCGCAGGCGCAGGCTCATCACGAAGCGTCCTTTCCTGCGGCAGCCGGGCCCAGTCGATAGCCCAGGCCGCGCACGGTTTCGACGATGCCGTTGCCGAGTTTGCGCCGCAGATGGTGGATGTGCACGTTGAGGGCGTTGCTTTCCAGCTCGTCGTTAAGCCCGTAGACGCTGTCTTTGAGCTGCTCGCTGGACAGCACGCGGCCACGGTTTTGCAGCAGGGCCTGCAACAGCGCCTGCTCGCGGCGGGACAGGTCCACCGACTTACCGCCCAGCAGTGTTTCACGACTGCTGGGGTTGTAGGTCAAGCGCCCGTGTTCAATCACGTTGACGCTACGCCCGGCCACCCGCCGCAACAGGGTGTGCAGGCGCGCGGCGAGCTCGCGCAGGTCGAAGGGCTTGAGCAGGTAATCGTCAGCACCGGCCTGCAGGCCATCGACCCGGTTCGTCACCGAGTCCCGCGCGGTCAGGATCAGCACCGGAATTTCCAGGCCCTGGCTGCGCAATTGCTGCAACAGCTTCAAGCCGTCTTCATCCGGCAGGCCGAGGTCGAGTACCATCACGTCGAATTCCGCCACCTTGAGCATCGCCCGGGCGGCCGAAGCCGTGCCGACGCGCTCCACGGTCAGCCCCTGGGCGCCGAGCCCGGCAACGATGCCGCTGGCGATCAGTTCATCGTCTTCACAGACCAGTACGTGCATGGTGAACCCTTTGCAAAATATGAGGGTGATTAAAAAGGCAGCGGATTAAGCGCGCATTATGCCGCCTGCGCGCGTAAACCCGGATAATCCCGTCTTTCTAGGATAGCCCGGTTAATCATCGGTTAATCAACGCCACACATTGTGTGTCCCACTTGCTTCGAACTAAGGCTTGATCATGCGGCATCTGTTTATCTTTCTGCTGGTAGTGTTTGCTGGATTCGCCCAGGCCGCGCCGGGCAACAATCCTTTCGAGACCAAACCCGATTTCCTCCCGGTGGGCAAAGCCTTCACTTTTACCTCCGAGCGCCTGGCCTCCGGTGAAACCCAGCTGTTCTGGCAGATTGCCGACGGTTATTACCTGTACCAGCAGCGCATGAAATTCGACGGCCTGGCCCAAAAGCCGACGTTACCCCAGGGCGAAGCGCACAGCGATGAGTTCTTCGGCGAACAGCAAGTCTATCGCCAAGGCCTGGAAGTGAAGATTCCTGCTGGCGCCACCGGCCAGGTTAAAGTCGGCTGGCAAGGCTGCGCCGATGCCGGCCTGTGCTACCCGCCGCAATCGATCACCGTGGACCTGGGCGGCAACCCCGCCGTCGCCGCTACCGGCCAGGCCCAGGACCAAAGCCTGGCCAGCGGCCTGCAACAGCGCAGCCTGGGCTGGAGCCTGCTGGTGTTCTTCGGCCTGGGCCTGTTGCTGGCTTTTGCCCCGTGCTCCTTGCCAATGTTGCCGATCCTCGCCGGCCTTGTGGTCGGCAGCGGCGCCAGCCCACGACGCGGCTTTGCGCTGGCCACCAGCTACGTGGTGTGCATGGCGCTGGTGTATGCCGCCCTCGGCGTATTGGCCGCACTGCTTGGCGGCAACCTCGCCGCCCTGCTGCAAACCCCGTGGATCCTCGGCAGCTTCGCCGCCTTGTTTGTGATCCTGGCCTTGCCGATGTTCGGCTTCTTTGAACTGCAACTGCCCACATTCCTGCGGGACCGCCTGGACAACGTCAGCCGCAACCAGAGCGGCGGCAGCCTGGTGGGTGCCGGCGTGCTCGGTGCCTTGTCCGGCCTGCTGGTGGGCCCATGCATGACTGCGCCCCTGGCCGGCGCCCTGCTGTATATCGCCCAAAGCGGCAACGCCCTGCACGGCGGCCTGATCCTGTTTGCCATGGGCATCGGCATCGGCGTGCCGCTGTTGCTGCTGGTGACCGTGGGTAACCGTTTCCTGCCCAAGCCCGGCACCTGGATGAACATCCTCAAGGGCATTTTCGGTTTCCTGTTCCTCGCCACCGCCGTGCTGATGATTCGCCCAGTGGTCGGTGACACCCTGTGGCTCGGCTTGTGGGGTGTACTGGCGCTGGTCATGGCCTACTGCGGCTGGCGCCTGGCCCACGACTTCGGGCGCACCGCCATGCTGTTCGGTGCCGGTTCGCTGGTGCTGGGCCTCTGGGGCAGCGTATTGGTGATCGGTGCGGCCGGCGGCAGCGACGACCTGTGGCAACCGCTCAAGGTCTATAGCGGCTCGCGGGTGGCCGGTGCCCCCAGCGCCCACGACGCCTTCATGACCATCAACGACCCGGCCGTATTGCAAAGCCAACTCGATAGCGCCAAGGCCCAAGGCCAATGGGTGCTGGTGGACTACTACGCCGACTGGTGTGTGTCGTGCAAGATCATGGAGAAACAGGTGTTCGGCAAACCCGAAGTCATGGACGCCCTCAAGGATGTGCGCCTGCTGCGCCTCGACGTCACCGCCGACAACGCCGCCAGCCGCGAGCTGCTGGGCCGCTACAAGGTCCCCGGCCCGCCGAGCTTCGTCTGGATCGGCCCCGACGGTGAGGAGCGCCGCGCCCAGCGCATCACCGGCGAAGTCGACGCCGCTGCCTTCCTGCAACGCTGGACCCAAGCCCGGGAAGCCCTCTGATGCTGACACTGACCATCGGCACCTTCGCCATCGCCCTGAACCACTTGCTGCTGATCACGGCGTTGATCCTCGCCACCCTGGTGGGCTGGCGGGTGGCCAAGCGCGGCGGCGAGAACCCGGAGTCGGTGCTGTTCACCCTGTTTCTGGTGGGCATGCTCGCCGCCCGCGTCAGCTTCGTGCTGATGTACTGGTCGTATTACCAAAATGACCCGCTGCAAATCGTCGACCTGCGGGACGGAGGCTTTCTCGCCTGGCCCGGCGTTATCGCGCTGATCCTCGGCGCCTTGATCTACGGCTGGCGCCGCCCGCTGCTGCGCAAGCCACTGAGCGCCGGCGTGATCACCGGCCTGGCGTTCTGGGCGCTGACCAGTCTGTCGTTGACCCTCTACGAAAAAGGCACACACCTGCCGGACATCACCCTGCGCAACGCCAATGGCGAAACCGTGCAACTGGCCGACTACAAGGGCGGCCCGCTGGTGATCAATCTCTGGGCCACCTGGTGCCCGCCGTGCCGGCGTGAAATGCCGGTACTGGAAAGCGCCCAGCGCCAACGCCCGGACGTGACCTTCCTGTTCGTCAACCAGGCCGAAAGCATGCAAAGCGTCGCCACTTACCTGGCGACCCAGGGCCTGAACCTGGACAACGTGCTGTTCGACGCCAGCGGCCGCCTCGGCCAGGCCGTCGGTTCCATGGCCTTGCCCACCACCCTGTTCTATCAACCGGACGGTCGCCTGATCAACAGCCACCTGGGCGAGTTGTCCCAAGCCAGCCTGGCCCGCGCCATGGAGCGCTTCGAGCCGATCAACGCTAAACCGGCCCAGCCGGCTACCACAAGGAATTCGCCATGCTCCGCCTCCGCCACCTGCTGACCCTGTTGCCCCTGACACTGGCCGCCACGCTTGTACAGGCCGAAGACTGGCCGGCGCCGATCAAAAACATCGAAGCCAAGGGTGCCAAGATCATCGGCAAGTTCGATGCACCCAGCGGCCTCACGGGTTATGCGGCGCAATACCAGAACCGCGGCATGGCGCTGTACCTGACCGCCGACGGCAAAAGCGTGATTGCCGGCAACCTGTACGACGCCGATGGCAATGACCTGAGCACCGCGCCCCTGGAAAAACTGGTATATGCGCCCATGGCCAAGGAAGTCTGGGCCAAGATGGAACACAGCAACTGGATCCAGGACGGCAACAAGGACGCGCCGCGCATCGTGTACCTGTTCAGCGACCCGAACTGCCCGTACTGCAACATGTTCTGGGAACAGGCACGGCCGTGGGTGAAGTCGGGCAAGGTACAGTTGCGGCACATCATGGTGGGGATTATTCGTGAGGACAGCCCGGGCAAGTCGGCCGCGCTGTTTGCCGCCAAGGATCCCCAGCAGGCGCTGGAAGCCCATGAGTCGGCCGGTAAAGGCAGCAAGTTGCAGGCGCTGGAGAAGATCCCGGCGGATATCCAGGCCAAGCTTGATTCGAACATGAAGCTGATGGACGAGCTGGAGTTGTCGGCGACGCCGGCGATTTTCTATCTGGATGACAAGGGCGGTTTGCAGCAACAGCAAGGGGCGCCGTCGCCGGATAAGTTGGTGAAGATTCTCGGGCCGAAATAAGCGGCGACCGGTCTGACGCCATCGCAGGCAAGCCAGCTCCCACATTTTGAATGTGTTCACAATCCAAAATGTGGGAGCTGGCTTGCCTGCGATGAGGCCGTCACAAACAGCGAAGATTCAGCGCCTTACAACCCCTCCAGCTGCGCCATCAAATCACTCAGCCGATCCGCCTTCTGCGCGCTGATCTCATTCGCGGCGAGCCCCTCGATATACCCCGCAACGGCACATCCCGCTGCCGCTTCTTCTGCACCCGTGAAGCAATCTGCGTGGCCAGCAACGAAATCCCGGCGGATATCCATGCCAGGCTGGATTCGAACATGAAGTTGATTGACAAGGGCGGTTTGCAGCAACAGCAAGGGGCGCCGCGCCGGATAAGTTGGTGAAGATTCTCGGGCCGAAATAATCAGCCCTCGCCTGTAAAGACAATGCCCGCATCGAAGCGGGCATTGTCTTTTCAGCGCGGATTAAATCCCCTCGACCAGGAAATCATCCATGTACCAATCGTTGCCGTCCGTGGCGCCTTCATGGCTATAGATTTCCAGCAGCACGGGAGCGATCGCTGCTGTGAACGTGAAGCTCAATGTGTGCCAGTTCAGGTCAACCAACTCTTCCATCGGTGTTTGTTGAATGGAGTCTTTGCGCAACGATAGCTTGGGCGTCGCGAACTCAACGCTGTACCGTCGAACCCGTACGGAAAACCGGTAAGTAAAACCGCTCTCCAAATCCAAGAAGCGCCGCTGCAGGATCGGGCCGAAACTGTGATCGGTGTGTGTGAAATTCCTGGCTGCGTAATCCGGCTTGCCGTCAGGTCCCGTCCCCATATATTCAATGCTGATATCCCTGGCATCGGGTGCGCCTGACCCTACGGTCCATAAACCCAAGGTCTGATCGTTGAAATCCGTCAGGTCTCGGTACTGCTTGCGCAACAGCAACATCAGCACAGGGAACACAATTGCTTCGCTCACATGGGAGCTGCCGTCCGCCGTAACCTTGAACACGATGTTCAATACGGACCTGTGGCGAAACTTTTCCAGTTCCTCACGAGGCAGAATGTGCGACAACCCATGGTTTGCCTGCTCTTGCGTGATCGGCTCATTGACCAGCAGCTTGAGGGTATGGGACGACCCGTCGAGCAAGGTTCCCGTACATCCCAGCGAGCCCTTTTGCCCCTCCAGGATGAACCACCAGGCTTGCAGCGTAATCTCGGCATCCCCGGTAAAGTTGCGCAAGTCCAGTGTCCCCGGGCCACCGGGCAACTGAATGGCCTGCGGCACCTCTGGCGCAGGCAAGCGCTGCGGGACACTGATCTGTAGCTCCAGGTCAGCTGATGTGACGTGCTTGCATGCGCTCGCGACGCTGTAACTGACGGGCACTGTTTTGCCGCTTCCAGCGATTACAGCCTCCCGGGGAATGGTGAAGTCAACGTACTTCGGATCAGTGTTTCCCGGCTTGGGTGCCAACGGCAGGCAACTACCGTCCGATTGTGTCCAACACACGCTGATCTCGTCATGAGCACTGAGGTGGTCATATTCCACCCGTGCCGTCACGCCATCACGGCCATTCCATACCGTCAACTGCGAGCCCACGGCCTCCCGAATGGTCAAGGGTTTCAGGACCAAGTCTTCCTGATGAATATCCAGGTGCAGCACAGGAAACGGCTCGGCGCTGGCCCTGTCGGACCGGCCATCGAAGTTCACCGCAAAATGCACGTCAAAGCGGCTGCAATCGGCCAGTTTTTGCAGGTCGCGGCGGGACAGCAGCGTACTGACGCCATCCTGCAGCCATTGCTCGGAGAGAGGCTCGCCGTCCAGCACATCGAAGCAATAAGGCGCGCCATCTTCCCGCTCACCGGTTACACACATCCAGCAGGGCTGCCCCAAGGCGCCGTAGGCATAGACCGCCACCGTCAGTTGCGCGTCCTCCTGGAACGTATTGAGGTCCAGCGTACTGCCCGTGGCCTGTTCCACTTGCGGCTTGGGCAGGCCGGAGATATTCAGGATTTTTACCTGTCGCGGCAGCGACGACCCTGTGTGCCCTTCCCGCCGGACGGTGTAGCGGACCGACACCTGCTTATTGAAATTGGCACTGATGGCTGACGCCGGCACGTTAAAATCAACAAAGTCCCGATTGTCAGCCTGCTTGCACTCGAGTACCGGAGTGCCTGCCCCGGCAGTCCCTTCCCAAAAGGCACAAACCCAGTCGCACGGGCACATGTGCTCATAGCTGACGCGAACCGTCGCACCCTCCCGGCTATTGACCGGATTCAGCGCATAGCACTCAGGCGTGACCTGTGTAGCCTCCACCACAGAAGGCTCGAGCAAGTCCAGGTGAGCGTCGGTACGCAAGGTCAGCAACAGCGACGGGAACGACCGGTAGACCCCGGTACTGGCCGGCTGGAACCTCACGCTGAAGAGAAGAAGAAGCTCACTGTGATTTTTGAGTTTCGCCAACTCATCCAGTGACAAGGTTCTGCGCCACCCACTGCGTACGTCTTCCTCGGTCACTGGCTCGGCAGCAAAAGGATAGAGCCGCGCCTCCGAGCCGTCAGCGTAGGTAGCGCCGATAAAGACCCGGACAACCTGACCGGAATCGATAAACGCCCAAGGAGCAACATAAATCACCGGGTCTTCACCACACAGGGAATACAGATCCAGGACGCCGCCTGAGGCTTGCAGAATCTGCGGTTGCGGCAAATTGGACGGCAGCTTGATGAACACGTCGGCAACGGGGGAAGGATGTTCCTCGCCATCGCGGGTAACGACATAGGAAAACAGCGCGAAGTTATCAATGCGCAGCCCTACGTAAAACGGGGGTACGTGGAACTCGACCGAGCCCGCTTGGACGCCATCCTGGGAGGCAATCGGCGCGTATTCCCCCGGTGTCGACTCCCAGCGCAACGCAATACTGTCGGTGTTGAGCATCCCTTCGTAGAACACCCGGATAGTAGCCCCCTCCAGCAACTGGAGCGGGTCAACCCGGGGTTCTCCCTCGGCTTCGACCAACTGTGGCTTGGGCAGATCAAGGGTCAACGTTGATGACTTGGGCATGATGGAACTCCCTTTCAATGAGTGATGGTACTGCCCATCACACGCCGAAATGCCCCTTCTGCCTACTGTCAGAATTCACAGTTCGAACCTCAAAAACCGCGCCACCCGACGAGTGGCGCGTTGCGATCCGAGTTAAAAACCCTCCAGCTCCGCCATCAAATCACTCAACCGATCCACCTTCTCGGCGCTGATCTCATTCGCCGCAAGCCCGTCGATATACCCCGCCAACTCCTCCACCGTGCCGCACTCGAACATCGCCCGCAACGGCACATCCCGCTGCAACGTCTTCTGCACCCGTGAAGCAATCTGCGTAGCCAGCAACGAATGCCCGCCCAGCTCAAAGAAGTTGTCCTGCACACCCACCCGCTCCACTTTCAGCACCTCGGCCCAGATCCCGGCCAACGTCTGCTCCAGCTCATTGCGCGGCGCCAGATAATCCTGGCGGTGCAACTGCCCAATCTCCAGCGCCGGCAAGGCCTTGCGGTCCAGCTTGCCGTTGGCGTTCAGCGGCAACCGGTCCAGCCACAACCAATGCGACGGCACCATGTACTCCGGCAGCTCGGCCCGCAGGCGTTGCTTGATGCGATCAAGGCGCTCGCCGGGATTGAGCTGCGCATCCGCCGCCACCAGGTAACCCACCAGGTGCTTGCCGTTGGCGCCCTCTTGCACACCTACCGCCGCATCCCGCACTTGCGGTTGCTCATGCAGGCGCGCTTCGATTTCACCCAGCTCGATCCGATAACCGCGAATCTTCACCTGATGGTCGATGCGCCCGACATATTCCAACACCCCATCACTGCGACGGCGGGCCAAATCCCCTGTTCGATACAACCGGTCCGCACCAAATGGATTCGGCAGAAACGCTTGCGCCGTGCGCAGCGGGTCGCTGACATAACCACGACCCACACCGGTCCCGGCCACGCACAACTCGCCGACCGCACCTTGAGGCACCAACTCCAACGCACCATCCAGCAGGTACAACCGGTTGTTGTCGGTCGGCGTGCCAATCGGCAGGTAGGTACTACAGGTCGACGCCAGGTCGACGCGGAAGAACGCCACGTCATCCGAGCATTCCGCCGGGCCATACGCGTTAACCAGGCCAATTTCCGGATAACGCAGCAACCACTGATGCGCCAACTCCGGCGGCATCGCCTCGCCGGTCGGCAGCATCCAGCGCAAGCCATCCAGGCTCATGCGGTCCTGGGCGAGCATGCCCTGAATCAGCGACGGAACGCTTTCCAACACAGTAATACCCTGGGCCTGGACGTGCGCCAGCAAGCCTTGCGGATCATGGGCAATGGCGTTCGGCACAATGTCCACCCGCGCCCCGAACAGCGGCGCCGCGAGGAACTGCCACACCGAGATATCAAAACTCTGCGAGGCGGTCTGGGCGATCACATCGTCCTGGCTCAGGTTCAGGTACGGCACCTTGCTCAATTGGTTATTGAGCATGCCGCGCTGTTCGACCATCACGCCTTTGGGCAGGCCGGTGGAACCCGAGGTGTAGATCACATAGGCGAGGTTGTCCGGCGCGCTGTAGACCCCGAGGTTTTCCTCTGAGCCGACCAGTTCCTCCCACACCAGTAACTTCGGCCGCGAGCCACAGGCGAACTGTTCCAGCAACAGATCCGCCTGTTCCCGACAAGCCTCGGTGCACACCAGCAACGGCGTACGGCTGAGGTCGATGATCCGGCTCAGGCGCTGGCTCGGCAGCCCCGGATCCAGCGGCAAGTAACCCGCACCGGCCTTGAAGCTGCCGATGATCATGCCCAGCAAATCCAGATTACGCTCGGCCAGCAAGGCCACCGGCTGATCCAGCCCGACACCCGCCGCAATCAGCGCATGCCCCAGGCGGTTGCTGCGCCGGTTCAGTTCGGCATAGCTCCATTGCTGATCCAGGCAACTGGCGGCAACCCGTTGTGGATGCTGTGCCACCTGCGTTTCGAACAGCTCGACGTAACTGCGCCCCAGCGGATACGCATGCTCGCTCTGGTTGCAGCCGTCCACCAGGAATTCACGCTCCTGCTCGCCAATCAGCGGCAAGTCGGCCATGTCGCCATGGAAGCCCTGCACCAGCGCCAGCAGCAAACGCTTGAACTCACCGAGCATGCCCTGCACCGTGGTTTCATCGAAATAACGTTGGTCGTAGGACAGGTGCAAGCCCAGGTCATCCCCCGGATAACACACGGCCGTCAGCGGGAAGTTGGTGTGGGTCCGCCCGGAATCCGAGGTGGCGTTCAGGCTTTGCGCACGGTCCAGCACCGAGACTTCCACCGGGGCGTTTTCGAACACGAACAGGCTGTCGAACAGCGGCTGGCCCTTGGGCAGTTCGCTGTGTTCCTGGATCGTCACCAGCGGCAGGTACTCGTACTCGCGCAGTTGCATATTGCTGTCGAGCAGGCCGCTCAACCATTGGCGCACGCTGCACGGTTGATCGTCTTCGGGCAGCTTCACCCGCAACGCGATACTGTTGATAAACAGCCCGACCGTGCGCTGCATCTCGGGCATTTCTACCGGGCGCCCGGCCACGGTGACGCCGAACAGCACGTCGCGCTCACCACTCACGCGCCGCAGCACCAGGGCCCACGCCGCCTGGGCGAAGGTGTTCACCGTCAATTGATGAGCCTGGGCCAGCTCGCGCAATTGCGCGCCGTCGCGCACATCGAGGCGGGTGTAGCAGTCGCCCACCACCATGCCGCCGCTGTGGCCGGCATGTTCGCGCAGGAACGGCCGGTCGCTCGGGATCGGCGTGGTGCGCTCGAACCCGTGCAGGTTCTGCTGCCACCACTGGCGCGCCTCGGCGAGATTCTGGCGTTGCAGCCAGGCGATATAGTCGCGGTAGCGCGGTGGTGTCGACAGTTGCGCCTCGCGGCCTTCGCCGAGGGCCATGTAGATGTCGAAGAAGTCGTTCATCAGCAGCGAGCGGCACCACGCATCGATCAAAATGTGGTGGTTGCTCATCATGAACCAGTAACGCGCCTCGCCCACGCGGATCAGCCGCAGGTGGAACGGCGCCTGGTTGAGCAGATCGAAGCCGGCTTCACGCTCGCTTTTCAGCAGCGCTTGCAGACGCGGTTCCTGCTCGCTTTCCGGCTCCTGGCTCCAGTCGAGGTACTCGATCGGCGTGCTGCCAGGCTTGTGGATAACCTGCAACATGTCTTCGCCGACGTTCCAGCAGAACGAGGCGCGCAAGGCTTCATGACGGGCGATCACCGCCTGCCAGGCCTGGGCGAACCGCTCCGGGTCCAGGGCGCTGTTGATGCGGTAACGGTCCTGCATGTAGTAGAGGCCCGTGCCCGGTTCCAGCAGGGTGTGCAGCAGCAAGCCTTCCTGCATCGGGGTCAATGGGTACACGTCTTCGATGGCATTGGCCGGCACCGGCAGCGCGTCCAGTTGCCCTTGCGTGAGGTGCGCCAGCGGGAAGTCCGACGGCGTGAGGCCACCCGCGCCTGGCTTGAGGCAATGCTCGATCAGGCTTTGCAGTTCCGCCAGGTATGCGTCTGCCAGTTCCGCGATGGTGTGGCTGTGGTGACGCTCGCGGCTGAAGGTCCAGCGCAGCACCAGTTCACCGCCATACACCTGGCTGTCGACACTCAGTTCGTTGGGCAACGGTGCGTCCGGGTCATGGGCGATCCCGGCGAATTCGTCCAGCGGGTGGAACAGCGCGTCAGCGCCAAAACTCTGGTCGAACTGGCCGAGGTAGTTGAAGGTGATACTGGCCGTCGGCAACGCGGCCATGGTCTGGCGGCACAAGCCGTCGGCCAGGTAGCGCAGCACGCCGTAACCCAATCCTTTGTGGGGCACGCCGCGCAGCTGCTCCTTGATCGCCTTGATCGAGGCACCCTGCCCGGCGGCGTCTTCGATGTGCAGCGGGGTCAGGCGCAACGGGTAGGCGCTGGTGAACCAGCCCACGCTGCGGGTCAGGTCGATCTCGTCGAATAGCGGTTCGCGGCCGTGGCCTTCCAGCTGGATCAATGCGGATTCATGGCCACTCCAACGGCACAGCACACGGGCCAGGGCCGTCAGCAGCAAATCGTTGACCTGGGTGCGGTAGGCGCTCGGCGCCTGCTGCAACAACTGGCGCGTGCGCTCGGCATCCAGGCGCACGCTGACGGTATCGGCGTCGCGATTGCGCAGCGAACCTTGCGGGCGGTCCACTGGCAACTCAACGGCGGGCCCGGCCAACTGCTGCTGCCACACGTGCAGTTCTTCACGCAGGGACTCGCTGCCGGCATACGCCTGCAAGCGCGCCGCCCAGTCGCGCAAGGCGCTGGTCTTGGCCGGCAGGCTGACGGGTTGGCCGTCGCTCAATTGGCGGTACACGGTCTGCAAATCTTCCAGCAATACCCGCCAGGAAACCCCGTCCACCACCAGGTGATGGACTGCGATAAGCAGTCGGCGCTGGCCTTGCGGGCCGTCTACCAGCAGGGCGCGCAACAGCGGGCCATGGGCAAGGTTGAGGCTGCGCTGGGTGTCGGTGAACAGCGCGCTGCACTGCGCCATGTCCGCCACCTGGGCTTGCAACAGCAGGCCGCCTTTCGGCACCGCCAGGTGTTCGGCGTGCCATTGGGCGTCGCGCTGGGTAAAGCTCAGGCGCAGGGCATCGTGGTGCTCCAGCACGGCCAGCAGCGCCTGCTCCAGGCGATGAGCCTCTAGCGGTTGAGCCGGCTCCAGCAGCAATGCCTGGTTCCAGTGTTGGCGCTCCGGGATGTCGGTGTCGAAGAACCAGTGCTGGATCGGTGTCAGCCCGGACGCGCCGCTCAACACGCCCTGTTCGGCGATGACCTGCTCGGTGCGGGTCGCCACGGCAGCCAGGGTTTGCACCGTCTGGTGCTGGAAAAGGTCACGCGGGCTGAAATGAATCCCCGCCTGCCGCGCCCGGCTGACCACCTGGATCGACAGGATCGAGTCGCCGCCCAGCTCGAAGAAGTTATCGTCGAGGCCAACCTGTTGCACGTTCAGCACCGCACACCAGATGGCTGCCAGGGTTTGCTCCAGCTCGTTACGCGGGGCCACGTACTGCTGACGATTCGCCTCAGGGTCCGGTTGCGGCAAGGCGCGGCGGTCAAGTTTTCCGTTGGCGGTCAGCGGCATGCTGTCGAGGACGATCAGGTGCGCAGGCACCATGTAGTCCGGCAGTTGCGCTTTCAGATGCGCCTTGAGGGATTCACGCAACGCGCCCTGCTCGTGGTCGCTGACCAGATAGGCGACCAACTGTTTGCCGCTCGGTGAGTCCAGCGCCAACACCACCGCTTCCCGCACCGCTGCGTGTTCCAGCAGGCAGGTTTCGATTTCCCCCAGCTCGATGCGGAAACCGCGAATCTTCACTTGATGGTCGATGCGACCGAGGTATTCCACCAGGCCATCGGCACGCTGGCGCACCAGGTCGCCGGTGCGATACAAGCGACCGCCGTTCGTGGCAAACGGGTCGGCGACAAACCGCTCCGCGGTCATGCCCGGACGCTGGTGATAACCCTGGGCCAGGCCGGCACCGCCGATGTACAGCTCGCCAGTCGCGCCTTGCGGCACCAGGGCCAGGTCCGCGTCAAGAATGTAGGCCACACGCGCGCCGATGATGCTGCCGATCGGCACGCTGCCGGCGCCCTCTTCCAGTGTGTCCGGGGCCAGGCTGGCCAGCGGCATCACCACCGTTTCAGTCGGGCCATAGGCGTTGAAAAACAGCGCCGGCTTGAACGCGGCGCGAATGCGCTGCAAGTGTTCGCCGGTCAGGGCTTCACCGCCGGTGATGCACATGCGCACCGCCAACGTCTGGTTTTGCGTGGCCAGCCATTGCGCCAACTGGCTACCGTAGCTTGGTGTGAAGCCAAGGATATTGATGCGGTGCTGACGAATCAGCCCGCAGATTTCTTCCGCATCCCATTGGCCCTGGGCACGCAACACCACCTGGGCGCCGGTGAGCAGCGGCACCAGCAAACGCTCGGTGGCGGCGTCGAAATTGATGGAATAGAAGTGCAGCTCGCAGTCATCCGGGCGCATGCCGAAGCGTTCGATCACCGCCTTGCAATGCATGGCGATCTCACCGTGGGACACCACCACGCCCTTGGGCTTGCCGGTGGAACCTGAGGTGTAGATCAAGTACGCCTGGTGCTGTGGCAGGCTGATAAAAGGCAACTCGCCGGCTGGGTACTCGGCCAGGGTCGGCAGGTCATCTTCCAGGCACCAGCGGCCGACACTGGCGGGCAGCTCGCCCAGCGCGTCGAACATCGCCGCATCGCTGAGCAACAGGCCGATGCCGCTGTCTTCAATCATGTAGTGCAGGCGGTCCAGCGGGTATTCCGGGTCCAGCGGCACATAGGCACCGCCGGCCTTGAGGATCGCCAGCAGGCCAACGACCATTTCCAGCGAACGTGGCAGCGCCAGGCCAACCCGCACCTGCGGGCCCACGCCGCGCTCACGCAGCATCCAGGCCAGGCGATTGGCACGGCCGTCGAGTTCGCTGTAGCTCAGGGTCTGCCCGGCAAAGGTCAACGCTGGTGCATCGGGGCGGGCCAGGGCTTGCTCGCTGAACAGGTGATGAATGCACTGGTCGAGACGGTGCTCGCCGGCTTCAATGCCCAGGCTGTGTTGCAGGGCGCGCTGCTCGCCAGCCTCCAGCAACGGCAACTCACTCAGGCGCTGTTGCGGATCGGCGAGCAAGGCTTCCAGCAGGTTTTTCCAGTGCGCAGCCATGCGGGCAATACGCGGCTCGTCAAACAGGTCGGTGCTGTAGGTCAGGCAGCAACCCAGGCGATGGTCGAGGTCGGTGACTTCCAGGTTGAGGTCGAACTTGGTGGCGCGTGCATCGTTGGCCAGGTACTCGACGGTCATCCCGGCCAGCGTGCGGCTCTGCTGGAATTCCCAGCGCTGCACGTTGCACATCACCTGGAACAATGGGTTGTACGCCGCACTGCGTGGTGGTTGCAGGGCTTCCACCAGATGGTCGAACGGCAGGTCCTGATGGGACTGGCCTTCGATCACAGTGTGGCGAACCTGGTCGAACAATTCACCGACGCTCATCTGCCCGTTGAGCTGGCAACGCAGCACCTGGGTGTTGAGGAACGCGCCGATCAGCCCTTCACTTTCCGGGCGAATGCGGTTGGCCACCGGCGCGCCGATGCGCAGGTCGGTCTGGCCGCTGTAGCGGTAGAGCAATACCGCGAGGGTGGCGGTCATGGTCATGAACAGGGTCAGGCCGCGCTCGGCGTTGAAGGCACGCACGCGGGCAGCAAGGTCGTCGCTCAAATCAAAACGGTACAGCTCGCCCTGGTGACTTTGCACCGGCGGCCGCGGACGGTCGCCCGGCAGTTCCAGCAGCGGGTGTTCGGTGCCCAGCTGCGCGGTCCAGTAATCCAGTTGGCGCTGGCGTTCGCCGGACTCCAGCCACTGGCGCTGCCATACGCTGTAGTCGAGGTATTGCACCGGCAGCGGCGCCAGTGGCGATTCTCGGTCGTCGATGAACGCTTCGTACAGCGCGCTGAGTTCACGGGCAAAGATGTCCATGGCCCAGCCTTCGGTGACGATATGGTGCAGGGTCAGCACCAGGTAATGCTCCTGTTCGCCGGCCTTGACCAGGCAGGCGCGCAGCAGTGGGCCGGTCTCCAGGTCAAACGGTGTGTGGGCCTCATGGTCGGCCAGTTGCTGCACACGCAACTGGCGCTCGGCTTCATTGAGCGCCGAGTAATCCTGCCACTCCATACGCAAGCCGGTTTGCGCCGCAACCTTCTGCTGCGCCACGCCGTTGATGCTCGGGAAGGTGGTGCGCAGGGTTTCGTGGCGCATGATCAAGGCCTGCAATGCCGCCTCGAAACGCCCCACGTCCAACACCCCGCGCAGTCGCGCCATGCCGCCGACGTTATACGCCGGGCTGTCCGGCTCCATCTGCCAGAGGAACCACATGCGCTGCTGGGAATAGGACAGCGGCACCGGCTGGCTGCGGTCGACCTTGCCGATGGCCAGTTGTTGGTTGCGTTGGCCCATGGCCTGGGCCAGGCGGACCTGCTCGGCGAAAGCACCCAATTCGCTGGTGTCGAACAGCGTGCGCAACGCCAGCTCGACGTCGCAGGCCTGGCGGGTGCGGGAAATGATTTGGGTGGCCAGCAGCGAATGGCCGCCAAGGGCGAAGAAGTCGTCGCGCAGGCCAATGCGTGGCAGAACCAGGACTTCGCGCCAGATCGCGGCGATTTGCTGCTCCAGCGCTGTTTCAGGTTCGACGTGTTCACGCACCAGCCACACCGGCTCCGGCAAGGCGCGACGGTCGAGTTTGCCGCTGGGGCTCAGGGGCATTGCGTCCAGGCGCATCAGTTGCGCCGGGACCATGTACTCCGGCAACTCGGCGGCCAGGGCGGTTTTTACCTCCTGTTCGTTCAGCGGTTGGTTGGCGGTGTAGTAACCGATCAACTGCGCACCGGCAGCGGTTTCGCGCACCAGCACCACCGCTTGGGCGATGCCATCGAGGGCCAATAGACGGGCTTCGATTTCTTCCGGCTCGACGCGAAAGCCCCGCAGTTTTACCTGCTGATCCAGGCGCCCGAGGTATTCCAGCACACCGTCGGCGCCCCAGCGCACCCGATCACCCGTGCGATACAGGCGTGTGCCCGCCTCGCCCAACGGGTCGGCGACAAACCGTTCGGCAGTCAGCCCGGCGCGGCCAAGGTAACCACGCGCCAAACCGATACCGCCGATGCACAATTCCCCCGGCACACCCGCCGGCAGCAGATTGAACTGATCGTCCAGCACCCGGCAAACCACATTGCCCAATGGTCGGCCAATCGGCGAACGCTCGCCGTCTTGCGCCTGGCAATGCCAGTGCGTCACGTTGATCGCGGTTTCGGTCGGGCCATAACGGTTGTGCAATTGCACCGCCGGCAACTGCGCCAGCACCCGGTTGCGCAACTCGGCCGGCAGCGCCTCACCGCCGCAGAACAGACGACGCAGGCTGGTGCATTCGGCGGCCAAAGGTTCATCGACAAACAGGCGCAACAGCGGCGGCACAAAGTGCAGCGTGGTCACGCCATGTTCCTGCACCAGTTGGGCAATACGATGCGGATCGCGATGCTCACCCGGGCCCGCCAATACAAGACGGCAACCGGTGATCAACGGCCAGAAGCACTCCCACACCGACACGTCAAAACTGATAGGTGCCTTTTGCATCAGTACGTCGGTTTCATCCAGCGTGTAGGTGGCTTGCATCCACTGCAAACGCTCGGCCAACGCGGCATGGGTGTTGCCCACGCCCTTGGGTTGGCCGGTGGTGCCGGAGGTGTAGATCACGTAGGCGAGGTTGTCGCCGTTCAGGTGCAGGCCCGGTGCGTGAGTCGGCCAGCTGTCGAGCTTGAGGCTGTCCATGGCGATGACGCACACGCCTTGCGCCGTGGGCAATTGTTCCAGCAGCGAGGTCTGGGTCAGCAGCAGTTGCACGCCACTGTCCTTGAGCATGTAGGCCAGGCGTTCGGCCGGGTAATCCGGGTCCAGCGGCACGTAGGCGCCGCCGGCCTTGATGATCGCCAGCAGGCCGATCAGCAGTTGCGGCGAACGCTCGGCGGCGATCGCTACGCACACGTCCGGGCCGACGCCCTTGTCCCGCAGGTAGTGGGCCAGGCGGTTGGCCTGGGTGTGCAACTGGGCGAAGGTCAGGCTGGCGTCCTGCCACACCAGTGCGGTGCGGTCAGAGACCTGTTGGTTGAGTTGTTCCGGCAGCCAGTGCTGCGCCGGTGTGCACGGCGCGGCGCCCCACTGACCTTGTTGGGTGCGTTCGTCGGCGCGTAGCAGTTTCACGTCGCCGATGGCCTGCTGCGGTTGTTCGCAGACGGCTTGCAGCAGGTTGATGAAATGCTCGGCCAGCCGCTCCACCGTTACAGTTTCGAACAGTTCGTCGGCGTAGTCGAACGACAGGCTCAAGCGGCCGTTGCGGTCTTCTTCGCTGTGCAGTTGCAGGTCGAACTTGGCTTCGCGACTGTGCCATGGCAACTCGTCGGCGAGCAGGCCCGGCAGGCGGCGCAACGCGCCGAGGTCACGTTGCTGGTGGTTGAACATCACCTGGAACAAGCCTTGCTCGCGGGCGTGGGGGAAGGCTTCCAGGAGTTGCTCGAACGGCAAGTCTTGATGGGCCTGGGCGCCCAGCGCCGCAGTTCGCGTTGCCGCGAGCAAATCGGCGAATGGCAGGTGTGCATCCAGTTCGGCGCGCAATACGAGGGTGTTGATAAAAAAGCCGATCAGGCCTTGGGTTTCCTGGCGCGCACGGTTGGCGTTGGGCACGCCGATGCGTATATCGCGCTGGCCGCTGTAGCGATAGAGCAGGCTCTGGAACGCCGCCAGCAACAGCATGAACGACGTGGCTTCGTGAGTTTGGGCGGTCTTGCGAATGGCCTCGCTGAGGCTCGCGCTGACGCGCACGCTATAGCGTGAAGCACTGCGTACGTGATGCGCCGAACGCGGGTGATCGGTGGCCAGGCTCAGGGTTGGGTGTTCGTCGCCCAGTTGTGCTTTCCAGTAAGCCAGTTGCCGCTGGGCCTCGCCTTCGGCCAGCCACTGGCGCTGCCAACTGCCGTAGTCGGCGTATTGCAGGGCCAGGGCCGGCAGCGCCAGGGTTTGGCCCTGGGACGCGGCGGCGTACAGGCGGGAGAATTCTTCGATCAATACGGTAAGCGACCAGCCGTCCGCGATGATGTGGTGCATCGTCACCAGCAGTTGGTGATCTTCGTCATCCAGGCGTACCAACGTCACCCATAGCAGCGGGCCTTTCTCCAGGTCGAACGGGGTGCGGGCTGCGTCTTCGCGGATCTGGTTCGCGCGGGCTTCACGTTCGGCGGCAGGCAGGTGGCTAAGGTCGATGACTTGCAGCTCGAAATCAGCCTTGGCATCGACCCGCTGGAAAGCTTGGCCATCGCGTTCAAAAAAACGCGTGCGCAGGGCTTCATGCCGCTGGACCAGTTGCTGGAAGCTTGAGCGCACTGCGTCTTCATCCAGCTCACCGCGCAAACGCAGGGCGCCGGGGATGGTGTAGGCGCTGCTGTGCGGGTCGAGTTGCCAGGTGATCCACAGGCGGTTTTGTGCCAGGGATTGCGGCAAGTCTTCCTGGCGCGACAGGGCATGAATCGCGCCTTGGGCAACGCCGCCGTCCTGCTGCAATTGCGCGACGCTGGCGGCGAAGGCGGCCAGGGTTGGCGCTTCAAACAACAGGCGCAGGTTCAGCTCCAGGCCGAGGGTTTCCCGCAAGCGAGCGACCACCTGAGTGGCGCTGATGGAGTTGCCGCCCAGCAGGAAAAAGTGATCGTCGGCCGCGACCTGCGCCACCTGCAATTGCTCGCACCAGATCGCGGCAATCCGGCATTGCAGTTCCGATTCCAGGGCCGTATCGCCGACCTGTGCTTGCGCGCCGGGGAACTGCGCATAACTGTCGAGGCTGCCATCTGCCAGGCGCGTGCGGCAGGCCGAACGCTGCACCTTGCCGCTGGAAGTTTTCGGCAAGCCACCGGGATTGAGCAACACCACCACGCTCGGGGCTTCCTGGCAGGCTTCGGCCACCGCTTGGCGAATCGCCTTGATCAGCGCTTCGGGCGGCAGGATTTTCTGTACGCTGCGGCTGATTTCAGCGGCAATGCCGATGCCTTCCAGGCCGTTGTCATTTACCGCGAACGCCGCGACCCGGCCCTTGCGCACCACTTCCACTTCACGCTCGATGGCTTGCTCGATGTCCTGGGGATACAGGTTGTGGCCCCGCACAATCAGCAGGTCTTTCAGGCGGCCGGTGATGAACACTTCACCTTCGCGAATAAACCCCAGGTCGCCGGTACGCAGCCAGGTCCGGCCTTGGTGCTGGACGAACGTCTTGGCGGTGGCCTCAGGGTTGCGCCAGTAACCCTGGGCGATGCTCGGGCCGGCGGCCCAGATTTCACCCACGGCATTGTCGGGAAGCGTCGCCAGGGTGGCGGGGTCGGCAATCAGCACCGCGTGTTCAGGCTGGCTGGTGCCGCAACTCATGATCGCAACACCCTGCCCGGACTCGGCGCGGTTGGCGGCCAAGGCGTGTTCGTCCAGGCGCAGGGCCGGGATGCCGTTGCCACGGGAGCCGCCGGCAACAAACAACGTGGCCTCGGCCAAGCCATAGGACGCGAAGAAATTGTTCGGGGTAAAACCGCAGGCGGCGAACTTCTCGGCGAAGCGTTCCAGGGTGTCGAGACGGATCGGCTCGGAACCTGAATACGCCACGCGCCACTGGCTCAAATCCAGGCGCCCGAGTGCCGACTCGCTGACCCGCTCGCTGCACAGGCGGTAGGCAAAGTCCGGCCCACCACTGATGGTGCCGCCGTATTCGCTGATCGCTTCCAGCCAGCGCAGTGGCCGACCGAGGAAGTACGCCGGCGACATCAGCACGCACGGCACACCGCTGAAGATCGGTTGCAGCAGGCCGCCGATCAAGCCCATGTCGTGGTACAGCGGCAACCAGCTGACAATCACGTCGTCGGGGTTCAGGTCGATACCAAAGCCTCGGCGGATCAGCAACTCGTTGGCCACCAGGTTGCCGTGGGTGACTTGCACACCCTTGGGCAATGCGGTGGAACCGGAGGTGTATTGCAGGAAGGCGATGTCATCGTCCGCCAGGTTCGGCGCCATCCAGTCGGTGGCGATGCCCGCACTTAGCTGGTCAACACACAGTAATGGTGGCGCGGCGTCCAGCTGTGCCAGCGAATCACCGAGGCTGGAAGTGGTCAGCAGCAACCGGGGCTCGGCGTCTGCGATGATCGACAGCAGCCGCTCCTGGTGATGACGGCGGGTGGACTCCGGCGGGTACGCCGGCACCGCGATGACCCCGGCATACAGGCAACCAAAAAACGCCGCGACATAATCCGGCCCGCTGGGAAACAACAGTACCGCGCGGTCGCCCAGGTCGGCGTTGGCCTGCAAGGCGGCGGCGATGGTGCGGGCGCGCAGGTCGAGGTCACGGTAACTGAGGACCACGTTCTGCCCGGCCGTTTCGGCGAGGAAGCGCAACGCCAGTTGATCGGGGGTTTGCTCGGCACGGCGTTGAAGGGACTGGACCAGGGTGCGGGGAAGTTCGAAGGCGTCCATCATGGGGTTCCTGCCTGAAATCGGCTTACGGGGAAATCGGGGAATGTGTGGCCGGGGCTTGTTCAGCCGGTCGCCCGGGCCATCTGCCGTGCTGCGCCATTGCGCCAGCGGGCCAGGTGTTCGTCGGCATAGCGCCGCACACAGCGCAGTACAGAACTCTCGTGCTGCACCAGGAAGAAGTGGTGACCGTCGAACATATCGAGGGAAAAACCGCTGGCGGTGTCTTGCTGCCAGTCCAGCAGTTGATCGGCGCGCACCGTGTCCTGCTTGCCGCCGAATACGTGGATCGGCAGGCTCAGTGGCTCACGCTCGCCGTACTCGAAACTGCCGCACAGGAGGAAGTCGGCCCGCAGGATCGGCAGCATCAACTGCATCAGTTCGGCATTGGCCAGCGCGTCTTCGCCGGTGCCCTTGAGTTCGCGCAGGCGGGCGATCAGTTGCTCGTCGTTTTTCTCGATGGCGTATTCGCTCACATCGCGACGGGCCGGGCCGGCGGTGCCCGAGGCGAACAGCGCCAATGGTTGCGGTACACCCCGCTCACGCAGGGCATGGGCCAGCTCGAACGCCAGCAGGCCGCCGAGGCTGTGGCCGAACAGCGCGTAGGGGCCATTTAGCTCGGCACTGATCTCATCGGCCAATTGCCCGGCCAATGCCTTGATGTCGCGCTGCAGTGGCTCATCCATGCGCACGCCGCGCCCCGGCAGCTCCAGTGGCCGCACTTGCAACCACTCGGGCAGCACGCGCCGCCAGCGGCTGTAGACCATGGCGCTGGCGCCGGAATAAGGCAGGCAAAACAGGCGTAATCGAGCCGGTGTGTTCATTTCAGACCACTCCCGCTTACACGATAAAACCCCATTTTGTCCTCCTCCAGGCGCTGATCCTTGGCCGGTTTGTTAACTGGCCTTTCATCCTTGAGAACGGATGACACCTGGAAATAATTAGTCAGCGAGACACGGTTCACATCACTGGATAATGCATAAGATTAGTTCGTCTTCTCATTTGACAATCATTATCATTAAGCATAATTTGTTGCCCGATGTGTAGGAGGCCTCAGCAAGGACGCCCTCCCCCAACCTTCTCTTGCAACAAGGTGAATTCCATGACGGAACAAGTATCCACAGGCAGGTGCGACTCACCCCTACTCCAGGCTTTCGTCGATAACCGACTGATCCTGGTCAAGATCGCGGCGCGTATCACCGGCTGCCGATCCCGCGCCGAAGACGTGGTGCAGGACGCCTACTTCCGCTTGCAATCGGCACCGACCATAACGTCGTCGTTCAAGGCGCAGCTGAGTTATTTGTTCCAGATCGTGCGTAACCTGGCGATTGATCACTACCGCAAGCAGGCGCTGGAATTGAAGTATTCCGGCACTGAAGAGGAAGGCTTGAATGTGGTTATTCATGGTGCTTCACCTGAGACTTCGCACATCAATTTTTCGACGTTGGAGAACATCGCTGATGCGCTGACCGAGCTGCCTCAGCGCACGCGTTATGCGTTTGAGATGTACCGGTTGCATGGGGTGCCGCAGAAGGATATTGCCAAGGAGCTGGGGGTTTCGCCGACGCTTGTGAATTTTATGATTCGGGATGCGTTGGTGCATTGTCGCAAGGTGTCCGGAACTCATAGCGACACGTTTGCGCGGCGGGTTTGAGTGTTTTTGCGGTTGGGTGTGTATCCGGTATTTGGGTGATGGCTTAGATGGGTTCCGCCCTTACGGCGGGTCACTTTTGAAAGGAGCCCAAAAGTAACCAAAAGGCTCTTGCCCCACCACTCGGCACCTCGCTTAGGCTCGGTGTGCCCTCACTCCGGCATTACTCCGCGGGCCGCCGCGACGGCCCGTCCCTGGCCCGTCGCGGCTAAACCGGCGTCCTGCCGGTTTACCCGCTCCGTAATACCTGCGTTCGGCCAGCGTGGTTGACGGGGCGCCTAAGATCAAGATCACAAGCAGATCAAGAACACAGCGGCCTACAGGCCGGCTTGAGTGTTAAAAGCCAGATCAAAAGCTAAAGCAGGCACGGTTCAAATGTAGGAGCTGGCTTGCCGGCGATGGCATCGCCGCTGGGTGTCTGAGAAACCGAGTCGCCTGCATCGCCGGCAAGCCAGCTCCTACAGATCTTGATCTGGCTTTTAACACTCAGGTCGGCTTTCAGGCCGCCGTGCTCTTGCTTTTGATCTTGATCTGACTGCCCCATTCAGCCCGAGGCCGAACGCAGGGATTGAGGAGCGGGTAAACCGGCAGGACGCCGGTTTAGCCGCGACGGGCCAGGGACGGGCCGTCGCGGCGGCCCGCGGAGCAATTCCGGAGTGAGGGAACGCCGAGCCACAGCGAGGCGCCGACAGGCGGGGCAGAGCGTTTTGGTTACTTTTGCGCTTTTCAAAAGTGACCCGCTGTAAGAGCGGAACCCTAAGTAGCCGTTACCCGAATAACGGATATGTACCCGATCAAACCAACCCACACCGCTCAAAAAACCGCTCCCGCCCCAGGATCATCAACGCCGCCCGCTTATGCGGAAAATCAAACTCCTTCTCACAGTGGAAACACTGATTCTGCATATACCCAATCATCTTCCCGTTATCCGCCCGAGGTTCAGCCACCACACGCTGCGTACGCGGATCATCAAGAAACAGATAATGCACCAACGCCGACAGCCAACTCGCAACCTTATGCGGCCCCCGGTGATGCTCTTCCCCCACCAACATATGAATCCCGCGATCGTAATCCGCCGCGTCATAGAACGGCGCAATCCGATCCTCCTTCGCCCAATACGCCTCGAAATAAGCAAACGGCTCATCATCAAAACAGCCGATCAACGTCAACGCATGCGGGTCCGCTTCCAGCTTGTCCAGATACTCCCGATGCTGCTCCAGGCTGCCACTTTCCTGCCAGAAACTCGCCACCCGCGCACTGTTCTGCCAACGATTAAACCGCGCCAGGTCAACATCAATCTCCACCGTTCGCAATGAAACCCACGCCCCCAACCGCGCATCAAACCGTCGATACACCTCACCCCGAGGCTTCGGCGCACGCGAGGGATGACGCTTGCCACCACTGATCATCATCTGCTGCGGATAAGCGCCACTCAGAGACTGCCCCAACCACGGCTGCGGCAATTGCCAAAACAACGTGCGCTCACAATAAAACTGCCCGGCAACTGCGGTCGCCACCAGCAACCCGCTGCGCAAGGCATCTTCCGGCGCATGCTCAAGGCACCAGACCAGCCGCTGGCGCCCAGGCTCCCTGGCAAACAGCCAATAACAGGCCGCCCACACCGCACGCACAGCCGGCACACTGCCCGGCGCCTGCAAATGCACCAGCAACTCGTCACCACGCTCAAGGCGCAAGCGAATCAGCGGCTGGCCCTCAAGGGTGAGGCTCAGGCGGCTGTCAGTTTCATCAGCGTCAAGGGCCGGCCCCGCCGGCAAGGGCAAGACAGAAAGGTCATTCAGATTGGACATGGGATGTGCTCACGAATCGTCGACAGTTCAACAAGTGACGTGAGCCAAGCGCAAAAATTTAGACGATCACGGCACCGGCATCACATCGATGCGGTAAGGCTCGAAGATCTTCAGCAACTGGCCATTATCGCGCAGTTGCTTGAGCAACCCCGAAAATGCCGGCCCGCTGATGGGCGCCTTGGGCCGCAACAATGCAAAGTGGTGATACACCTGGTCAATCCGCTCAGACACCAGGAACTGCCCCGCCGTGTCGGCGTTGCGCACCAGGAAATCGCTGAGGTAGGAGCGCGTCACCAAGGCGATATCGGCACGGCCCCGGGCAACCATCAGCAGGTTGCTGTCATGGGAATAGGTCAAGGTGGCGTTGAAGTGCTCCGCCAAGTACTTGGGGTCGGGGTTGAAGTGGGCGAATGCATAGTGATAACCGCTGAACACCGCCAGGCGTTTGCCGGCCAAATCGGTGAAGTACGACTGGCCGCGGCCAGGCTCACGCTGGGCAACGAAGATCTCGGCGTCTTCCAGGCCCATGTCGACCGCCGTATGAGGAATGTCCTGCCAGCCCCAGTTCGGGTTTTCGAAGATCGCCATATCAACCCGGCCCTGCTCAAAATCACGAAAACGCCGGGGAATCGAGGTGGGCACCAGCACAAACTGGTAATCGGTTTGCAGCGCGTTCAAGGCTTCCACCAGTTGCGGCAGCAAACCGGTGTCGGCGCCCTGCTCCGGGCGCACGGTGTAGGGCGGAAAATGCGCGGCACCAATCCTCACCAGTTGGGCGGCCGAAGCCGGCATCAGCCACAGTGCGCCAAGCGCCAATATTGAGAGTCCTGCAGCCAATCGCCAAGGCGAAAACATCAAGGCACACACCGTCGAAAACTTTGATCCCCTAAACTAGGCGTTTTTGTCTATCGAGACAACTTTCTGCCGCACAATTAATAGCTTGCGCCAAAGGGTCAGTCAGCTTTCAAAACCATCAGCAAGGCTTCGTCGGCCAGTTGCTCCAGGGTCATGCTGCCCTGGGCGCGAAACCAGGTAGTGGTCCAGGACAAGGCGCCGGTCAAAAAACGCCGGGTGACAAACACATCGCCCTTGATGTAACCGGCATTTTTGGCCTCTCCCAGCACCTGCAGCCAGATGTCTTCGTACACATCGCGCAAGGCCAGTACTTGAGCCTGCCCCTCGGCCGACAGCGAACGCCATTCATACACCAGCACCGCCATCGCCTCGCCGCTGCCACCCATGATCGATTGCAATTCGCAACGAATCAGCGCCAGCACCCGCTCGCGCACGTTGCTCGCCTCGGCCAGCGAAGCGCGCATCAAGGCGGTGTTGTAGTGGATGGTTTCCTCCATCACCGCCCGCAGGATTTCGTCCTTGCTCTTGAAGTGATGGAAGATACTGCCGGACTGGATCCCTACCGCGCCGGCCAGGTCACGCACGGTGGTGCGCTCAAAACCCTTGTTGCGAAACAGGTGGGCCGCGGTTTGCAGCAGCTTGCCACGGGCACTGTCGGGGTCAGTCAGTTGCCCGGCGTCTACCATGGTGTGCATCACCCGCAGGGCTTTTTGCTCATCCATGCTGCTCTCCTTAACTTCTGGTTACGTCTTGGGCGGCAATTTAGGCCGTGGCAGCCAACCAAGCAAGCGCTTGGGACAAAGTTGTGACCAGCGTTTACAAACCAAGCGCTTGCTTGGTAGTCTCAAACCAGCAAACAAGAGGAAGGACACCCCATGAACAAGACGGTACGCATCGGCTGCGCCAGCGCTTTCTGGGGCGACACCTGCACCGCCGCTGCGCAGTTGGTACACGGCGGCGCGCTGGATTACCTGGTGTTCGACTACCTGGCGGAAGTGACAATGTCGATCCTCGCCGGGGCGCGGTTGAAAGATCCCCAGGCCGGCTATGCCTCGGATTTCGTCGAAGTGCTGAAGCCGCTGCTGGCCGATATCCAGCGCCAGCGCATCCGCGTGATCAGCAATGCCGGCGGCATCAACCCCCAAGCCTGCGCCGCCGCGTTGCAGGCAGCCTGCGACCAGGCTCAAATCCCCTTGAAAATCGCCGTGCTGCTGGGGGATGACCTGCAACCGCAGTTCAAACAGTTGCACGGCGTCACCGACATGTTCAGCGGCGCGCCGCTGCCGGCGATGTGCATATCGACCAATGCTTACCTCGGCGCACCGGGCATCGTGCAGGCGCTGAAGCTGGGGGCCGATATCGTCATCACTGGCCGGGTGGTGGACAGCGCGGTGGTCAGCGCGGCACTGGTGCATGAATTCGACTGGTCCTGGCAGGATTACGACCGCCTGGCCCAGGCTGCATTGGCCGGGCATATCATCGAATGTGGCGCGCAGTGCACCGGCGGCAACTTCACCGATTGGCGGGAGGTGCCAGACTACGAACACATCGGATTCCCGATTGTGGAGGTCAGCGCCGATGGCCAGTTCACCGTCAGTAAAGTCGACGGCACCGGCGGGTTGATCAACGAACTGAGCGTCGCCGAACAACTGCTGTATGAGATCGGCGACCCGCGTGCCTACCTGTTGCCCGATGTAATCTGCGACTTCAGCCAGGTCAAGCTCCGGCAACAAGGCAAAAACCGCGTTCACCTGCACGGCGCCAAAGGCTTGCCGCCTACCGATCAATACAAAGTCAGCGCCACCTACCCGGACGGCTTTCGCTGCACCGCCAGTTGCCTGATCGCCGGGATCGACGCGGTGGCCAAGGCCGAGCGGGTCAGCCAGGCGATCATCAACAAGACCTCAGAGCTGTTCAGCCAGCACGGCTGGGCGCCCTACACCGACGTCAACATCGAACTGCTGGGCAGCGAAGCCACCTACGGCCCTCACGCCCAACGCCAGGACTGCCGCGAAGTGGTGGTGAAACTGGCGGTACGTCACCCGAGCAAGCAGGCACTGGTGCTGTTCGCCCGGGAGATCGCCCAGGCGGCGACCGGCATGGCGCCGGGGCTTACCGGCATCGTTGGCGGGCGGCCCACGGTGTATCCGCTGATTCGGCTGTTTTCATTCCTGATCGATAAAAGCGCCTGTGAACTGCAGGTCGACTTTCTTGGCGAGCGGCATGCCTGCGAACTTCCTGTCGCCGAGCCGCTGAACACTTCAATTGCATTGATCGACCCGCCCAAACCTCAAGGCCGCGCCGACGCCAACGTGCCGCTGGTCAAGCTGGCCGTGGCCCGCTCCGGCGACAAGGGCAACCACAGCAACATCGGCGTGGTCGCCCGCGAGCCCGAGTACCTGCCGTGGATCGCCGAAGCGCTGACGCCTGAAGTGATCGTCGACTGGATGAGCCACGTGCTCGACCCGATTCACGGTCGTGTCGAGCGCTGGTACTTGCCCGGCAGCCACAGCCTGAACTTCCTGCTGGAAAACGCCTTGGGCGGCGGCGGGATCGCCAGCCTGCGCATCGACCCACAAGGCAAAGCCTTTGCCCAGCAACTGCTGGAAATCCCGATTGCCGTGCCGCAACACATTGCCGATCAACTCACTTAAAGGACCCTCGCCGTGGCCTTCGACTCGATCTTCAAAGCCGATTTGTTCCAGGGGCAAACCATCATTGTGACTGGCGGCGGCAGTGGCATTGGCCGCTGCACCGCCCACGAGCTGGCGGCCCTCGGCGCCCATGTGATTCTGGTGGGACGCAAACCGGAAAAACTGCAAACGGTCGCAGCAGAGATCAGCGAAGACGGCGGCCGCGCCAGTTGGCAGGCCTGCGACATTCGGGATGAGGAGGCCGTCAAGACGCTGGTAGGCCAGCTCCTTCACGAGCACGGCCCGGTTCATGGCCTGGTCAACAACGCCGGCGGCCAATACCCCTCACCGCTCGCGTCGATCAACCAGAAGGGCTTTGAAACCGTGTTGCGCACCAACCTGGTGGGCGGCTTCCTGATGGCTCGGGAAGTGTTCAACCAGAGCATGAGCAAGCACGGCGGCTCGATCGTCAACATGCTCGCCGACATGTGGGGCGGCATGCCGGGCATGGGCCACTCGGGCGCGGCACGTTCGGGCATGGATAACTTCACCAAGACCGCCGCGTTCGAATGGGGTTACGCCGGGGTACGGGTCAACGCCGTGGCGCCCGGCTGGATTGCCTCCAGCGGCATGGACACCTACGAAGGCGCGTTCAAGGCGGTAATCCCGACCCTGCGCGAGCATGTACCGCTCAAACGCATCGGCACCGAATCGGAAGTCAGCGCGGCGATAGTGTTCTTGCTCAGCCCCGCCGCCGCGTTCGTCAGCGGCAGCACCTTGCGCATCGACGGCGCCGCCAGCCTCGGCAGCCGCGCCTGGCCACTGCACAAGGCGCAACCGCCGAGTGTGTCCTTTAATGGTTTCCACCGGGCGTACTTGCCGGATGTGCTCAAGGAGGAGAAATAGGCCATGCCGGTGATCGACTCGCAACTCGACGCCCACAGCCCGCAATTCGCGCAGAACCGCGAAGCGATGCTCACAGGTGTCCATCAACTGCGCCAGCTGGAGCAAAACCTGCTGGCCAAGGCGGCTGAAGCCAAGGCCAAGTTCGACAAACGCGGGCAGCTGCTGCCACGCGAACGCCTCAATTTACTGCTCGACCCTGGCGCACCGTTCCTCGAACTGGCAAGCCTGGCCGGCTACAAATTGCACGACGACAAGGACGGCAGCGCAGCCGGTGGCGGGCTGATCGCCGGCATCGGCTATGTCAGCGGCGTGCGCATGCTGGTGGTGGCCAATAACAGCGCGATCAAGGGCGGCACCATTTCGCCCTCGGGCCTGAAAAAATCCCTGCGCCTGCAACAGATCGCCATGGAAAACAAACTGCCTGTGGTGACGCTGGCGGAAAGCGGCGGCGCCAACCTCAACTACGCCGCCGAGATTTTCGTCGAAGGCGCACGCAGCTTCGCCAACCAGGCGCGAATGTCGGCCATGGGCTTGCCGCAGATCACCGTGGTGCATGGCTCGGCAACGGCGGGCGGCGCGTATCAGCCGGGGCTTTCGGATTATGTGGTGGTGGTGCGTGGCAAGGCCAAGTTGTTTTTGGCGGGCCCGCCGCTGCTCAAGGCTGCCACTGGCGAAGTCGCCACCGATGAAGAACTCGGTGGCGCCCAGATGCACGCGCAAACCGCCGGGACTGCTGAATACCTGGCGGAAAACGACGCTGACGGCGTGCGCATCGTGCGCGAGATCGTCAGCCTGTTGCCGTGGGATGACCGCTTGCCGGTTATTCAGCCACGTGCTTTTGCCGAGCCGCTGTACCCGATTGAAGAGCTGTTGGGGTTGATCCCCGCCGACCCGAAAAAGCCCTACGACGTGCGCGAAATCCTCGCGCGATTGGCGGACGCTTCCAACTTCCTCGAATTCAAGGGCGAGTTCGACCCGCACACCGTCTGCGGCCACCTGCATATCCAGGGCCGCGCCTGCGGTTTTATCGGCAACAACGGGCCGATCACGCCGAAGGGCGCGAGCAAGGCCGCGCAGTTTATCCAGCTGTGCGACCAGAGCCAGACGCCGCTGCTGTTCTTCCACAACACCACGGGTTTCATGGTGGGCACCGAGTCGGAACAACAAGGCGTGATCAAACATGGCGCGAAGATGATCCAGGCAGTGGCCAATGCCAGGGTGCCGAAATTGACCATCGTCGTCGGCGGCTCCTACGGCGCCGGCAACTACGCGATGTGCGGCCGTGGCCTCGACCCGCGTTTTATCTTCGCCTGGCCCAACAGCCGCACCGCCGTGATGGGCGGTGCCCAGGCGGGCAAGGTGCTGCGGATCGTCACCGAGGCCAAGCAGTTGAAAGACGGTTTGGTGCCGGACCCCAAGGTGCTCGATATGCTCGAACAGGTCACCGCACAGAAGCTCGACAGCCAATCCACCGCACTCTATGGCAGCGCCAACCTTTGGGACGACGGGCTGATTGACCCACGAGATACTCGGACCTTGCTCGGGTTTTTGCTGGACATCTGCCATGAGGCGCAAGTGCGGCAACTACAGCCCAACAGCTTTGGTGTTGCGCGGTTTTAACCCTTAAAGGAGAACAATAAAAATGATCTTCACCCAGGAACACGAAGCACTGCGCCGCACCGTCCGGGGCTTTGTCGAGCGCGAGATCAACCCGCATGTGGATGAGTGGGAAAAAGCCGGGCGCTTCCCGATCCACGAGATCTTCCGCAAGGCCGGCGACCTCGGGTTGCTGGGCATCTCCAAGCCGGAAACATTCGGCGGCATGGGCCTCGACTACAGCTATTCCATCGTCGCCGCCGAAGAGTTCGGCACCATTCGCTGCGGCGGCATCCCGATGTCCATCGGTGTGCAGACCGACATGTGCACCCCGGCCCTGGCCCGTTTCGGCTCCGATGAATTGCGCGACGAATTCCTGCGCCCGGCCATCAGCGGCGAACAGGTGGGCTGCATCGGCGTCTCGGAAACCGGCGCCGGTTCCGACGTGGCCGGGTTGAAAACCCACGCCCGCAAAGACGGCACCGACTACGTGATCAACGGCAGCAAGATGTGGATCACCAACTCCCCGAGCGCCGACTTTATCTGCCTGCTGGCCAACACCTCGGACGACAAGCCGCACATCAACAAATCGCTGATCATGCTGCCAATGACCACCCCCGGCATCAGCGTCAGCCCGCCCCTGGAAAAGCTCGGCATGCACAGCTCGGAAACCGCCCAGGTGTTTTTCGACGACGTGCGCATCCCCCAGCGCAACCGCATTGGCCATGAAGGCGCGGGGTTCATGATGCAAATGCTGCAGTTCCAGGAGGAGCGGCTGTTTGGCGCGGCCAATATGGTCAAGGGCCTGGAGTACTGCGTCGACAGCACCATTGAGTACTGCAAGGAGCGCAAGACCTTCGGCAAGGCGTTGATCGACAACCAGGTGATCCACTTTCGCCTGGCCGAACTGTCCACCGAAATCGAGTGCCTGCGAGCGCTGGTGTACCAGGCCACCGAGCAGTACATCAAGGGCCAGGACGTGACGCGCCTGGCCTCCATGGCCAAGCTCAAGGCCGGGCGCCTCGGGCGAGAGGTCAGCGACAGCTGCCTGCAATATTGGGGCGGCATGGGGTTCATGTGGGACAACCCGGTGGCCCGGGCTTATCGCGATGTGCGGTTGGTGTCGATTGGCGGTGGGGCGGACGAGATCATGCTGGGGATTATCTGCAAATTGATGGGCACCTTGCCGGGGAAAAAGTCGTGAATACGGTGTTGCTGGAACCGCATAACGGGGTGTTGCATGTGACGCTCAATCGGCCCGAGAGCCGCAATGCCATGAGTTTGGAGATGGTCAACGAACTGCGCGCGGTGCTGGCCGATGTGGCTGCGGACCAGACCGTACGGGCGTTGGTTATCAGCGGCGCGGGTGGGCATTTTTCGGCGGGCGGGGATGTGAAAGACATGGCCCGCGCCGGTGCCACCGGGGGCTTGCAGGCGCTGAATCGGGCGTTTGGCACACTGTTGCAGGAGGTTGAGGCGCTGCCGCAGGTGGTGATTGTGGTGCTCCAGGGAGCAGTGCTGGGCGGTGGGTTGGGGTTGGTGTGTGTCAGTGATGTGGCGATTGCGGATCATCAGGCGCAGTTTGGGATGCCCGAGACGAGCCTTGGGTTATTGCCAGCGCAGATTGCGCCGTTTGTGGTGAAGCGCATCGGGTTGACTCAGGCACGGCGCCTGGCGCTGACGGCGGCGCGGTTTGATGGAGTTGAAGCGTTGCGCTTGGGGTTGGTGCATTTTGTGGAGCACGATCCGCAGGCCTTGGCGGAGCGGGTGGATGAGGTATTGGGGCAGGTTTTGCGCTGTGCTCCGGGGGCTAATGCGCGGACCAAGGCGCTGGTCTTGGCTAGTGGTGAGCAGGCTTTGGGGCCGTTGCTGGATCAGGCGGCTGAGTGGTTTGCCGAGGCGGTTCGTGGGGAGGAAGGGATTGAGGGGACTCAGGCTTTTGTGCAGAAGCGTAAGCCTCGGTGGGCGCGATGAAAGGGGGGCATATCCGTTATTTGAGTGATGGCTTGGATGGGTTCCGCTCTTACAGCGGCTCACTTTTGAAAAGCGCAAAAGTAAGCAAAACGCTCTTGCCCCACCACTCGGCACCTCGCTTAGGCTCGGTGTGCCCTCACGCAGGCTTTGGAGCGTGGGCCGCCGTCATGGGCCATCCTTGGCCCAGGACGGCTAACCCGGCGTCCTGCCGGGTTACCCACGCTCCAAAGCCTGCGTTCGGCCAGCGTGGTTGACGGGGCGCCTAAGATCAAGATCACAAGCAGATCAACAGCACAGCGGCCTACAGGCCGGCTTGAGTGTTAAAAGCAACAGCAAAATCAAAGGCCGGCACGGTTCAAATGTAGGAGCTGGCTTGCCTGCGATGGCATCGCCGCGGGGTGTCTGAAAGGCCGAGTTGCCTGCATCGCCGGCAAGCCAGCTCCTACAGATTTTGATCTGGCTTTTAACACTCAGGTCGGCTTTCAGGCCGCCGTGCTCTTGCTCTTGATCTTGATCTGACTGCCCCATTCAGCCCGAGGCCGAACGCAGGGATTGAGGAGCGGGTAAACCGGCAGGACGCCGGTTTAGCCGCGACGGGCCAGGGACGGGCCGTCGCGGCGGCCCGCGGAGCAATTCCGGAGTGAGGGAACACCGAGCCTAGGCGAGGTGCCGACAGGCGGGGCAGAGCGTTTTGGTTACTTTTGCGCTTTTCAAAAGTGACCCGCTGTAAGAGCGGAACCATAAGCAGCCGTTACCAAAAAAACGGATATGTACCCGACAAGCCAAGGGACACCACCATGCCGATGTTCAACAAAATCCTCATAGCCAACCGTGGCGAAATCGCCTGCCGCATCCAGCGCACCGCCCAATCCCTGGGCTACCGCACAGTAGCGGTCTATAGCGCCCCCGACGCCAACAGCCTGCACGTCCAGATGGCCGACGAAGCCATCAACATCGGCCCCGCCCCGGTCAACCAGTCCTACCTCAACATCGAAGCCATCCTCGACGCAGCCCACCGCACCGGCGCCGACGCCATCCACCCCGGCTACGGCTTCCTCTCCGAAAACCCCGACTTCGCCCGCGCCTGCGCCAAAGCCAGCCTGACCTTCATCGGCCCCAGCCCCGAAGCCATCGAACTGATGGGCAGCAAACGCCTATCAAAAATCGCCATGCTCAACGCCGGCGTCCCCTGCATCAAAGGCTACCAAGGCCAAGACCAGGACGACCAAACCCTGCAACAACAAGCCACCCACATCGGCTACCCACTGATGATCAAGGCCAGCGCCGGCGGCGGCGGTCGCGGCATGCGCCTGGTCCACAGCCCCGACACCCTGCTAGAACACCTGCGCACCGCCCGCTCCGAAGCACAAAACGCCTTCGGCAGCGCCGAACTCATCCTCGAACATGCCCTGATCGCCCCCCGCCACGTCGAAATCCAACTGTTCGGCGACACCCACGGCAACCTGATCTACCTCGGCGAACGCGACTGCTCGATCCAGCGCCGCCATCAAAAAATCATCGAAGAAGCCCCCTGCCCCATCATGACCTTTGAGCTGCGCCAAGCCATGGGCGAAGCCGCCCTCAAGGCCGCCCGCGCCGTCAATTACGTCGGCGCCGGCACCGTCGAATTCCTGCTCGACCGCAACGGCGACTTCTACTTCCTGGAAATGAACACCCGCCTGCAAGTCGAACACCCGGTCACCGAGCTGATCACCGGCCTCGACCTCGTCGCCTGGCAACTGCACATCGCCGCCGGCCAGCCCCTGCCCCTGCGCCAGGAACAAGTGACCCTCAGCGGCCACGCCATGGAAGTGCGCCTGTACGCCGAAGACCCGGCCCAGGGCTTCCTGCCGCAAACCGGCGACGTGTTGCGCTGGGAACCGACTGCCCGAGTGCGCATCGATCATGGCGTGCTGGAAGGCCAGCGCATCACCCCGTTCTACGACCCGATGCTGGGCAAGATCATCGCCCACGGCGCCACCCGCGAAGAGGCCCGGCGCAAGCTGGTCAGGGCCGTGGAAGACTGCGTGCTGCTCGGCGTCGCCACCAACCAGCGCCTGCTGGCCAGCTTGCTCAAGCATCCGCAATTCATCGCGGGCGACTTCAGTACCGGCTTTATCGCCGAACACTTCAGCGACATTCCACCTACCAACGCGACCCACAATGAACTGGCACTGGCCGCCGCGATGTTTTATCAACACAGCGCCAATGCTCACCCCACGCCGCTCTCTGGCTGGCGTAACAACGCCAGCGTGCCATGGACCTACCAATTGGCCGAACAGGATGAGCCCCGGGCAATCAGCCTCAGTGTGCTGGCAGACAATTGCCTGCAAATCGAGATTGATCAGCAGGCCATCGAGGTCCGCGACCTCACCAGCGACGGCCGCTGGGCCACAGCCGTGGTCAACGGCATCCGCCGCCGTATCGCCTACCACCTGCAAGGAACTCGTTGCTGGCTGCCCGGCGTGTGCATCACCAACCAAACCCAAGCCGTTGCCACCCGCCAGGCCGAGGCCAGCAACGGCACCGTCAAGGCGCCGATGGACGGCGCGATTGTCGAGGTACGGGTCAGCGAAGGTGATTCGGTCAGCCAGGGTCAGCTATTGCTGGTGCTGGAAGCGATGAAAATGGAGCACCCACTCAAGGCCGGCATGAGTGGCGTGGTCAAGCGAATCCAGGCGGTTGCAGGCGATCAGGTCAGGAACCGTCAGATTTTGCTGGAGATCGAGTAAGCCCTGGGCGGAACTAGCAGGCTTGGCTACGCTCTATCCCCATCAGGACGGGAAGAGTACGGGAACCTGCGATGCCTCATTGGCTGATTATTGATCTTGAAGCCACAACGGATGAAGGCGGCTGGCCCGTGACCGAGATGGAAGTCATCGAAATCGGTGTGAGCCTGGTTAACCGCCAGGGCCGTGAGCTGGACCATTTCCAGCGTTTTGTACGGCCGTTGCGCCGGCCATTGCTGACGCCGTTCTGCCGCCAGCTGACCCACATCACCCAGGCTAATATCGACGCTGCCGCGCCGTTGACTGAGGTGTGGCCGCTGTTCGAACGCTGGCTCGGGCAACACCAGGCTCGCCTTGAGGGCTGGGCGAGCTGGGGTGACTACGACCGCCAGCAACTGGAGCTGGAGTGGCAGCGCCATGGCTTGAGCAGCGTGCTGGGCCAGACGCCCCACGTGAACCTCAAGCAGCGCTTCGCCAAGGCCCGGCGCCTGGACAAGCCGCTGGGGCTCAACGGCGCGCTGCAACTGGCCGGGATGCAGTTCCATGGCCAGCAGCATCGGGCGCTCGAAGATGCGCGCAATACCGCACGGCTGCTGCCGTTGATTTTGCCCGTGTAGAAGGCATACTGGCCGACCTTTCTTGACCCTTTTCCGAGGATTCGCCCATGTTTAAAGTCAACGAGTACTTCGACGGCACCGTCAAGTCGATCGCTTTCGGCACTGCAGAAGGTCCGGCGACCGTCGGTGTCATGGCCCCGGGCGAATACGAGTTCGGCACCGCCCAGCGTGAAATCATGCACGTGGTATCAGGCGCGCTGACCGTCAAGCTGCCAGACAGCGCGGACTGGGAAACCTTCGAAGCCGGCAGCCAGTTCAACGTGCCTGCCAACAGCAAGTTCCAGCTGAAAGTAGCCGTCGACACGGCTTACCTGTGCGAATACCGCGGCTGATCTTTCGATAGCCGAAAAAAATGCCCGTCTCTCGCGAGACGGGCATTTTTCATTTCAGGGCCGATTACTCGAGAATCGTCACCGGCATGCCGACTTCCAGGCGCCCCACACCGTCGTTGACCAGGTTCTGCCCGAACATCACATCGCCCTCTTGCTCGCGATAGGTCTTGAGCGTGGCCAGCGGTTCGCGGTCGGCACTGCGTTCGCCGCTCGCCGGATCAATGGTGGTCAGGATGCAACGTGAGCAGGACTTGACCACACGAAACTCGACGTCGCCAATCCGCACCCGTTTCCAGCCGTCCTCGGCAAACGCTTCGCTGCCCTCGATCACCAGGTTGGGACGAAAACGCAGCATTTCCATGGGGCGACCGACGCGTTGGGACAGGTCATCCAGGGACGCTTGGCCGATCAGCAACAGTGGAAAACCATCGGCAAACGCGACCTTGTCATCATCCTTGCCATAACCGGCCTCGGTGGTACGTGCACGCGCCAGCGGCACTTGCACCAGACGCGTGGGTTTGCCGATGAATTCGCTGAGCCAGGCGCCCGCCGCATCACCGGCATCCGGCACACGCAGGGTGTCGCGCCAGATAGTCACGCCGCGCAACTCGGCATCGTCGCCGGGCAGTGGCACGTCGAGGGCAGGCTGCCCTTCGGCGCTCAGGGTCAGGCCGCCGGCGCTGTTCCATAACGCCGACAGCTGGCTCATTTTGGCCACGGCGCGCTGGGTCAGGAAACGCCCGCTGGCCTCGTCCACCAACATCCAGCGTCGATCCCCGTCGAGCCCAAGTGTATCCAGGGCGATCTGCTGCAAGGGTTCACCCTTGCCGGACTTCAAGGGGTATCGGTACAACGCGCTGAGACGAAGCATGGGCCTGCATTCCTGAGGGGCAAAGCCGCCACCCTAAGCTCAAGCCGGTACTTCGTCCAGCATCAAGCGTTGACGAACCACGTCCACCAACTTGTCGGGCTGGAACTTGGAGAGGAAGTTGTCGCACCCGACCTTCTTCACCATCGAATCGTTGAAGCTGCCGGACAACGAGGTGTGCAGTACGACGTAGAGGCCACGCAGGCGCGGGTCATTGCGAATTTCGGTGGTCAGGCGGTAGCCGTCCATCTCGGGCATTTCGGCGTCGGTGAAGATCATCAACAGTTTGTCGGTCATCACCTGGCCGCTGTCGGCCCAAGCCTTGAGCATGTTCAGGGCCTTGAGGCCATCGCTGGCAATGTGCATCTTCACCCCCAGTTGGCCGAGGGTGTCACGCAGTTGCGAAAGGGCCACGTTGGAGTCATCCACCAGCAGCACTTCTCGGCCACGGGCGCGCTCCAGCACCGGGTCTTCGAGTTTCTCGCGGGAGACCTTGGCGTTGTACGGCACGATTTCGGCGAGGACTTTTTCCACGTCGATGATTTCCACCAACTGGTCGTCGACCTTGCTGATGGCCGTCAGGTAATGCTGGCGCCCGGCACTGGCCGGTGGTGGCAGGATCGCTTCCCAGTTCATGTTGACGATGCGGTCGACGCCGCCCACCAGGAATGCCTGCACCGAGCGGTTGTATTCGGTGACGATAATGGTGCTGTTAGGCCCCGGAATCAGCGGGCGCATGCCAATCGCCTGGGACAGGTCGATCACCGGCAACGTCTGGCCACGCAGGTTGACCACGCCGCAGACAAAGGGATGCCGCTGGGGCATCAGGGTCAACTTGGGCAGTTGCAGCACTTCCTGCACCTTGAACACGTTGATCGCGAACAACTGCCGCCCGGCCAGGCGAAACATGAGGATCTCCAGGCGATTCTCGCCCACCAATTGTGTGCGTTGATCTACCGTGTCGAGAATGCCGGCCATTAAAGACTCCTGGGTTTAGCGGATGGATAGTGCTGGTCACTGAAGGAGGTTATCGGCGGCAAACGCCGGACCTTGACCCCCGCTAAAATGCCATGTAAATCCATTGATGTCACACTGACATCATGCTTTACTGAGCTTGCTTCAACGCAAGGCCCATCACCACCGCCGCGTGACCACAAAGTCAGCGCGAGGTTCCCCCATGTAAGGGATTCCCCTACCCACAATCAGGATCAACCTGATATTCGCGATATCTAATAGCCATTAATGTGACGCCATTCTCATTGCATGAATGGAGTCAGGCTTTTGTTTGCTATCGCAAGCCCACGGCCCACGGGTCGTCCAAAGACTTACGTCTTGGCAACCGAAGAAGTTGTGCGAATGCCCTTGAGGAATGTGAGGGTGCCGGACGAACGCAGCGATCAATCAAATAAAAGTCCTACTGAAAAGTCGGAAGCAGACTACAGATATTCGTCATATTTCAGCGGTACTTTTAAGCCATTGACCAGGTGCAACATCTCATTATCCGACCGTATGTTGTGGAGACTTGCATGATGAACGACGGCAAAGAGTGGCAACTTGCACTTCCCGAGTTCCTCCTTGAGGCACAAATGCTGCTGGACAAATCCCAGGAGTGCTTGAGCCACCTGCATCTGATCCGCAACGACAGCGACGCCGTCGATTGCATGAAAAGCAGCCTGATCAAGCTTGCGGAAAAGTCCGACGCCTTGGCCCTGCGGGCGATCAGCGAGTTTTCACGGCATGTGCAGTACTTGATCAGCAATGCCGCCAGCCCCCTGCAATTGCATGATCAGGCACTGGATGCGCTGAATGCCTGCCTGACCTTACTGGCCTGGCAACTGGAGTTGATCGATGCAAAAACCGGCAAGCTCGGCCTGGATGAAACCGAACAAACCGCGTTAATTGCCACGGTCGTCCAACACATCCCGCAAAGCGACTTCGGTTATAAGCGACAGCACCGCGTGCCTTACGCCATTTGAGTATTCTTCGCATCCAATCAGAGAAATGTCGTATTCAATTGCCGCCTTATCCAAAAACGACAGCCACAACTAATCCTGCCTGACGTCGTCGTTAGCAAAAAATATCAATAAGCCACTAACGACAATACCGATACAAAAAGACTTCAATGATACAACTTCCCCACTATTTGAACTCCTGGACTACCTCCCGGGGCACTGCCGTGATTAATACTACTCATCAGGCTCGGCGCCAGGCGACCAACGGTAATAGTGGTGGTACCATGCCCCGCTCGAAGTGACTCAACTTCATGATGCATATAAACGTGAAATGCGCCTCCTATGTACGCCAGCCTGAAGTCACTCATCGCAAGGTCCGTGTCCCGAAGCAATGCACGCTGGATGACGCTCGCGCTATGCCTGTGCGCATGCCTGTTCAGCCTGTGGGGTTATGCACACTCGGCCAATATTCCTCTCATCCTGCTGCTGTTGAACCTGGCCATCTTGTCGGTGGTAGGCCTGCAACAGTGGCGCTCACGCAAATCCATCAAGTTCCAGCCCCAGGAGTTGGCCGACCGCCTGTTGCAGGTTCAGGAAAACGAGCGTCATCGCCTGAGCCGCGAACTGCACGACGATATTGGCCAATTGTTGACCGCCGCCAAGCTGCAAAGTGAGTGGCTCAAACGCCGCCTGCCGGCAGACCTGCAAGGCCATTGTTCAGTACTGTGTAACACCTTGAACGAAACCCTGGCCAAGGTGCAGGACGTGTCGGCCATCCTCAACCCCCGGCAGTTGGCGAGCCTGGGGCTGGAGGCGAGCCTGCGGGCGCACCTGCTCAAGGCCCTGGAAAACACCCGGGTGAGCTGGAGCCTGGAATGCCATCAAAGGCTGACGGGCATCCCGGAAGAGATGGCCGTTGCGGCTTTTCGCATTACCCAGGAAGCCGTCACCAATATGCTGCGCCATGCCCAGGCACATAACCTGCTGGTGCGCCTGCAACGCCTGCCCGAAGGCCTGTCACTGTTTATCAGCGATGACGGCCGGGGCTTTTCACCCGCCATCAACCCCGCCCTGGAAGGCCAACGGGGCATGGCCGGGATGTCCGAGCGAATTGATCAACTGGGAGGCACGTTGTCCGTCAATAGCCAGCCCGGCTTTGGGACAAGGATCGAAGCGCTTTTCCCCTGGGCGCCCCGCGCCCTCGAACGGGCCAACCCCCATAAGGTTCTAGAGTGACGTGCAACTTACTCCTGGTGGATGACCACTCCCTGATCAGGGCCGGCGTGCGCGCGCTGGTCATGGATATTCCCGGCTACGCAGTGGTCGGCGAAGCCAGCGATGGTGCCCAGCTGCTGGAGCGATTCGACGCGCTGCAACCGGACATCGTACTGCTCGACCTGTCGATGAAGCACACCGGCGGGCTCGATGCGCTCAAGTCTCTCAAGCGCGCCCATCCCAAGAGCAAAGTGCTGATCCTGTCGATGCACACCGACCCGGAACTGATCATGTGCGCCCTGGAATCCGGCGCTCATGGCTACCTGCTCAAGGACACCACCGCCAATGAGCTGGAACAGGCGCTGCTGGCCTTGCGCAACAACGAACGCTACCTGAGCCCGGCCATCGCCCACACGGTGATCAACCAGGCGCTGGTGCGCAATCAGGCCCAGGCCAACCCGCGGCCTCACAACCACAACCTGACGGCACGCCAGTTGGAAATCCTGCGCCTGATCGTGCGCGGCAAGTCCACCCGGGAAATCGCCAATGGCCTGGGCTTGAGCATCAAGACCGTGGAAGCCCACCGCTCGCAAATCATGAAGCGCCTGCAGATTTTCGACGTGGCAGGCCTGGTGTTGTTCGCCGTGCGCGAACACATCATCAGCCTGGACGATTAGCCAGCAACGGCGAATCCGCCGGCAGGTGCACCCGCAGCGCCTGGGGCAAGGCAGCAAAGTGCAGGTCGTCACCCTGCAGCGGCTCGCCATCCAGGTTGATCGCCAGCCCTTCGGCGACCTTGATTTCGACCCACGGCAAACGCGCCCGCACAAACATGTTGTCCAGGCCCCAGCCATCCGTCATCAGGTTGCGCAGGGTGCCGACCACCTCCTGTGGGGCTGGCAGGATGCTGATGTCCAGCAATCCATCATCGGCCAGGGCGCCGGGGCACAACACATGGCCCCCGCCGGCCTGGCGCCCGTTGCCGATGCCCAATGCCAGCAACTCGCCGCGCCAGTGAAAGTCGGGGCCCTGCAACTCAGCGTAGGCCGCGCGCAATTCGCTGAAGCGTGACAGGCCGGTAAACAAATACGCTGCGCCACCGAGGACCTTCTTCAGGTCTTCGGAGGTATTGGCGGTGACCTGGCTGCCAAAACCGCCGGTGGCCATATTAAGGAAGATCTGCCCGCCCACCTCGCCCAAGTCGATAGCACGCGCCGGCACGTCCAGCAGCTCCAGAGCCAGCTCAGGCTCCAGCGGCACGCCGGCGGCGCGGGCAAAATCGTTGGCGGTACCCAGCGGCATCAGCACCAGGCTGGCGTCGGTGTTGGCCCGGGCCATGGCCTCGGCCACATCCCGCAACGTGCCATCTCCGCCGCCGGCAATCAACCGGGTGTAGCCATCGGCCAGGGCTTGATCGACAAACCGCTGGGCATCGCCTCCCTCCCACGTCACCCGAACAGCCAATTCCCAACCCTGGTCGCGCTTGCCCTGCACCGCCGCCCGCACCTGCTCATTGAGGGCTTGCTTGCCGTGCAGAATCAACAGTGCCTTGGGTGTGCTCATGGATGAATGCTCCTGGGTTTAAAGGTTCCTGATGGATGTGGACCATGGCCAATCGAAAAAAAGCCATCGGCGTTGGAAATTAGCCGGGCCGTTGTAGCGTTTCTGACACCGATCAACTCGCATTTTGCGAAATCCGCCTAGACTTGCACCCATTCCCATCCGACAAGGCCGTCGTCCCATGATCACCATGTCCGCCTTCCACTCCATGCTCATCCCCATCCTGATCGGCATGATCCTCCTGGCCATAGGCTTCAACTTTCGCGACAAAGGCATTGGCGTGTTCGGCATGTGCATCGGCATGCTGCTGATCCTCGGCACCGTGGTGTACAAGATCCTCGCCAAACTCGCCGAATGACAATCCCACTCGCATTGCACATGACGGCCTCGTACACTCGGTCAATTCGTCGTTTTTAAGGTTGACCGCCTCGTGCTTGCCCGTCTGTTTGCCCTGCCCTGCTGCCTGTTTATCTGCCTGCTGACCCTGCTGCCCATGGCGCCTGCCCACGCCGTGAGCCTGCCGGGCCTGCTGGGCAGCACCAACAAACCCCAGCCGCAAGCCGACGTCCCGCTGGGCCAGTCGCTGGACGAGGTGATCAAGACCCTGGAAAACGACCAGCAGCGCACCAAGCTGCTCAACGACCTGAAAAAACTCCGCGAAACCACGCAAAAGGCCCAGCCCGCCGCTGAACTGGGTGTACTGGGTTTGATCGGTGGCACCCTGTCGAGCCTTGAGCAACAGTTTTCGGGTGCCGACAGCCCGATCAATCGCTGGTCCAGCGAGTTCGACCAGGCCAAGGATGAACTCACCGCCCTGATGCTGCCCGCCAGTGAATGGCTGCCGATCATCTTTGCCTTTGCCATGATCCTGATGCTCTGGAGCCTTTTGGCCGCTGTGCTGATCTGGCTCAGTCACCGGGTGCGCGAACGCTTCGGCCTCACCGAGGAACTGCCCCAACACCCCAAGACCTGGGACCTGCTGCGCTTTGCCTTGCGCAAACTCGGGCCATGGCTGATTGCGTTGGTCATCACTGTGTACATGAGTTACGCGCTGCCCTCCTCCCTGGGCAAGTCCCTGGCGATGGTGCTGGCCTACGCGCTGGTGGTGGGCACCTGTTTCTCGGCGATCTGCGTGGTCGCGTTCTCCGTGCTCGACGGCCCGCACCGCCACCGCGCGCTGTACATCCTGCGGCACCAGGCCTTTCGCCCGCTGTGGTTGATCGGCAGCTTTGCCGCCTTTGGCGAAGCCGTCAGCGACCCGCGCCTGGCCGAGAGCCTGGGCCAGCACCTGTCCCATGTCGCCGCGACCATCGCCAATGTGATGGCCGCGCTGTCCACCGGCGTGTTCATCCTGCGTTTCCGCCGGCCCATCGCACACCTGATCCGCAACCAGCCGCTGTCGCGCCGCCTGACCCGCCGCGCCCTGAGCGACACCATCGAAATCGTCGGCACCTTCTGGTACCTGCCGGCATTGCTGCTGGTGGGCATCTCGCTGTTCGCCACTTTCGTCTCCGCCGGCGACACCAGCACCGCCCTGCGCCAATCATTGTTGTGCACGGTATTGCTGGTGTTGTGCATGGTGATCAACGGCCTGGTGCGCCGCCATTCACTCAAGCCCCAGCGTGGGCACAAACGCCATGCGCTGTACTCCGACCGCCTGAAAAGCTTCGTCTACACCCTCGCCCACCTCGTGGTGTGGCTGGTGTTTATCGAACTGGGCCTGCGGGTCTGGGGCCTGTCGCTGATCCGCTTTACCGAAGGCGACGGCCATGAAATCAGCGTCAAGCTGTTCGGCCTCGCCGGCACCTTGCTGTTCGCCTGGCTGATCTGGATCCTCAGCGACACCGCTATCCACCACGCCCTCACCCGCTCGCGCAAAGGCCTGGCCAATGCGCGTGCGCAGACCATGATGCCGTTGATTCGCAACGTGCTGTTCGTGACTATCTTCATCATCGCCGCCATCGTCGCCCTGGCGAACATGGGCATGAACGTCACCCCGCTGCTGGCCGGTGCCGGTGTGATCGGCCTGGCAATCGGCTTTGGTGCGCAGTCATTGGTGGCGGACTTGATCACCGGCCTGTTCATCATTATCGAAGACTCCCTGGCCATTGATGACTACGTGGATGTCGGCGGCCACCTGGGCACGGTCGAAGGCTTGACCATCCGTACCGTGCGCCTGCGCGACATCGACGGCATCGTGCACACGATCCCGTTCAGTGAAATCAAAAGCATCAAGAACTACTCCCGGGAATTCGGCTATGCGATCTTCCGGGTGGCGATTCCGTACAACATGGAAATCGACGACGCCATCAAGCTGATGCGCGACGTCGGGCAAAAGATGCGCAACGACCCGTTGCAGCGGCGCAACATCTGGTCGCCGCTGGAGATTCAGGGTGTAGAGAGTTTTGAGTCCGGCAGTGCGATCCTTCGCGCCCGTTTCAAGACCGCTCCGATCAAGCAGTGGGAGGTTTCGCGGGCGTTCAACCTGTCGCTCAAGCGTCACCTGGATGAGGCCGGGCTGGACCTGGCCACCCCGCGCTTGAGCGTGCAAGTGGTGACGGCGGCGGGAGGCGTGCAAGAGAAAGAATAAGCGCTGCCCGGACGACGTCAGGATCAACAACAATAAACATGGAGAGTCCTTATGCGTTTAACCGGTCTTACACACCAATGGGTATTCGGCCTGCTGTGCGGTGTCGCCAGCAGCGCGGTCATCGCCGCCAGCAGCGGCCAGGACAGTGCCCGTGAAGCAATCGCCGCCCAGGCCAAAGTGCTGGAGCCGGCCTTGCTGGAAACCCGGCGCGACATCCACGCCCATCCGGAACTGGGCAACACCGAACATCGCACTGCGGAGCTTGTGGCCAAGCAACTGCGGGAGATGGGGCTTGAGGTCAAGACCGGCGTCGCCCGCACCGGCGTCGTCGCCATCCTCAAGGGCGCCCTGCCCGGCCCGACCGTGGCCCTGCGCGCCGACATGGATGCGCTGCCGGTCAAAGAAGTGTCCGGCCTGCCCTTCGCCTCGAAGGCCAAGGGTGTGTACCTCGATAAAGAAGTCGACGTGATGCACGCCTGCGGCCACGACGCCCACACCGCCATCCTGCTCAGTACAGCGAAAATCCTGACTGGCATGCGTGATCGTCTGCCGGGGACCGTGGTGTTTTATTTCCAGCCGGCGGAAGAAGGCCCGAGCGACTTTATCCCCGACGGTAAAAACACCTGGGGCGCGAAGATGATGGTGCAGGAAGGGGTAATGAAATCGCCCAAGCCGGATGCGGTGTTTGGCCTTCATGTTTGGGCTGGAGTGCCTGCGGGGCAGATCGCATATCGGCCAGGTCCGACGTTGGCCAGCTCGGATGACCTGCGGATCAAGATCCTGGGCAAGCAGACGCATGCCGGGCGGCCGTGGGATGGCATCGACCCGATTACCGTGGGGGCGCAGGCCATCGTGGGGTTGCAGACGGTGGTCAGCCGGCGTACGGATATTTCTTCGTTTCCGGCGGTGGTGAGTATTGGCACCATCAATGGGGGGACGCGGTACAACATCATTCCTGAGTCGGTGGATATGAGTGGGACCATTCGGTCCTACGACTATGGCATTCGCCAGAAGCTGCATGCGGATGTGCGCCAGACCGTCGAGAAAATTGCCGAAAGTGGAGGGGCGAAGGCTGAGGTTACGATCATCGAGAAGTATGACCCGACCATTAATAACCCGGCGCTGACCGAGAAGATGCTGCCGAGTTTGCGTTGGGCGGCGAATGGCGATGTGGTCAACGCTCCGCTGGTGGGTGGGGCTGAGGACTTCTCGTTTTATGCCAAGGAAGCGCCCGGGTTATTTGTGTTTTTGGGGGTGACGCCGCGGGATCAGGAGATGAGCAAGGCGGCGCCGAATCATAACCCGGGGTTCTTTGTGGACGAGTCGGCGTTGGTGGTTGGGGTTCGGACGCTGGCTTCGTTGGCGACGGATTATTTGTATGCCAATGCTGCGGATTGAGGGCCTATCCGCTATTCAGGTAACGGCCTCGTAGGGTTCCGCTCTCACCCTCAGCTTAATCTCAGCTCAAGACACAAGCGGGCTTGCTCGCGAAGATCGTTAACGATGACGCGGGCGTCCTGAATGAACGCGGCGTTCTCAGGTTATTCGCCGGCAAGCCGGCTCCTACAGAAAAGCGGCTCTGCTTTCGCTCTGGCTTTTAACACTCAGGTCGGCTTTCAGGCCGCCGTGCCCTTGATCTTGCTTGTGATCTTGATCTAACTGCCCCATTCAGCCCGAGGCCGAACGCAGGGATTGAGGAGCGGGTAAACCGGCAGGACGCCGGTTTAGCCGCGACGGGCCAGGGACGGGCCGTCGCGGCGGCCCGCGGAGCAATCCCGGAGAGAGGGAACGCCGAGCCAAAGCGAGGCGCCGACAGGCGGGGCAGAGCGTTTTGGTTACTTTGCCGCTTTTGCAAAGTGACTCGCTGTAAGAGCGAAACCCTAAGTGGCCGTTACCTGAATAACGGATATGTACACACCCAAAAGCGTCAAAGCGTCAAACCACATCCACCCCAACATGAATCGCATCATGCCGCCAAAACTCCAGATCACAATCAATCAACCGCTCATGCTGATCATAATTAACCCGAGCAATCCGCAACCCCGGGCTCCCCACCGACACCCTCAACGCCGCCGCCGCCTCAACCTGCAGTGACGTCGGCACAATCTCAAACCGCACCCGCCCGTAGTGCAAGTCATACACCCGCGCATACAACTCCGTAATCGACTGATTAAAATCGCACTCCAGAATCCCCGGAAAATACTGCGGATTCAGATAGTGCTCCACATACAACACCAGCCGCCCATCAATCCTGCGCCCCCGGCAAATCTGAATCACACTGGACAACGCCGGCAACTGCAACCACGCACACACCGCCGCCGACGCCGGCTGCAACCGCGCCGAAATCACCTCGGTCGACGGCACACGCCCCTGCGCACTCACCATCGCGTGAAAGTGACTGCGCTGCATCAGGTTATAGGCAAGCCTGGGCGGCGACACAAACCACCCCCGCCGCTCCTCGCGGTAAATCTGCCCTTGGGCCTCAAGTTGTAACAAGGCTTCCCGCACCGTGATCCGGGTGGTACCAAACAACTCGCTCAACTTGCGCTCGGCCGGCAGCTTACTGGCAGGCGCCAACAACCCGTGGTCAATCTGCTCTTGCAGCGCCAGGCCAATGGTTGTCACCGCTTTGGTTGCCTCATCACGCATCAACGTTACCTATCTGGACTAGACCAGCACTATTCAGGTGCACAAAACGCCCTCTAAACGCGCCTCTGCCGTTGCGTGCAAGCCTATGCAATGCACATGACCGACAGATGACAGCGCCGCGCGACTTCCTGCTACAAGGCCTGCAATACATCGGCCAAGTCCAAGGCTTCCGGGCGGTTGCGCATGGTCTACGCTTACCCGGCGAGCCCCCGTCCAGGCCAACAAAAAACGACATCGACATGAAACTGTCATCCACCGCGCCTAAATTGGCTCGTGTATTGCTGACCTAGACCAACACCACCGCAATCGTTCATAAAAACGCAGCGTTGAAAACGCCCAAAGGAGCTTCGGATGAAACAGCTTTTCCTGGCATCACTGTTAGGCTCGACCATTGCCATGTGCACCGCCGCCATGGCTGCTGATACCGATTTGAAAACGCTCGAAGCCGCCGCGAAAGCGGAAGGCGCTGTCAACAGCGTCGGCATGCCCGATGACTGGGCCAACTGGAAAGGCACCTGGGACGACCTGGCCAAGACCTACGGCCTCAAGCACATCGACACCGACATGAGCTCGGCCCAGGAAGTCGCCAAGTTTGCAGCAGAAAAAGACAACGCCAGCGCCGACATCGGCGACGTCGGTGCAGCCTTCGGCCCGATCGCGGTAAAACAGGGCGTGACCCAACCCTACAAACCGACTACCTGGGCACAAGTGCCGGATTGGGCGAAAGACAAAGACGGTAACTGGGCCCTGGCCTACACCGGCACCATCGCGTTTATCGTCAACAAAAAGCTGCTGCACGGCTCCGACGCCCCAAAAAGCTGGGCAGACCTGAAGACCGGTAAATACAAGGTCTCCATTGGTGACGTGAGCACCGCCGCCCAGGCTGCCAACGGCGTACTCGCCGCAGCACTGGCCAACGGTGGCGACGAGAAGAACATTCAGCCTGCGCTGTTGATGTTCGCCGACATCGCCAAGCAAGGCCGCCTGTCGCTGGCCAACCCGACCATCGCCACCATGGAAAAAGGTGAAGTTGAAGTGGGCGTGGTCTGGGACTTCAATGGCCTGAGCTACAAAGCCAAGATGGCCAACCCGGATGACTACGTGGTGCTGATCCCGTCGGACGGCTCGGTGATTTCCGGCTACACCACCATCATCAACAAATACGCCAAGCACCCGAACGCCGCCAAGCTGACCCGCGAATACATCTTCAGCGACGCCGGCCAGACCAACCTGGCGCGAGGCAATGCGCGGCCGATTCGTGCCGAGCACCTGACCTTGCCAGCCGACGTGCAGGCCAAGCTGCTGCCTAACGAGCAGTACAAGAAAGTAACCCCGATCAAAGACGCCGATGCCTGGGAGAAGACCTCCAAGGCACTGCCGCAGAAGTGGCAGGAAGAAGTCATCATCAATATGCAATAAGAACGCGGCCAGTGTAGGAGCTGGCTTGCCTGCGATAACGGTATGACATTCAGCAGTATTGTCGACTGACACACCGCTATCGCAGGCACGCCAGCTCCCACATTTGATCGGTGTTCCAACCAAAAAACCGAATCACGCCTATTTGTTGCGGAGCCCCAGCCCCTATGAAGCACAACGTCATCCTTGTCGTGCTCGACGGCCTGAATTACGAGGTTGCCCGACACGCCATGGGGCACTTGCAGGCCTATGTCGGCGCAGGACGCGCAGCACTGTACAAACTGGAATGTGAACTGCCGGCCCTGTCCCGGCCACTGTACGAATGCATCCTCACCGGCGTTGCGCCGATCGAGAGCGGCATCGTCCACAACAACGTCTCGCGACTGTCCAACCAGCGCAGCATTTTCCATTACGCCACCGACGCAGGCTTATCCACAGCGGCGGCGGCTTATCACTGGGTCAGCGAGTTGTATAACCGCAGCCCCTTCATTGCCGCCCGGGATCGTCATACCAACGACCCGGCGCTGGCGATCCAGCACGGGCATTTCTACTGGAATGACCATTACCCGGACTCGCACCTGTTTGCCGATGCCGAGAGCCTGCGCCTGAAACACGCGCCGAACTTCCTGGTGGTGCACCCGATGAACATCGACGACGCCGGCCACAAGCACGGCCTCGACACCCCGCAGTACCGCAACAGCGCACGCTCGGCCGACATCATCCTCGCCGACTACCTGCAAGGCTGGCTCGACGCCGGCTACCAGGTGCTGGTGACGGCCGACCACGGCATGAACAACGACCGCTCCCACAACGGCCTGTTGCCGGAAGAACGGGAAGTGCCGCTGTTTGTGCTCGGTGATGCCTTCAGCTTCGACACCCACGCCACGCCCAAACAAACCGAATTGTGCGGCACCGTCTGCGAACTGCTGGGCGTGCCCCACGACAAACCTGTATGCCGGGAGCTGTTGAAGTGAATTCAGTGATCCGCGGCAAATGGCTGGCTGCCTTGTGCCTGGTGCCCTTCGCCCTCTTCTTTATCGTGTTCGAGATCGCCCCGCTGGTGTGGGTGATGATCAGCAGCGTTCAGTCGGAAGAGTTCGGCTGGGGCTTTGCCAACTTCAGCAAGATCTTCAGTTCGAAGTTCTACCTGCAGGCAATCCAGTACAGCCTGGAGATCAGCTTCTACTCCAGCGTGTTCGGGATCATCATCGCGGTGCTGGGCAGTTATTCGCTGCGTCGGGTAGACGGGCCACTGCGCAACTTCGTGACTGCCTTCGCCAACATGACCAGCAACTTTGCCGGCGTGCCGTTGGCCTTCGCCTTCATCATCTTGCTGGGCTTTAACGGCAGCATCACCATCATGCTCAAGCAGGCGGGGATCATTCAGGACTTCAACCTGTATTCCAAGACCGGCCTGATCATCCTTTATACCTACTTCCAGATTCCCCTCGGCGTGCTGCTGCTCTACCCGGCCTTTGACGCATTGCGTGAAGACTGGCGCGAGTCGGCTTCATTGCTCGGTGCCGACGGTTGGCAGTACTGGCGGCATATCGGCTTGCCGGTGCTGACCCCGGCGCTGCTGGGCACCTTCGTGATTCTGCTGGCCAACGCCCTGGGTGCCTACGCCACGGTGTATGCACTGACCACCGGCAACTTCAACGTACTGCCGATCCGCATCGCGGCGATGGTCTCCGGCGATATCTCCCTGGACCCGAACATGGCCAGCGCGCTGGCCGTGGTGCTGGTGGCGCTGATGACCGTGGTGACCGTGGTCCATCAACTGCTGCTCAAGAGGAGCTACCATGTCTCGCGCTGAACCTGGCTCGGCCGCCCTCTACCATCGCGTAGTGGTGTACCTGTTGTTTGCGATCCTGGTACTGCCGTTGCTCGGCACCCTGGTCTACTCCATCGCCAGCAGTTGGTCGGCGACCATCCTGCCGTCCGGTTTTACCTTCAAGTGGTATATCCAGCTGTGGAGTGACCCGCGTTTTCTGAACGCGTTCGGCCAATCGTTGCTGGTGTGCGTGGGTGCGCTGATTTTGTCGGTGGTGCTGATCCTGCCGCTGCTGTTTGTGGTGCATTACCACTTTCCGAAACTCGACGCGCTGATGAACATCTTGATCCTGCTGCCCTTCGCGGTGCCGCCGGTGGTGTCGTCGGTGGGGCTGTTGCAGCTCTATGGCTCGGGGCCGTTTGCGATGGTGGGCACGCCGTGGATCCTGATCGGTTGCTACTTCACCGTGGCGCTGCCGTTCATGTACCGGGCAATCACCAACAACCTGCAAGCGATCAACCTGCGCGACCTGATGGACGCCTCCCAATTGCTCGGCGCCAGCACCTTCCAGGCAGCGTTCCTGGTGGTGCTGCCCAACCTGCGCAAGGGCCTGATGGTCGCGTTGCTGCTGTCGTTCTCGTTCCTGTTCGGCGAGTTCGTATTCGCCAACATCCTGGTGGGCACCCGGTACGAAACACTGCAGGTGTACCTCAACAATATGCGTAACAGCAGCGGCCACTTCACCAGTGCCCTGGTGATCTCCTATTTCTTCTTCGTGCTGGTGCTGACCTGGGCCGCCAACATCTTGAACAAGGACAAAAGCCAATGAGCTTCGTCAGCGTCCAACACCTGCAAAAAGGCTACGCCGGCACGCCGGTATTCAGCGACATCAACTGCGAAATCGCCAAGGGCGAGTTCGTCACCCTGCTCGGTCCATCGGGCTGCGGCAAGTCGACCCTGCTGCGCTGCATCGCTGGCCTGACCTCGGTGGACAGCGGGAAAATCCTGCTGGATGGCCAGGACATCGTTCCGTTAAGCCCGCAAAAACGGCATATCGGCATGGTGTTCCAGAGCTACGCGCTGTTCCCCAACATGACCGTGGAACAGAACGTCGCCTTCGGCCTGCGCATGCAAAAGGTCAATGCCGACGACAGCCACAAACGCGTGCAGGAAGTGTTGCAACTGGTGGAGCTGAAAGAACTCGCCGGGCGCTACCCACACCAGATGTCCGGCGGCCAGTGCCAGCGTGTGGCCCTGGCTCGCTCCCTGGTGACCCGCCCGCGCCTGCTGTTACTCGATGAGCCACTGTCGGCCCTCGACGCGCGGATTCGCAAGCACCTGCGCGAACAGATCCGCCAGATCCAGCGCGAGTTGGGCTTGACCACCATTTTCGTGACCCATGATCAGGAAGAAGCCCTGACCATGTCCGACCGGATCTTCCTGATGAACCAGGGCAAGATCGTGCAGAGCGGCGATGCCGAGACCCTCTACACCGCGCCGGTCGACGTATTTGCCGCCGGTTTTATCGGCAACTACAACCTGCTGGATGCCGACAAGGCCAGCCAACTGCTGCAACGGCCAATCAGCAGCCGAATCGCGATACGCCCGGAATCCATCGAACTGAGCCGCAGCGGCGAGCTGGATGCACTGGTGCGCAGCCACAGCCTGCTGGGCAACGTGATTCGCTACCGCATCGAAGCGCGCGGCGTGGAGTTGGTGGTGGATGTACTTAACCGCTCGGCCGAGGATTTGCACCCTGACGGCGTGCGCCTGGCACTTTCCATCGATCCCAGTGCGCTATGTGAGGTAGCCTGAGGGCATCCCCGTTAGACGACTTGAGTTGAGGAAGCACGACTGATGGCTTTGGTAATTTTTGATCTGGACGACACCCTGATCCACGGTGACTGCGCCACCCTGTGGAGTGAGCAGATGGGCCGCCTGGGGTGGGTGGATGGCGAGTCGTTCATGCGCAAGAACAATGAACTGATGGCCGCTTACAGCCGTGGCGAACTGGCCATGGAAGACTACATGGACTTCAGCCTGGAGCCGATGATTGGCCGCACGCCGGAAGAAATCGAGCACCTTGTAGAACCGTGGGTGGAGGACGTTATCGAGCCGCTGATCTACAGCGAAGCCACGCGCACCATTGCCCGGCATCGCAAGAACGGTGACCGGATCCTGGTGATTTCGGCCTCGGGCACGCATCTGGTCAAGCCGATTGCGGCGCGTATCGGCATTGAAGAAGTGTTGGGGATCGAGTTGGATGTTGCTCATGGGGTGTACAGCGGCAAGACCATCGGTGTACTGACTTACCGTGAGGGCAAGATCACCCGCCTGATGGAATGGCTGGAGCAGGAAGGCGAGCACCTCGATGGGGCGTATTTCTATTCGGATTCGCGCAATGACTTGCCACTGTTGCTGAAGGTTGAGAACCCGCAGGTGGTGAATCCGGATCCTGTACTGCGTGTGCATGCTGAAAAGGCTGGGTGGCCGATTCATCATTGGGTCTGACCGTTTGCGCGGGGTTGGGCTGGGTGCATATCCGTTATTTAGGTAACGGCCGCTTAGGGTTCCGCTCTTACAGCGGGTCACTTTTGAAAAGCGCAAAAGTAACCAAAACGCTCTGCCCCGCCTGTCGGCACCTCGCCTAGGCTCGGTGTGC
>NZ_JBUZVP010000033.1:0-78283 GCF_055409485.1 Pseudomonas sp. A125
GCGAGGCACCGAGTGGTGGGGCAAAGACCTTTTGGTTACTTTTGGGGCGTTTGCCAAAAGTGACCCGCTGTAAGAGCGGAACCATAAGAAGCCGTTACCTAAATAACGGATATGCCCACCCACCCACCCACCTTGAAAGGAGAACGATTGGGCTGCACAAACAACCCCCTCACCACAAAACCCCAATACATAAACCCGGGATAGGAAACATGAACTAAAAGCACCGACTGCTCCTGATCGCCAGCGACATATCGAACCTGCCCAGGCAGGCTATATGCAAGGCGCACGGCATGCCGCAAACGCCTTGCACTCAGGCCTTTGTGGCCAACTCGCGCAGCACCTTGAGCAACGTAGTTTCGCCCTTGACCACCTCGGCATACTCAAAACAGATCCAGCCTTCGTTGAACCCATCGACCATGCGCATCCGCGGCAGCGGATTCTGCGCACCTTGCTCACGAAACATCGGCTCCCAAGTATCGCGAGGCACCACCTGCGCGGTCACACCACGGTTGAGCACCTCGGTCAGCGTGCGGGCAATATCATTAGGGCTGACCCACTGGCCTTCCAGCTCAACCACCCGGCGCCCACTCCAGTGCTGCTGCAAAAGTTGCGCAGCGAGCCGGCCCACGTCGACGGTCGCAATCATCGGCACGGCTTTATCCAGCGGTTGCAGGAAACTGTGGATCACCCCGTGCTCACGGGCCGTGGCCACGTCATACGCCGCGTTCTCCATAAACCAGCCCGGGCGCAGGAAGGTCACCGGCACGTTCAACGCGTTCAGCGCCTGTTCCATCAAGGTGCGTTGGGTCAGCAGGTTAAGCTGCTCGGCCTGGGCGCCAATGGTCGAAAGGCACACCACTTTCTGCGGCGCTGCGGCTTCGATGGCTTGGGCGACAGCGGTAATCACCTTACGCGCTTCGGGAAAGCCTGGCTGCGGGTCGAAGTCCGAAGGCGGCAGGATGAACACGCCAGTGGCACCCTTGAACGCCTCGGTGAGGGCGGCTGCGTCGTCCATATGGGCGATGACCACCTCACAACCCAGCGCGGCCCATTCGGCGCCTTTGCCGGCATCGCGTATCACCGCGCGCACGGGTTGACGATCATTGAGCAGAAACCGCGCCAGGGCGCCGCCAACTTTGCCTGTGATTCCGGTAATGACATACATGGTGTTTACGCCTGTGGTTCCAATGTGTGGATCAAGCATAAACAGCGGGCCAGATGGACAGAATAGCGATCCCGTCACTGCATCAGTGACTCAAAGTCACGAGTCGCCCAGCGGCGGCAACCGGCGTTTTACCGGGGTTTTCTTGACGATGGCGGTGTTGGTTTCGGCATAGGCATTGAGCTTATCCAGCAGCGTGTCGAGTTGGTCCATGGTGCGCACATGCAAGCGCGCGATGAAGCAGTCATCGCCGGTCACCTTGTCGCATTCGGTAAACTCGGGGATGGCCTGGATCTGCCGTTCCACTTCCTGCAATTTCCCGGGCAACGGGCGAATACGCACGATGGCCTGCAGCAGATAGCCGAAGTGCCTGGGGTCGATGTCTACCGTGTAGTTTTTCAACACGCCACGTTCCTCAAGGCGCCGCAGTCGCTCGCTGACGCTGGGGGAGGAAAGGCCGGCGATGCCCGCCAAGGCCTTGAGCGAAAGACGGGAGTCATCCATCAGCGCCGCGATCAATTGCTGGTCAATACTGTCGATCATGCTTGCTCCTGAAGTGATTGCCTGGGTTCGCCTAATAAGAATAGGCGAAGTGCAAGTTCCGCCTTGTTTATGATCTGGAGTCGCTGCGCATCAGGTTGCCATAATTGGGCCTCACTTGAGGAGCTCAATCATGGACAAATCCATCCGTCGCGGGTCTTGGGAAATGGTCGCCGCCATGTTGATATCCGGCACCATCGGCTGGTTTGTGCTGGTGTCGGGCGTACCGGTTGTCGAGGTAGTGTTCTGGCGTTGCGTGATCGGCGCGGTGACATTGCTGGTGGTGTGCTGGCTGATGGGTTATCTGCATGTCGACCTGTTGAGCTACCCGAAACTCGGCCTGGCGATGCTCAGTGGCGTGGCGATTGTGGGCAATTGGCTGCTGCTGTTTGAGTCTTACTCCAGGGCTTCAATCGCTATCAGTACGGCGGTGTATAACGTGCAGCCGTTTATGTTGGTGATGTTGGCGGCAGTGTTTCTTGGCGAAAAAATCACCGTGCAAAAGCTCACCTGGTTGAGCATGGCATTTGTCGGGATGCTGGCGATTGTCACCGCCCATGGTGATCTGCAAAACACCGGGGATGACTACCTGGTGGGCGTGGCCTTAGCGCTGGGCGCAGCCTTTCTGTATGCGATTGCTGCGCTGATCATCAAGCGCTTGAAGGAAGTGCCGCCGCATTTGATGGCGCTGATTCAGGTGACTACAGGCGCCTTGTTGCTCGCGCCGTTGATGCAGTGGCAGAGCCTGTCGGCATCGATGGACGCGTGGGCGGCATTGCTGACCTTGGGCGTGGTGCATACCGGCGTGATGTACGTGTTGCTGTATGGGGCGATCCAGAAGTTGCCCACGGCAATCACCGGGGCGCTGTCGTTTATCTACCCGATCGCGGCCATTTTTGTGGACTGGATTGCCTTTGGGCATCGCCTGGGCTGGTTGCAATGGCTCGGCGTGGCGGCAATTCTGCTCGCGGCGGCGGGGCTGCAGCGGGGTTGGTGGTGGCGCCCGAAGGCCTTGACCGGGCATGTTTCATGAAGCAGTGATAGCACCTTGGTTACTATCTTGCGCTGTATATCTACCTTTACAGCGGAACCGCTCATGTTAAAGAAAACCCGTACCTGGCTGCTGAGTGGCCTGTTGCTGTCCACAGCACTGTCGGCCCAAGCCGAAAGCGCCATTCATGTGACCTACGCCGGCTCCATGGGCGTGGTGATGGACAAGGCCCTGGGCCCGGCCTTCGCCGAACGTGAACACCTGACGTACCAGGGGCAGGGCGAGGGCGCCTACGGGATGGCGCGGTTGCTGGCGTCGAAGAAGGTGGTGGCTGACGTGTTCGTCTCCATCACCCCTGGGCCTATCGAAGTGCTGCAAAAAGCCGGGTTGGTCGGGCAGGCGGTGCCGGTGGCCAGCACCCGGATGGTCATCGCCTATAACCCCAGGAGCGCGTTTGCGCCGGCGCTGCAAGCGAGCAAGAGCGCCAACTCGCCGGCCTGGTGGAAAGTGCTGCAAAGCCCGGGCCTGCGCTTTGGCCGCACCGATGCGGCCACTGACCCGCAAGGGCAGAACATCATTTTTACAGTGCAACTGGCCGAGAAGTATTACCAGCAACCGGGCCTGGCCCGGCAGATACTGGGCGAGCTGCAAAACCCGCAGCAGGTGTTTGGCGAAGGCGGCCTGTTGACCCGCCTGCAAGCCGGTCAGTTAGACGCGGCTTCCGGTTACGAGAGCGCGACGATCTCGGCCAAGCTGCCGTATATCGCGCTGCCGGACGAAATCAACCTGAGTAACCCGGCCTTCACCCAAGACTGGTACGACACGGTCAGCCTGCAACTGCCGGACAAGAACGGCCAGATGCAAACCCTCAAGCCGCAGCCGTTGGTGTTCTACGCCGCCGTACTGAAAAACGCACCCAATCCGCAAAAAGCCCAGGCGTTCGTGAGTTACCTGCAATCGCCTGAAGGCCAGAAGCTGTTTGCGGCCAACGGCTACGGCCAGCCAAAGGGCGGAGCGCTTTGATGTGCTGAAGGGCTCGCCCGCATTGTGGATGAGCGTGCCGGCGGCGGTGCTGCTGATCATTCCGTTTGTGGCGCTGGCCGGGGCGACGTCTTGGGGGCAGTTGCAACTGGCCTATGGTGACGGGTCGGCAGTGGGCGTGTCGTTGGGGTTGAGCAGTGTCTCGACGCTGTTGATTGTGCTGCTGGGCACGCCATTGGCCTTGTGGCTGGCCCGCACGGCATCACCCTTGCGCAGCGGGGTCGAGGCGCTATTGCTGGTTTCCCTGCTGACGCCGCCGCTGGCCATGGGCATTTTGCTGGTCACCGCCTATGGCCCCTATGCCACCTTGGGCGAAGCATTGGGGCGCCTGGGCATTTCCCTGAGCAACAACCTGCCGGCGTTTATCCTGGCGCAGCTCTACGGTGGCCTGGCCTATTACATCCTCTGTGCACGCACGGCGTTCGAGGCGGTGCCGCGTTCCCTGGAAGAAGCCGCCAAAGGACTGGGTTGTTCGCCGGTCGAGGTCTTTTTGCGGGTGACCTTGCCTGTCACCCGCAGGGCCCTGGCCAACGCCTTGGCGATTGTCTGGGTACGGGTAATTGGCGAGTTCGGGATCGTGATGGTGTTTGCGTATTTCCCGCAGGGCATTCCGGTCAAGCTGTACGTCAACCTGCAGAACGAAGGCGTAGACAGTGTCTACGCCTTGTTGTGGTTGCTGCTGCTGGTGACCTTGCCGTTTCCGCTGTGGTGCCTGCGGGTACGCAGCCGCGAGGGGATCAGTGCGGTGCGCGCGGGATGGTCTTGAGCAGGTCGTCCGGGCTGATGTAACCCACCACGCTGCCGGGTTGCGGCAGGCCGAGGATGTGGCCCTTGATCTTGCCGATCACGTGCATCTCACACGGCTTACAGTCGAACTTCAGGGTCAGTACTTCATCGCCGTGGATCAACTGCATCGGCGCCACCTTGGTCTTCACCCCCGTCACACCCTTGGCCTGTTTGGGGCACAGGTTGAACGAGAAGCGCAGGCAGTGCTTGGTGATCATCACCGGCACTTCGCCGGTTTCTTCGTGGGCTTCGTACGCCGCGTCGATCAGTTGTACGCCGTGACGGTGATAGAAGTCGCGGGCCTTCTGGTTGTAGACGTTGGCCAGGAACGACAGGTGTGATTCCGGGTACACCGGCGCCGGAGTGGTTTCTGCCTTGCGGCCGCCCCGTGGATGAGCCTGGATACGCGCCTCGGTCAGTGCCTCGATCACCTCGCGGCGCAAGGCCTTGAGCTGCGAGTTCGGAATGAACAACGCCTGCGGTGCATCCAGCTTGATCGCCGTAGCGTGGTATTGGGTGGTGCCCAGTTGGCCCAGCAGGTCGCGCAGGGTTTCCAGCGCCTGTTCCGGCTTGTTGGCCACGCCAAACGGGCCGGGCAGGGTCACACTGGCGCTGATGCCTTCCTCACTGGTGACGGTCAGGTCCAGGCGATCTTCCTGCAGGCGGGCCACCCACGACACACCAATACGGCGCTCGGCGGAGGTTTTGAGCAACGCCTGCTGCCAGTTATGGTCCAGGTTACGGTTCAACGGATGGTTCGGGCGCAGTTGGTGCAGGCCGGCCGGCATCTCGTTCGGCTCGACGCGGTAGCGGTAGCGCTTCTCGCCGTCTTCTTCGAACTCGCCTTTTGGCTCGGCAATGTTGGCGCGAAAACCCACCACTTCACGCTTGATCAGCACATTGAGGCCGTCGCCGTTGGACAGCGGCTCATGGGTAACCACTTGCAAGTCACGCTTGCCGGCTTTTTCCACCACACCCACCGGCAGGCCGGTAAAGGTCGGGGTGTCGAAGGCGCCGATGTCGACCTTGCGGTCGGTGACGAAGTAGTCGGTGCTGCCACGGTGGAAGGTCTTTTCCGGGTCCGGCAGGAAGAAATGCGCGGTGCGGCCGCTGGACGCGCGGGCCAGGTCGGGACGGTCTTCCAGAATCTCGTCCAGGCGCTGGCGGTAATAGGCCGTGATGTTTTTCACATAACCCATGTCCTTGTAGCGGCCTTCGATCTTGAACGAGCGCACGCCGGCATCCACCAGCGCGCGCAGGTTGGCGCTCTGGTTGTTGTCTTTCATCGACAACAGGTGCTTTTCAAAGGCAACCACACGGCCCTGGTCATCTTTCAAGGTGTAGGGCAGGCGGCAGGCCTGGGAGCAATCGCCACGGTTGGCGCTGCGGCCATTCTGGGCGTGGGAGATATTGCACTGGCCGGAGAAGGCCACGCACAACGCGCCATGGATGAAAAACTCGATGGCAGCATCGGTCTCGTCGGCAATCGCACGGATCTCTTGCAGGTTCAGCTCACGGGCCAATACCAACTGCGAGAACCCGGCCTGGTCGAGGAACTTGGCCCGGCCCAGGGTGCGGATGTCGGTCTGGGTGCTGGCGTGCAGTTCGATGGGCGGAATATCCAGCTCCATCACGCCCAAGTCCTGGACGATCAGCGCGTCGACACCGGCATCGTAAAGCTGGTGAATCAGCTTGCGCGCCGGCTCCAGTTCGTTGTCGTGCAGGATCGTGTTGAGGGTGGTGAAGACCCGTGCGTGGTAGCGCCGGGCGAACTCCACCAACTGCGCGATATCGCTCACCTCGTTGCAGGCGTTATGACGCGCACCGAAACTCGGGCCGCCGATGTACACGGCGTCGGCGCCATGCAGGATGGCCTCGCGGGCGATGGCGACATCGCGTGCAGGGCTGAGCAATTCCAGGTGATGCTTGGGCAAGGACATAGTTTTTTTAGTCAGGCTTGTCACGGAGGCGAGCATTGTAGCTGCGAAATGGCCTATCGACATCTCCCCAGCCCTGGAATGCACTCTCCTGTGGGAGCCGGGCTTGCCCGCGATGCAGGCGCCGCGGTGTATCAGTGAAACCGAAGCGACCCCATCGCAGCCTCGGCGGGGCTTCACAGCTTCCACATTTGATCATCGCGGGCCGATATAGAGCGTTCGGCTCAGGCCTTGGCAGCCATCGCGGTGACTTCAACGCGCATGCCTGCAACCGCCAGGGCTGCCACGCCAACTGCCGCACGTACTGGCCAGGGCTTGGCGAAATAGCGTTTGTAGACTTCGTTGAATGCGGCGCGATCGGCCATGTCTGTCAGGTAAATGGTCAGGTGCATCACCCGGTCAATCGAGCTGCCGGCGCGTTCCAGGGCAACTTTCAGGGCTTGCAGGGTGCACTCGCTTTGCAGCGTGATGTCGCCCAGTTCCAGGCTGCCATCGGCGCGGGTAGGGATTTGCGTAGAGACGAGGATGCCGTTGAAGCCGATGACGTCGCTGGAGATAGAGTCCGGGTCGAGGTCGGGGGTGAAGGCGAGGTCGTGGTTGGCCATGGGAGTCTCATGCAAGGAGGATGAAAGAAGGCCGCTATCGTCCCCGAAAAAAAGGCCTGGGGCAAACCCAGGCCTTTTCAGCTTTACAGCAACGTAAACGGATAATCCACGGTCAGGCGCAACTCACTCAGGTCACCTTCACCCTGATCGGCGTTGGCCACGTGGAACGCCTGGCGCAAGCGGAACGACAGGTTCTTCACCGGCCCTCCCTGCACGACATACTTGGCCTCCAGGTCCGTCTCGTGGTGCTTGCCATCCGCACCGTAATGGTCGAGGTACGCGCTGTTGGCCGGTGTGTGCGTGCCGTTGATATCCGAACCATCGATGTAGCGGGTCATGAAACTCAGCCCCGGCATGCCATAGTTCGCCATGTTCAGGTCGTAACGAATCCCCCACGATTGCTCGCCCGGCCCGTTGAAGTCAGACCATTGCACCGAGTTGGCCAGCAAGATCGAGTCGCCACCTTCGCCTGCGCCGTTGTTGCCGGTGCCCACGTAGTCGAATGGTGTGTCCCCGTGCACTTTCTGGAACGACAGCGTCAGCGTGTGCGCCGCCAGGAAGGAGTACGCCGCCGCGACCGAGTAGGTGGTGTTGTTGATCGCACCGGCCTTGGCGCTGCCGGTATCGAGGGTGCGGTACAGGTTGCCGTCAAAGGCCAGTGATTGGTCGCGGCCCAGCGGCAACACGTAGTTGAGGTTGGTGTAGTACTGGCGCCAGATGTCGGCCAACTCGCCGCCGTACAGCGTGGCGCTCAGGCCAGGGGTGAACGTGTACTTGCCACCGACGAAACTCGCGCTGGAGGCGGGCACGTTGGCGTACGTTGCATAGATTTCGTGGTCATGGTCGGCGGTCATGCCGCTGTTGGTGCTGGTGAAGTGACCGGCTTCCAGGTCCAGGTTGGCGATTTCACTGCTGGTCAGGTCAAAACCGGTGGCGGTCTGTGGCAGCAAGCGGGTGCCGCCGGTAGCAAACACCGGGGCGGTGGGTTGCATGTCGCCGTATTTGAGCTCGGTCTTGGAGACCCGGATCTTCACGTCTGCGCCGACCGAACCGTAGCTGTTCTCGGGGTCACCATGGCGATCTGTCGGCAGGTTGCCGGTGCCCGCGTATTGGCTTTGGGCATCGAGTTTAAGCCCGCCATAGGCGTACGCATCCACACCAAAGCCAAGGGTGCCCTGGGTAAATCCCGAGGCGTAATTGGCCATGACTCCCTGAGTCCAGTCACGGTTGTCAGCCTTGCCGTTTTCCCGGTTGCGGTTCAAGTAAAAGTTACGCAACAACCCCGTTACACTGCTGCCGTCGATAAAGCCCTTGGCGTCTGCCTGATCCGTTACTGAGTCTGCCAACGCCACTTGGCTCAGGCTGGTAGATACCACCAGCGCTAATAGGCTCCACTGTTTAACCATGGTTGTTACTTCCCCGAATTGATGAATCGCCACGCGTTACGTGCGCAGGTGCACGCCGTTGTTTTTATGGCGGATATAACGGTTGGGCAGGGATTGTTAAGGCTGGCGATGACGCCGGGTTCGCGTGTTGTTTTTTGCCGGGAACCAGACAGGCTGGTGGTTCTGGCTTTTGTGCGATGGGCGATTTTTAACCGGCTCGCAACAAAGGACCAGTGAAGGGATGGTTAAACTCGATTAATTAATATTCACTTTTTTTAACGGTGCGCTGGTGTAGCGTTAATGCTGTCTTAGCCGCTCTGCTTCGACAAAACCTTTGGTTTTCCGCCGCAGTTTCTGCGGCGGATTTTTTAAATATTGAATGTAGGTTTATTTAGTATTTATTTACACAGCGATTAACCAGCAACTTCTGGAACTCATTGACCTGCCTGTAACGGTCAAACACCAAGGTGTTTTGTATTTGTGCGTGAGGGGCCACGGCTCGGTCACTCCTGCGCGCCATCCCAACGTTTTAATATTTTCTTAAAAACATTTGTCTATGGTCCTGGCCTTTGCTCATCATCCGGTATTTGCGGATTGTGTTGCCCCATCCCAAGCAGCACACGAGGGCCTGCTGTGTACTTATTGTTGGTCGAAGACGATGCCATGCTGGCCGAAGCCATGTGCGATGGCGCGCGGCAAAACAGCTGGAACATAGACCACGTCAAGGACGCTTCCCAGGCGCGCCTGGCCTTGGTTGAACATACCTATAACGCGGTGTTGCTGGACCTTGGCCTGCCTGGCGAGTCCGGTTTAAGCGTGCTCAAGGCCATGCGCAAACAACACGACCCCACTCCCGTGGTGATCCTCACAGCCAGCGGGCAACTGAGTGCGCGCATCGTCGGCCTGGATGCCGGAGCCGATGATTATCTGGTCAAGCCGTTCCAACTCGATGAACTGTGGGCGCGGCTGCGGGCCGTGAGCCGGCGCAGTGAGGGCCGGGTGATTTCGTTGTTGACCCTGGGCGATATTGTCCTGGACCGCAGCCGCCACGTGGTGACCCGAGGCGGCCAGCGGGTGGCGTTGAGCGCGCATGAATACCGCACGCTGCTCGCGTTGCTGGAACGCCCTGGCCACGTGCTCGCCCGCGATCATTTGCAGGCGGTGGTCTATGGGCATGCCAGCAACATTGAAAGCAATACGATTGCCGTCTATATCCACCAACTGCGGCGCAAGCTGGGCGAGGAGCTGATCACGACGGTGCATGGCCAGGGCTATATGATCGTCGGGGCACGCAAATGAAATCGCTGCGCCAGCGCATGATGCGCGTGTTGTTGTTGACCATTGGTATTTGCTGGGCGCTGGCCCTGGCGGCGTTGTTGATTTACACCCAGGTCAGCTCCAGCAGCATCTGGGACAGTAAGCTGCAAACCATTGCCACCCAGTTGTTGCTGGCGATCCCGCACAATAATCAGCGGCTGCCAAACGGCGACGGTGGCCTGCGATTGAGCAGTACCGGGTTGGCCGAGGCGGGACTTTTAACGTACCAGGTGTGGGCGGGCCACGAACGCTTGTTGACCGGCGCGCCCGGGGCACCGCCAAGCCCATTGCAGGGCAGCTTCGAAGACGGTTTTTCGAGCCCGTTGATTGATGCAAGGAAGTGGCGGGTGTATTCCATCTCCGACAGCCGCCGGCAACTCACGGTCCAGGTAGGCTATTTGCACAGCGTCATCAGTGCGGATATGCGTCGAAAAGCATTCGTGGCCCTGTGTATCGCTTCATCACTGTTGGCGCTGGTGGGGCTGTTGATGTGGCAGGTTTTGCGGCGCGCGTTACGCCCGGTGCTGGTAATTGAACATGCCCTGCGCGGGCGCCGCCGCTTCGACCTGACGCCCTTGTCCGTGGTAGCGCTGCCCGGGGAGTTGCGACCGTTGGTGGAGGGGTTCAACCACTTGCTGCAGCAACTCGACCAGGCACTGGAAGGCGAACGGCGTTTTATCGCCAATGCGGCCCACGAGTTACGCACGCCGCTCTCGGCATTGCAGGCCCATGCGCAAATTGCACTGCGCGCCACCACACTGGCCGAAAAGGACGCGACCCTGCACAAACTGATGACAGTGGTCGCACGCAGCACACGCTTGTCCGAGCAGTTGCTGGACCTGGCAAGCCTGGATGCTTCTGTCCAGCGGCCACAGCGCACCCAGGTCGACCTGTGCGAGCTGGTCGGGTATGTGGCCGATGAGTTTGAAGTCCAGGCCGCTCAGTTGCAACGGGTGCTCCAGCTTCGGGTGCAACCGTGTTTGATCGACTGTGATATCGATGAAATCGGTATTTTGCTGCGCAACCTGATCGACAATGCGCTGCGTTATACCGGGCCAGGGCAGCGCGTCAGAATAAGCTGCGGCTCCTCGGCGCAGGGGCCCTGCCTGCAAGTCGCCGATGACGGGCCGGGCGTGGCGGCGGCTGAAAGAGACGCGATCTTCGAGCGCTTTTACCGGGTGCCCGGCAGCGGCGGGCAAGGCAGTGGGATCGGCCTGTCATTGGTGAAAAACATCGTTCAAGGGCACCGTGCCAATCTCGTCACCAGCAGCGGCCTGGCGGGCAAGGGGCTCGCCATCAGCGTGTACTTTCCAGAGGCTGCGACGCCTGCAGCACCTGCGTCATAACCTGGGCCTGCCATTCAAAATACGGGTTATACGTGAGGCGCGCATGTACCTTGCCCACCTCACGGTAACCCCAGTCTGAATACCACACGGCAGCCCCCGCCATGCAGTGCCGGTAGCCTTCGGCATTTTGCCCGTTGGAACACATCGGTTGCGTGCCGCGACGACCGTATTGGGGGTTTTCCGGGGAGAACAACACACTCATATGCGAAAACTGGCTGATATGTTCGCCAGGCAACTGGTCACTGCGCACCAGCATCCGCCCATTGCGCTGCGTGGACGCCAACTCGCCATACCAGATCATCCGTGACGCCGGGTTCGGGAAGCGTTGGCTGAAGGTTTCCCGCACAAACGCGACATCCACCACCGAATCATGTGCGGCGCTGACCAGCAGCACAGGCCGGTCAAACGTGTGCATCGCCAGCTTGGCGCGTACGGCAGTACTGCTCAGGTAGAACTGGGCAAACCCATGGGTCGGCACATTTTGATAGCGCAGCGGCGATTGCTGCGGCGCAGGGCCGTCGGGGTGGCGAAACCAGGGCTTGACCCAGGACACCCAGGGCAACAACCAATCGAAGGGCAGGCTGGCCTTGAACGCCGGGGAAAACAACAGCAGCCCGGCGATTGCCTGGTCATCCATGGCGTACTCCAGCACCAGGTTGGCGCCGGTGGAAAAACCGCCGAGGTACACCTGGCCGACCTCCTGGCGCAGCAACGCCACTTGCTGCGCCACGGTGAGCCGCCAGTCGTTGATGCTGACGTCCAGCATGTCGGAAGGTTGAGTCCCGTGCCCGGGCAGCAACAGTGTGCGTACCCGGTAACCCTGGCTTGCAAGCAGGGGGGCGATGTCGATGAAAGAGCCGGGCGAGTCACCCAGCCCGTGCACCAGCAAGATACCTTTGCCGTTAGGCTGATCGGGCGGCCATTCCCGCGGCGCGTTCCATGCCAGCTCCAGGGCATGGTCGGCGCTTTGAAAACGTCGGTCACGTTGCAGCAGCATGAGGGTTTGCTGGCGGTAGTCGGCAAACGTCGCCGGGGCAGTCGTGACAGTCCCGGTCGAAAGTTCGGCGCAACCGGCCAGGCAGGACAATAGCAGCGTCCCTAGTGTTTTCATTGGGGCTCCGTGTGAGCAAGCAAGCGAACGCAGGCAAGGCGTGTGGCGGCATTGGTGGTCAAAAACGGTACATGTACCAGAGCCGCGCCGCGCCGATGGTGGACCGGTCGACGATTGGGCTGTCTTCGATTTCACTGCCAAGGCGTGTGGCACTCAGGTCCAGGAAGACCTTCTGATTGGCCTCCAACTGGTAGCCGATGCGCAGCCCTGCCTCGATGTTGACGGTGGCATCGCCCGTGTAGGCGCGCCGCGCCGCAGTGGCTTCGCTGGCACGCACGCCGTAGTAGTAGTCGACGTAGTCTTCATTCAGGTGCACTGCCTCAAGGCGCGGGGTGAAGTCGAAGTTGTTCGCGGTAAACCGTCGCTCTACGGCCAGCCGGATCATTTGCCCGTCACTGTTGCCAGACGCATCGCCGGCCCACTGCGCGGAGAACTGCGCGACAGGGCTTTGCCAGATCGCCTTGCCTCCCAGCCAGACGCCCGGGTCGCGGTCGCGCATGCCGTCCAGGTCATCGGAGTCGGATGCGTCGTAGCCTTCACCCAGCCCATACCGGGCCTGCAAACGAAATGACAGCGCGCTGTCGCTGGGGATCTTGAAGTCAATGCCGGGGCCCATCACGCTGATCCAGCGATTTTCATAGGCCACCGCCGGCAACAATTGGCTGTCGTTGTCGTGCCCGCGGTAGGGGGAAGTGCTCACGCCGGCCCCAAGTCCCAGGCCCCAACCAAATTCCTTGTCGTTTTCTGGCGCTGCCTGGGTGGTGCCGGGCACCAGGGACAGGCCGGCCAGGAGCAGTGTCCCGACAAGCGCGGCCAAGGGGTTCACAGGCAGCGATTTAGTTTCGATGGGTGACATGTGTGTTTTCTCAGATGGGGGTCTGAGGCGGAGTATGTCGAGGAGGATTTAAGAAGTTTTTAGACGGATTAATCGCTGATTAAGATAACTGTCGATGGGGCGCCTCAAAAGAACAAATCCTTGGGCGACAGCATCTCGCTGAACGGTGAGCTGGGCTTGCGGGCGTGCTGCTTGATCACCTGTTTAACCACTGCGATGAAGGCAGTCGCGGCCTTGCTGCGCACGTTGCCCCGGCGGCTGACCACGCCGAGGATTCTCGACTTGGAGCCCTTGAAGGCGCTCAACGGCGCCACCGCACCGGCAAAACATTCGGACTTGAGCAGCAGGTTCGGCAGCACCGTCAGTGAGTCGGTCTGCAACAGCACCGGCAACAGGATCCCCGCCGAGTGCACGCTTACCACGTGGCTGGGCGGTGGAGACAAACGAAACTCGCGGTTCAGGTCGCTGATAAACGTGTTGTGCAGCGACGGTGGGTAGTTGGCCAGCCACTTCATGGCGTTCAGTTCATCGATGGAGCTGGAATGGCGCAGTGGGTGGTCTGTACGGCCCACCACATGGGCCTGGTAGGAAAACAGCGGCTCGATCGAGAACTCGTTTTCGGTAATGAAATTACTGGCCTGGATCAGCGCGAAATCCAGGTAGCCATCCCGAAGTTGTGGCACAGAAATGCCATGCAACCCCTCGAACACTTCCAGGAATACATGGGGATACTGCTGCTGGTAGAGGCTCAGGCACTCAGGCAAAAAGGTGAAATTGACAAAGGGCGCGATGGCGATGCGCAGTCGCTCGGCCTGCCCGCTGCGGATCAGGTTCAGGTCGGCCTTGGCCTTTTCGATCTCGCTGAGGATCAGCCGCGCATGGTGCAGCAGGCTTTTACCCGCCTCGGTAAAACGCACGCCGGTGTGGGTGCGCTCCAGCAGTTCCACGCCTTGTTGCTGTTCCAGGTCGCGCAGGGTGCGGGTGATTGCGGCTTGGGTCAGGCCGACGGATTTGGCTGCGCTGCGGATGCTTCCGGTTTCGGCGACTGCCACCAACGCGGTGAACTGATTGGTTTTCATCCTGCCCTCATGACAACGAAATGTTGTCACCGAGCCTAAAGCTTGTCTTTTCATTGTGTCAATACGAGGCAGAATCAAACCCGTATCGAGTCTGAGGAGACAACAAAAATGAAGATTCTGGCAGAGATCGAGCAGATTCAGGACGAGATGATAGCGATCAGGCACGCTATCCACGCGCATCCGGAATTGGGCTTTGAAGAGTTTGCAACCAGCGACCTGGTGGCGCAAAAACTTGCGCAGTGGGGCTACGAGGTGCATCGCGGCCTGGCTGGCACCGGCGTGGTAGGGCAATTGTGCAACGGTGATGGCCCGCGCATTGGTTTACGGGCCGACATGGACGCGCTGCCGATTACCGAGGAGACGGGCCTGGAATATGCCAGCACCCAGGCGGGCAAGATGCACGCCTGCGGCCATGACGGCCACACCGCCACCCTGCTGGCAGCGGCCAAGGTATTGGCGAGCACCCGGCGTTTCAGCGGCACCTTGAACGTGATCTTCCAGCCGGCGGAAGAAGGCCTGGGCGGTGCCCGCGAAATGGTCGAACAGGGTCTGTTTGAGCTGTTTCCGTGCGATGCGATCTTCGCCATGCACAACATGCCGGGCTTCCCGCAGGGCAAACTGGGTTTTCTCGCCGGGCCGTTCATGGCCTCATCCGACACGGCAACGATCACCCTGAACGGGGTCGGTGGCCACGGTGCGGTGCCCCACAAGACCGTAGACCCGGTGGTCATCGCGGCCACCTTGACCCTGTGCCTGCAAAGCGTGGTATCGCGCAATATCGACCCGCTCGATACCGCGATCGTCAGTGTTGGCTCCATTCATGCAGGTTCCGCTGCGAACGTGATACCGGCTTCCGCCAAATTGCAGGTCAGCGTGCGCTCTCTGCGCGCCGACACCCGCGACCTGTTGCAAACCCGCATCACGACGCTGGCGCAGCACATCGCACAAAGTTACGGCGGCAACGCAGACGTTCATTACAACCGCCGTTACCCGGTGCTGGTCAATGACGAGCTGGAAACCGAACTGGCGCGCAACGCAGCCCTGGAATGGTGCGGGGAAGAAGGTCTGATCGAGAATATGCGCCCGCTCACCGGCAGCGAGGACTTCGCCTTTATGTTGGCAAAGTGCCCGGGGTCGTACCTGATTATCGGCAATGGCGACAGTGCGCAGAACGTGATGTGTCACCATCCCAAATTCGATTTCAACGACCAGTGCCTTTTGGTCGGGGCGTCTTATTGGGTGAAACTGGTGGAAAAAATGCTCCAGCACACTGCTGCTGTTAATTGAGGCTCGGATTCGATCATGGAAACTACTTCATCTGAAGCGTCTGCCGTGCCCGCGCGTTCATCGGCGCCGGTCCAGCCCAGCAGGACCAAAAACATCGCGGCCGTCACTATCGGCAACGGCCTGGAGTTCTACGACTTCACGGTCTACAGCTTTTTTGCCACGGTTATCGGCAAACAGTTTTTCCCCATGGAAGGCTCAAACCAGCTGTTGTTGGCGTTCGCCACCTACGGCATCGGTTTTTTCATGCGCCCGCTAGGCAGCATTTTGCTCGGCCAATATGCCGACCGGGTAGGGCGCAAGGCCGCGATGGTATTGACCCTTTGGTTGATGGCCATCGGTTCACTGATTTTTGTGCTCACGCCCACCTATGGGCAAATCGGGATCGCCGCGCCGTTGCTGATCGTGTTCGCCCGGCTGCTGCAAGGTTTCGCGATTGGCGGCGAAGTCGGCGCTTCAACGACCTACCTGATGGAAAAAGCCGAGAGCCACGAGCGCGGTTATTTCACCAGTTGGCAGTTCTTCAGCCAAGGCCTGAGCGTGTTGCTCGGCGCCGTGGTGGGCCTGAGCGTGAACTACGCCCTGACCGAAGAACAGGTGATGGCCTGGGGCTGGCGCCTGCCGTTCGTGATCGGGCTGCTGGTAATCCCGGTGGGTTCGTACATGCGCCGCCACTTGCAGGAAAGTGACCAAGTGAAGCGCGGCGTCAGCCATCGCTTGCGCTGGAGCGAGCATAAGCGTGTGTTGGCCGCTGGAATCCTGATCGCCATCGGCGGCACGTCGGGCTCGTATGTGATCCTGCATTACCTGTCCAACTTTGCCGTGGCGCAGTTGCATCTGCCGCTGTCGGCGGGGATCTGGACAGGCTGCGCGGCGGGCGCCGTGCAAATCGCGCTGGCGGTGGCTTCCGGGCGGGCCTGCGATCGCTGGGGGCGCAAGCGGATGATCTTCTGGTCGCGGCTGGCGTTGTTGCTGTTGATCTACCCGGCGTTCGAGCTGGTGCAGCACTCGCCCACATTGCCCACGCTGGTGCTCGTGGCGAGCACCCTGGCCGCGCTGCTGGTGTGCAATACCGTACCGTCGCTGGTGTTGTTGGCGGAGATTTTTCCCGCTCAGGTCCGGGCCACCGGCCTTTCGGTTACCTATGCCCTGGCCAGCATCGTTTTCGGCGGCTTCGCGCAGTTCTTCTGCACGCTGCTGATCTCTCTTACCGGCAACCCCAGTGCGCCGGCGTTTTACCTGATTGTGTGCGGGCTGGTTTCCCTGCTGGGCCTCATGCTCGTCAAAGAACCCACTCAACGTTAACCCAGAAGTAACGGAGCTAATCATGACTACCTCAACTACGCGGTACGGGCGTGTTCGCCCTCAGTTCTTCCGGCTGTCGATGCTGGCAGCGGCAATGTTGTGTTCAACCCTGGCGGGCCAGTGCATGGCCAATGAGGCCAACGTGCGTGCTGAAGCCGATCAGGCACGGGTGGACGCCCTGCTGAAAAAGATGACCCTGGACGACAAGTTCAACCTGATCCGCGGCATGACCGAAGCCGATGCCACCAACCAGGGCCAGGCCGGCTACCTGCCGGGTGTACCGCGCCTCGGCGTGCCGGCCCTGCGCATGGCAGACGGCCCGCCCGGCATTTTGACCCGCAAGGCCTCGATCATTCCCACCTCGACCATGGGCCTGGCCGCCACCTTCAGCAAACAGGACGCCTTTGATAACGGCACGGTGATCGGCGAGGAGGCCAAGCGCCTGGGCATCGACGTAGCACTGGAACCCTTCATCAATATGTTCCGCGACTCGGGCTTCCGGCGCGGCTGGAACACCTACGGCGAGGACCCGCTGCTGACCGGCAGCATGGGCGCCGAGGTGATCAAGGGTATCCAGGGCCAGGGCGTGATGGCCCAGGCCAAGCACCTGGTCGGCTATGACATGACCGGCTTTGATGTGAGCATTCCCGAGCAGGCCCTGCACGAGGTGTACCTGGCGCCGTTCCAGGACGCGGTGGACGCGGGCGTGGCCTCGATCATGTGTTCCTACAACAAGCTCAATGGCGAATTTGCCTGCGGTAACGAGCAATTGCTGGAGCAGCTGTTGCGCAAACAGATGGGTTTCAAGGGCTTTGTCACCTCTGACTGGGGCGGCGTGCACAGTGCCCAGTACGTCAAGCGCGGCATGGACATGGAGATGCCCGGGCGCATCAATGAACAGCACCCGTTCTGGGACATCATGCGTTCCTACTACGACAACACCGAGCAGCAACAGCCGGCGTTGCACACGTCCATGGGCAGCATGAAAAAAGTCTTCGCCCGGCCAATGCCGGAGGAGTGGATGGTCGGCCAGCGGCCAAACGTGCTGCTGGGGCAGTTCCCCAACGACGAGAAGCCGAGCAACCTGTTTGAAGCCCTGCGGGACAAGACCGTCCGCGAGCAAGACATCGACAAGGCCGCCGGGCGGGTGCTGGGACAGATGGAACGTTTTGGCCTGCTGGACAAGGGCAGCCACCAGCCGCAGTCGACCCCGATGGTCGCCGGGTTGTCCGAAATCGTGCGCCGCACCAGCGAGCATTCGGCGGTACTGCTGAAGAACCAGGACCATGTGCTGCCCCTGTCGAAGGACGATCTCACAAGCCTGGCGATGATCGGCCCGGGCGCCTTGCAGCCGGTGGCACTGGGGGTTTCCGCCGAGCACGCAATCGGCATGCCCGAGCTGCAAGTCGGGCCGGCCAAGGCCCTCAAGGCCATTGAACCCAGCGCCGAGATCAGCGTGGCGGTAGCCAATGACATGACCGGCGTTGCTATCCCGGCAGACCGGGTGTCGTTTGAGGGCAAGCCTGGGTGGGTCAGAGTCGACGCAGGGCAGGGCAAGCGTGACAGCCAATTGCAATTCACCGGCGCGAACGCCCTGGCGGCCAACACCTTGCCGAGCTGGAAAACCCACCTGACGATTGACCAGGAAGGCGACTACAACCTCAACCTGCACATGCTCGGCGCGGGCGCCGTGCTGAAGGTCGACGGGAAAATCATCGGCGAAAGCAGTTCGTTGAAAAATGCCCTGCACGGTGATGTGGTGCACCCGGGGCAGGATGCCTTGATGCCGACCACCGATGGCCTCAACAACGTGCGGCGCATGGTCAAGTTAAGCCGTGGCGAGCATCTGCTCGAAGTCAGCACCTACAACGACACCTCCGCCGCACCGGTTCAAGTACGCCTGGCGTGGGTCACGCCGGCCATGCGCGAAGCCAACCGGGCCCAGGCACTGGCCGCCGCGCGCAACGCAAAAAAGGTGGTGTTTTTTGCCTGGGCGCGCACCGACCCGCAGTTCGGCTTGCCGGGTGACCAGGACAAACTGATCGAAGAGATCGCCGCAATCAACCCCAATGTAGTGGTGGTGCTCAACACCAGCACCCCGGTCGCCATGCCTTGGTTGGGCAAGGTCAAGGGCCTGGTGCAGATGTGGTGGACCGGCGATGAAGGCGGCCCGGCGACCGCGAACATCCTCACCGGGCACAGCAACCCGGCCGGCCGCTTGCCGTTTACCTGGGCCAGCAGCCTGCAGGATTATCCCGCCACCGACCCGCGCTTCCCCGAGCGTGGCCAGCAACTCGATGGCGTGGTCAGCTACACCGAAGGCGTCAATATCGGCTACCGCTGGTTTGAGTCCCAGCACAAGGCACCGCTGTTTGCATTCGGCTACGGGCTGTCCTATAGCCGCTTTGACTACAGCGCGCTGCAAACCCATCGCCTGGGCAATGGCGACCTCAAGGTCAATTTCAAACTGACCAACAGTGGTGGCGTTGCGGGGGATGAAGTGCCGCAGTTGTACCTGAGTGCGCCCCAACAGCAGGTCGACGGTGCCGAGTTCGCGCCGCAGACACTGGTGGGCTTTGATCGAGTCAGCCTCAAGGCCGGTGAGACCCGGGACGTGTCGATCATCGTGCCGCTGCGCAAGCTCCAGTACTGGGCCGTGAAGACTCAGTCCTGGGAACTGCCGCGAGGCCAGCGCACCGTAAAGCTTGCCAGCGCGTCAGACAACGTGAGGGTCAGCCAGCCCGTCTCGTTCTGATCGTTACACCCCATAAAAATAAAAATATCCAGGCTTTAGCGTCACCTACCTCTTGAACGTCTGCGCCATTGCCTGGTGGCGCAGCGGGAGCTTTTACCCATGAATTTCTCGATTCGTCCTGCGGGACAAGGCTTTTGCGTGCGTCATCGTTTTATCCTGGCATGCCTTCTGGCGCTGGGCAGTGTGCAGGCCGCCATGGCCATCGACCTGATCAAGACCGACAACGACCGCCTGGAGCTGCACGCCCAGGGCATTTTCGCGGCCAACGACAAGGTCTATATCCAGGGCCGCCACACCGGCAGCATCGGCCACCGTATCAACATGATCTACACCCATCAGCTCAACGCACAGTGGGCCGTGGGCATGCGCCAGGAGTGGGCCTACGACCCGTTCTACTACGACGGCAGCGCCGCCCAGACCAAGCGCTTCCAGTATGTGTTTGTGCGTAACGCGCGCTGGGGCCAACTGAGTTACGGGCAGCAAAAATCCCTGACCTTTGACATGGTTGGCTCGATCACTGATTGGTACCTGGGCTATGGCACCAAAGGCCAGGGCACGTTCAATGGGTACGGCGGCAACCAGTTGCTGGGTTTCTCGCGGCCGAACAAAACCTTGTATTACCGGGTAAGAAGCGACGATTTCGAATTTGGCGTGATGTATGGCATGGGCACCGGGCCGGTGCACAACTCCGTCAACCCAAGCAGCGTGGGTGCTGGCAAGTTTGTCGACAGCTCCCGCGATGCGTTGTACCAGGTCGGCACGGTCTGGCGCCCGGCGGAGCACTGGTCATTGCGCCTGGCCTATGGCTACACCGAAATGAGCGAACGCTCACTGGACGCACAGGCCCAGCTCAACACCCGGCACCCGAATGTCGAAGGCTGGTTGTCAGGGGTGACCTACACCAATGCACCCTGGTATCACGCCGTGGTGTATGGCGAGTACCGCAACCTGAACGCATCATCCCCAACTTCCAGTGGATACCGCGAGGCCAAGGCGCTGGAGTCCTACAGCAGCTATTCGTTTCCGGAAATGGGCGAACTGGGTTTTTTCAAGGCGTACGGCGGAATAAACCTGTTCTCTGACAAGAACAGCTCGGGGCGCAGCGGCTATTCGGTGGCCGGTTTTGCCCTGATCACCCTGCATGACAGCCTGGCCATCGGCCTGGAGCGTAAGTTCGACATGGCGAGGAACAAGCAGGGCGACTACACGGGCCAGGATGAGTACGAATTGGTTGCCAAGTACTACTTTTAACTAAGGTGCCTAGCCGTATCAGCATCCTGCTGGGCAATCGCCATTTCCCGCTGAAGCGTTCTTGATACCGATCCAGGACGCCGGGCTGCAAACCTACCTGCCCTCGACGGCTTCGACAAAGGCGGCCAATGCAACGAATGGCCGCTCGCGCCCTCATACACTAACCAACGGTGCGGCGATGCAAGTTCAAATGCAGTTGCCGGAATCGACTACTTCATGACGCAGGTGAGCGATGTATGACGGATGTTGAGCACAATCATGTGGCCTGGCTGGTAGAGCAATCGATGCTGCAGGCCGCCAAACAGCGCGCCAAACTCTACTCGGGGCAGGGCCGGTTATGGCAACAGCCTTACGCCCATACCCGGCCCCGTGATGCTTCAGCGCTGGCGTCCGTGTGGTTTACGGTGTACCCGGCGTCCATCGTCACCCGCGAAAACGGCAGCGTACTGGAAGCCCTGGGCGACGAAACCTTGTGGCATGCGCTGTCGAAAATCGGTATCCAGGGCATTCACAACGGCCCACTGAAACGCTCGGGCGGCCTCATGGGCACCGAGCACACGCCGACCATTGACGGCAACTTTGACCGCATCAGCTTCGACATCGACCCACAACTGGGCACTGAGGCACAGCTACAATCGCTGGTACGCATGGCTGCCGCGCACAACGCGGTGATCATCGACGACGTCATCCCGTCCCATACAGGCAAGGGCGCAGACTTCCGCCTGGCCGAAATGGCCTATGAAGACTACCCCGGGCTCTACCACATGGTGGAGATCCGCGAGGAAGACTGGCCGCTGCTGCCCGACATCAGTGAGGGCCGCGACGCGCAGAACCTCAGCCCGCAGCAGGTCGATGTGCTCAGAGACAAGCACTACATCGTCGGCCAGTTGCAACGGGTGATCTTCTTCGAACCCGGGGTCAAGGAGACCGACTGGAGCGCCACCGATGTGGTGGTGGGCGTGGACGGCAAGCCCCGGCGCTGGGTCTACCTGCATTATTTCAAGGAAGGCCAGCCATCGCTGAACTGGCTGGACCCCACCTTCGCCGCGCAGCAGATGATCATTGGCGACGCGTTGCATGCCATCGACGTGATGGGCGCAAAAATCCTGCGCCTGGACGCCAATGGCTTCCTCGGCGTGGAACGAAAACTGGAAGGTAACGCCTGGTCTGAAAGCCATCCGCTGTCGATCACCGGCAACCAGTTGCTCGGCGGTGCGATTCGCAAGGCCGGCGGCTTCAGCTTCCAGGAGTTGAACCTGACGGTGGACGATATCGCTGCCATGTCTCACGGCGGCGCCGACCTGTCCTACGACTTCATCACCCGGCCGGCGTACCAGCACGCGTTATTGACTGGCGACACTGAATTCCTGCGCCTGATGCTGCGCGAGATGCATACCCTGGGCATCGACCCGGGTTCGCTGATCCACGCCTTGCAGAACCATGACGAGCTGACCCTTGAGCTGGTGCACTTCTGGACGCTGCACGCCCATGACACCTACCTGTACCAGGGGCAGACCTTCCCCGGCGGCATCCTGCGCGAGCATATCCGCGAGCAGATGTACGAGCGCCTGGCTGGCGAACATGCACCGTATAACCTCAAGTTCGTGACCAATGGCGTGTCGTGCACCACCGTCAGCATCATCACGGCAGCGCTGGGCATTCGCGACCTTGAGGCGATTACCCCGGCAGACATCCAACAGATTCGCCAGATTCACCTGCTGCTGGTGATGTACAACGCGATGCAGCCGGGGGTGTTTGCGCTCTCCGGTTGGGACCTTGTCGGTGCGCTGCCATTGCCGGCAGAGCAGGTGGCGCACTTGATGCTCGATGGCGACACCCGCTGGATTCACCGCGGTGCCTACGACCTGGTAGACCTGAACCCCGATGCGTCGCACTCCGCCGGCCAGATGCCACGCCCGAAAACCCTGTATGGCAGCCTGCCCCGTCAATTGAACGAGCCGGATTCGTTTGCCTCCCAGCTGCAAAGAATCCTCGCGGTGCGCCGTGCCTACGACATCGCCGCGAGCCGCCAGATCCTGGTACCTGACGTGCAACACCCGGGCCTGTTGATCATGGTCCACGAACTGCCGGCGGGCAAAGGTACCCAGATCACCGCACTGAACTTTGGCGCTACACCCATCACGGAAACCTTGCACCTGCCCAATATTGCGCCTGGGCCTGTGGTGGACATCATCAATGAGCGGGTGGAAGGAGATTTGACCCCGGAGGGTGACTTCACCATTACGCTGGATGCGTATGAAGGGTTGGCATTGCGGGTGGTCAGCAGCTCGCCGATGATCTAGTCCGGGCCTCAAACAATCATCCGGCGAGGACTTGCTGGCCCACTCACAGGTGGTGCAAGACCTTGCAACCAGGTCGCGAGCATCCGTTGTTTATTTGCGCGCGGCAGCGGGACCAATCGAGGGTCTGGACGTCGGCATTGTTTCTGACCTTACCCTAACGTTCCCGGTCTCTAGCCACCATGGGCTGATACTTCATTATTCTGGCCAGGGACCGGCCGCCCCACCTCCTGATGGTGCGTGGAGCCAATAAACATATACATCGCCGGCACCATGAACAGCGTCAGCACGGTGCCGATCGACAACCCGGCAAAGATCACCAGCCCCATGTCATGCCGCCCCGCAGCCCCCGCGCCGGAAGCCCACACCAGCGGCACCACGCCCAGCACCATTGCGGCCGTGGTCATCAAAATTGGCCGCAGGCGCACGCCGGCCGCTTCTTCTATTGCCTCGCGCTTGCTGTGGCCCGCGCGCTGCAGCTCGTTGGCAAACTGCACGATCAGAATCCCGTGCTTGGTGATCAACCCCAACAACGTCACCAGGCCTACCTGGGTGTACACGTTGATGGAGGCGAAGCCCATGGTGATGAAAGCAAGTGCGCCAAACAGTGCAGGCGGCACCGAAAACAGGATCACCACCGGGTCGCGAAAGCTCTCGAACTGGAACGCCAGCGCCAGGTAGACGATCAGGATCGAGAACATCAGCAAGCCGAAGAACCCACCGGATTCCTGCATGAACTGGCGCGACTCGCCGGAGAAGTCCGAGGTGTAGCCCGAAGGTGCAATGTTGGTGAGGATCGTGTTGAGTTTCGCCAGCAGTTCGCCCTGGGCCACGCCACTCACGCCCGACAGGGTCGCGGAGTTGAGTTGCTGGAAGTGGTTGATTGACTCGGGCTGCGTCGAGGTCTCGATATGCGCCACGGTACGCGCCTGGATCATCGCGCCTGCGGGCGTGCGAATGTAGTAATCGAGGATCTGGTCGGGGTTGAGCCGGTCGACTTGCAGTACCTGGGGAATGACTTTGTACGAGCGCCCGGCGGTGGAGAAGTAGTTCACGTAGTTGCCGCCCAATGCGGCAGACAGTGCCGCGCCCACGTCAGCCTGGGTCATACCCAGTGCGGCGATTTTTTCTCGGTCCACCACCAGCTTGGCTTGCGGCTTGTCGAGTTTCAGGTCCATGTCGGAAAAGTAAAACAGCTGTTGTTTCTGGGCCTCGGCCACCACCGCCTGGGCGACTTCATTGAGGTTTTCCACCGAGTCGGTGGTGGTGATTACAAACTGCACCGGCAAACCTTGGGCGCCCGGCAGCGACGGCAACGGGAAAGCCGCGATGGTGGCACCCGGTACCTGGTTCCATTTTTGCTGCAGTTCCAGTATCACCTGGGCTTGGGAACGCGTGCGGTCATCCCAGGTTTTGAGCAGTACACCGCCCAGGCCCTGGTTGAGAATAGGCAGCCCGGTCAGCTGGAACATCTGCGCGTATTCAGGCTCTTTGTTGGCGATCTGGAAAGCCTGGTCGGCAATGCGCTCCATCTGCTGTGGCGAGGCAGTCGGCGGGCCTTTGATCTGCATGAACACCAGGCCCTGGTCCTCGGTGGGCGACAGTTCGCTTTTGGCGGTCAGGCCACTGGCGGCCACCAACAGGAACAGCACGAAGCCAAACGTGACCAGCACCGGCCACACGTTCAACCCGCCTGAGAGCACACGGTGGTAACGGCCCCGCAGCCAGTCAAAATACTGATCGAGCTTGCGCGCGAAGCGTCCTTCTTCCTGGCCGGACTTAAACAACCTTGAGGTCATCATCGGCGAGAGCGTCAATGCCACCACCGCCGAGACGGTCACCGCACCCGCCAGCGAGAAACAGAATTCCTTGAACAATGCACCGGTGAGGCCGCTGCGCAGCCCGATGGGCACGTACGCGGCAATCAACACCACGGTCATCGCGAGGATCGGGCCACCCAGTTCCCGCGCGGCGATCAGCGCGGCCTCCAGCACGCCTTTGCCTTCCTCCTTGATATGCCGGTCGACGTTTTCCACCACGATAATTGCGTCGTCCACCACCAGGCCGATGGCCAATACCAGCGCAAGCAGCGTCAGCAGGTTAATCGAGTACCCCAGCAGGTACATGATGAAGAACGTCCCGACCAGCGACAGCGGGATCGCCACCAACGGCACGATCACCGCACGGAACGAGCCGAGGAACAAGTAAATCACCACCGACACAATGATCATCGCCTCGACCAGGGTTTTCACCACCTCATAGATCGAGGTGTTGATGAACGCCGTTGAGTCGTAGACGATCTCGCCGCGCACCCCGGCGGGCAGTTGGGATTGCAGCTCGGGGAAGGCCTCGCGCACGCTGTCGGCGACCGTCAGGATGTTCGCATTCGGCGCCGCCTTGATGCCGATGAACACCGAGCGCTTGCCGGAGAACGCCACGCTGCTGTCGTAGCTTTCGGCGCCCAGGGTGACGGTAGCCACATCCTCAAGGTACACCAGTGCATCGCCTTTCTGCTTGACCACCAGCCGCTTGAATTCATCCACCGTGTGCAAGTCGGTGCCGGCCGTGAGGTCCACCGTCACCGTTTGCCCGCGGGTAGAACCGACGGCAGACAAGTAGTTGTTGTTGGCCAGCGCGGTGGAGACGTCCTGCGCCGTTACGTTGTGCGCCGCCAGCTTGTTGGGGTCCATCCAGGCGCGCAGGGCGAACTGGCGCCCGCCGAGGATTTCTGCGGTCTGTACGCCCTGGATCGAGTCCAGCTTGGGCTTGACTACTCGCACCAGGTAATCGGTGATGTTATTGGTGGCCAGGGTGTCGCTGTAGAAACCCAGGTACATCGCGTCTGTGGTCTGCCCGACCGCCACCGTCAGCACCGGCTCCTGGGACTGTGCCGGCAGCTGGTTCTTGACCGAGTTGACCTGGGTATTGATCTCGGTGAGCGCCTTGCTGGCCTCGTAGTTCAGCCGCAACGTGGCGGTGATCGTCGAGACGCCGGTAATACTCGTTGAAGACAGGTAGTCGATGCCCTGGGCCTGGGCGATGGCCGATTCAAGCGGCTGGGTGATAAAACCGGCCACGGTGGATGCGTCCGCGCCGTAGTAGGCGGTGGTGATGGTGACCACGGTATTTTCGGTGCGCGGCCATTGGTTCACCGGCAATTCGAAGATCGAACGCAGCCCCAGGATCAGGATGAACAGCGAGACCACGATGGCCCAGACCGGCCGATGAATAAAGGTATCGGTAAGCTTCATGGGACACCTTTAGTGTTCTTGGGGAGTCGGCGCTGGATCGTTCAGCGGGGCCGTGCTGTTATCGACTTTAACCGGCGAGCCGTTCTTGAGCTTCATCTGCCCGCTGGTGATTAACAGGTCGCCTTCCTTCACGCCGGACAGGATCGCGACCTGGTCGCCCCGGGTCGGCCCGGTGGTAATGAAGGTCTGCTGTGCGGTGAGTGTTTCCTCACCCTGGTCGTTCTTGCTCGACGTGGCGATGAACACCGTGGTGCCGTAAGGGTTGTAGGTGACCGATGTCTGCGGAACCGTGAGGTAGCGCTGCGTCACCCCGGCGGTGACCACGGCGCGGGCAAACATCCCGGGCACCAGGCTTTGTTTTGGATTATCGACGGTCGCTTCCACGGTGACGTTGCGCGTGGTCGAGTCGAACTGAGTGTCGATGGTGCTGATCTTGCCCGTGAACGTTTGCTTGGACAGGCCGTCAGCCGTGACGGCAACCCCTTGGCCGATGGCGATGGCTTCCAGTTGGGTCTGGGGCACCGTGAAGTCGATGTAGATCGGGTCAAAGGTTTGCAGCGTGGCGATCTTGTCGCCGGGGTTGAGGTATTGGCCGGGATTGACGCTGGTAATCCCGATGCGCCCGGCAAACGGTGCACGGATGGTTTTTTTCGCCACCAGTGCGCGCTGTTGTTCGGCGGCGGCGAGTTTGGCCTTAAGGTCAGCGGTGTCTGTGTCGACTTGGGCCTGGGATATGGCGTTGACGGCCAGTTGGGCCTTGTCGCGCTTAAGGACGATCACCGCCAGGTCGGCCGTGGCCTCCAGGGAATGCAGTTGCGCGATGTCCGAGTCGGCATTCAACTGCACCAGCAGCGCCTGGGCCGCCACCTCCTGGCCGGGCGTAAAGCCGAGGGTGCGTACGATGCCGCCCACTTCAGTGGTCACATCCACCCCTCTGACGGCCTTCATCGAGCCCACGGCGGTGACATTCGGTTGCCAATCGCTGAACGGTACCTGCATGGCTGTGACTATGGAGGCGGGCAACGGCTTCTTGGACTGGGCGATCAGCGCCGAAATCTGCACGTACTTCACCCCGGCAATGATCGCCACAATCACCAGCACCACCACGATCATGATGATCATCGGCCGCCACAGGCGACGCTTGCGCGGCGCGTCGGGTTCGGGAGGCAGGGCAGAGGCAGTCATCATGTCAGCCATGGGGCTTCTCGCTGTTTCAAGAGTTCAGTTCAGTCGAACCGTGCCGAATCGGCAGGCGCTGCTTTTTTGTTGGCCGGCATGATCTCTTCCCACGACGGCAGGCCGTATCGATCGGGGCGGCCCTTCGTGGCCGGATCCACATCCGTGCGGTTCCACCAGCCACCGCCCAAGGCCTGGAAGAGCGCGGTGGTATCGCTGTAGCGGGAAGCCTGCGCCTTGACGCGAGCAAGCACGGTGTTCTGGTAGGTTTGTTGCGCCGTGAGCAGGTTGATGTAGGCCACGGCTCCCAGCTTGAACTGGGCCTGCACCAGGTCGAGGTTGGCTTGCGCGGAGCGCTCGGCCACCACCTGCTGGTTCAGCGCATCGGCGTCGGATTCCAGTGCCCGCAGCGCGTTGGCCACGTCCTGGAACGCACCAATTACCGTGCCACGGTAGCGGGCGGCCGACTCGTCATACGCTGCCACGGCGGCGCGTTTGCGATGTTCGAGTGCGCCGGCATCAAAGATCGGCTGGGTGATCGAACCGGCCAGGCTCCACACGCCGCTGCCCGCCGAAAACAGCTTGGTCCCGCTGGCCACCGTAGAGCCCACCGACCCGGTGATGCTGAACTGTGGCAACTGATTGGCGACGGCCACCCCGATGTCGGCACTGGCCTGATGCAGTTGCGCCTGCGCAGAGCGCACATCCGGCCGCTGACCGACAATCGCCGAAGGCAGGCTTAAGGGCAGTTCTTCGGGCAAATGCAGGGAAGCCAGGTTAAAGCGCTCGTCCCGGTCCTGGTTGGGAAACCGCCCGAGGTAGGCCATCAACTGGTTGCGGGTCTGCGCCAGCTGCTTTTGCAGGGACGGCAGGCTGGCACGGGTTTGCGCGAGTGCGGTCTGCTGCGTAAGCACATCGGTATCGCCAATGGCGCCCAGCCGGCGCTGGGCCTGCAACAGATCCAGCTGGCCACTCTGGATGCGGATGATTTCCTCGGTGGCGGCGACTTGATCACGTACCGACGCCAGGCTGACGGCGGTGTTCACTACATTGGAGGTCAACGTGAGGTACGTCGCCTCCAACTGAAAGCGTTCGTACTCGGCCTGGGCCGAGGTGGATTCGATTTGCCGGCGGGTGCCACCGAATACGTCGGGCGCATAGGAAACACTCAGCGAAGCCGAACTTACCGTGAGAATCGGCGACTGCTCAATGCCCGAGGTGACGCCCGAGACTTTCTCGCGGGCCTTCTGCACATTGCCGCTCACGGAAGGGAACAGTGAGGCCTGGTCGGCATACACCTGCTCGTTGGCTTGGCGCAATGCGGCTTGGGCGGCGCTGACATCCGGGTTGGCGCGCAAGGCTTCCTCCACCAGCGCGTTCAGCGCCGGCGAGCGGAACAACGTCCACCATTGCCCGGGAATATCCATCCCGGCGATCAGCCGCTGCGCCGCACCGCCGGTATCAATGTCGGCCTTGGCGGTTGCGGTTAGCTTTTCACGTGAATAATCGGCGTTTGCGGGCACATCGGGCCGCGCGAAATCAGGCCCGACGGTGCAGCCGGCGAGGGCGATACACAGCAGGCTCAATGGGGCCAGAAGGTGTGGTTGTTGAAAAAGGGCGCGGATGTGCGCCACCTGTTGCGGTCCCGATGCAAGCTGCCGAGGCTGCTCTTTCATATTTACTCTGATTAATCAGTTGGTTAACTGCTTTATTTGTTGAGCAACGAATGCAGGTGCATCGGGCCAGACAGCCGAAAAGTGGCTCGATCGCAGCGGAATTCAAATCAGTGTAGGTGGTGCAGGCCGGTACGCAATGTCAGTGCACGATGATCCTTATTAAAAATGCATCACTCGCATTAATATTGAATTAGGTTATGCGTTATGGGTATTTTACAGGTGGCCGTTAGAGCCTCATCGTAGGTGCCCCTACGAATACTGCCGAGACCGTGTGCGCGGATCGACTTGAAATGCCTGAGAGGGCATCTGGAGCGAACGTGCGTTACCTGACAAAACTGGCGGCCGGGTTGGCTGCCACATTGCTGTGCCTGGGCGCGAACGCGCAAACGCTGGTGGTCGGAGACCAAAGCTACAACGCCCAGGCCGTGATGGAAGCGGCGGGGGTGCTCGATGACCTGCCCTATACCCTTGAATGGAAGCAATTCACGGCTGGGTCACCGGTCGCCGAAGCGCTCAACACCAACAGCCTGGACATCGGCTTGCTCGGAGATGCGCCCGTTCTGTTCCTGGGCGCACTGGGCGCGCCGATCAAGGTGATTGCCATCAGCCAGCAAAACCTCGACGGCGTGGCCATCCTGGTGAAAAAGGATTCGTCGATCCACACCCTTGCCGACCTGAAAGGCAAGCGCGCCGCCATCTGGAAAGGCTCCTGGAGCCAGCAATTGCTGCTGACCGCGCTGGATAAGGCGGGTGTGCCAAAGGACTCACTGGAACTGCGCTACCTCAGCGCACTGGATGCCTCCCACGCGCTGGAAGGTGGTTCCGTTGACGTCATCGCCACCTGGGAACCCTACGTCACACAACAAGAACGCCAGGGTGCACGCGTTCTGGCGACGGCTGACGGGTTGATCCCGGCCCAGAGTTTCATTGCCGCCAGCACCAAAGCCGTCGATACCAAGCGTGCGCAAATCAGCGATTTTCTCCAACGCTTGAAAAAGGCGCGTGACTGGACTCGCCAAAGCGAGGCCAACGCGGATGCTTATGCCGACGCCTGGGCCAAACGCACCCGGGCAGACGCGGACATCGCCCGCGCCTGGTTCGCCCGGGCGCGCACGACGGTTGAGCCAGTGACGGCACAGTCGCCTGTGGAAGCGCAAACGACCGTGGACTTTTTCGCACGCCAGGGCCTGGTCAAGTCGTACCCGGCAGCCACGCTGTTCGACGACTCCTTCGCGGCGTCGTTGCAGCCAGCCGTCGCCAAAACCCAGCCCTGAACAGTTCAAGGAATACGTTAGCCATGACCAAAAGACAGCTCAAACTTGGCGCCCTGACCATGGGTTGTGGCGGGCCAGGCCGCCACAATCTTTGGCTCGACCCGCAATTGCCGGCCGATGCCAGCGTCAACGTCGACTGGTACATCGACATTGCGCGCCAGGCCGAGGCGGCACTGTTCGACTTGATGTTCATCGTCGACAGCCAGTTCATCACACCGGGCTCGCCGTCCCACTACCTCAATCGCCTGGAACCGCTCACGCTGTTATCGGCACTGGCCGTGAGCACCCGGCACCTGGGTTTGGTCGGCACGCTGACCACCTCTTACAACTCGCCCTATAACGTGGCGCGACGCCTGGCCTCGCTCGACCTGATCAGCAAAGGCCGCGCGGGCTGGAACGTGGTCACCAGCGGCGACGCCGGCACCGCCGGCAACTACAGCCGCGACGAACATTATGACTACGACACGCGCTATGGCCGGGCAGCCGAGCACGTGCAGGTTGTGCAGGGGCTTTGGAACTCGTACGAGGAAGATGCCTTCGTGCGCGACCGTGCCACGGGCCAGTTCCTCGACCCGAGCAAACTGCACAGCCTCTATCACAAGGGCGAACACTTTTGCGTGGTCGGGCCACTGAATATCCAGCGCTCACCCCAAGGCCAGCCGGTGATCTTCCAGGCCGGTGATTCAGAGCAAGGCCGCGACCTGGGCGCCGCCACGGCCGATGTCATCTTCACCCACGCGGCCAGCATCGAGCAGGGCCAGGCGTTCTACCAGGACATAAAGGGCAGGGCGGCGAAACATGGGCGTGATCCAGAGCAGTTGCTGGTCATGCCGGGGGCGGAAATCTATGTGGGCGACACCGATCAGCATGCCCGTGAAATCGAACAGCACTACCATCACGCCGATCATAGTTTTGAATTGGCGCTGAAGGAGTTTGGTCGCAACTTCGGCTGGCATGATTTCAGCCAGTACGAGCTTGATGCACCGTTTCCCCAGGAGAGCCTGGAGGCCGCACGCAGCAGCTTTTTTACCGCCGCCAAACGCATTGCCGACCAGGCGCGAGAGAAGGCGTTTACGTTGCGCCAGGCCGTAGAGTTTGGACGGCAATTGCGCCCGGGGGCGTTCGTGGGTACAGCTGAAACGGTCGCGCGCAAGATGGCCGACTGGCTGCAAGCCCGGGCGGTGGATGGGTTCAATATCTACATCGGGCACCCCGAGCAGTTCAAACGGTTCACCCAGCACGTCATCCCGTTGTTGCAGGAGCGTGGCGTGTATCGCACCGCGTATGAAGGCACGACGTTACGTGAAAGCCTGGGGCTGGACATTCCGCGGTTCGCCAATAAAGCGCAGTAGAGGCGGTACATGCCGCTAACGTTTGTCTGCCAACCGCCGGCTGTAACGCCGCGCAAGCCTGCTGCAGGCGATGCAGGCCGGGAAAATAAATACCAGGTAAAAACACAGCGCCATGAGCGTGATAATAAAAAGTGCAGAAAACCTTATTTTCCGATGGTTCATGATGCCTTCCCTACTCGCGGCGGTATCACCAGTGTGAGTTTCGTGGCGGAGTATGGCGGGGCGTTTTTAAGAAAGTATTAGAGCTAATTCCTGCAATTGCTCGAAGTCCTCACCGCCCGTGACGTAGTGCGGTGTGAGGCGCAACAACACAGAGGTGCGCCATGTTTGCGCGCCTTGCCACATACAAATCGCAATAGTGATAGCCTCCAGCATTTTAAATGTGCTGAATGCTGAAGCGTTCTGGCCGGAGATCCAATGAATCGTCAGCTGTTTATTTCGCTGGATGGGCCCAAGGGAACCGGCAAAACCACGCTGTTGGAAGCCATTACGAAAGTACTGAGGGCCGACGACAAAAAGGTGATCCGACTGTGCGAGAAAAAAAGCGATCCCTACAGGGCTGAAACCATGGCCCTCGTTAACAGACTCGTCAGGAACCCTGACCGCGATTTGGAGTTAAAGGTTTGTGAGCGCCTTGCAGACAGCCGTGCCTGGATCTCCCAACACGTACTGCCTGAACAGCCAGCAGGCAGCATCGTGTTGATTGATCGCTGGTACCCGTCTGACGCCGCGTTTCGCCGGATACTCCCGTTTGCCGAGATTCTACAGTTGAACATTGAGCGAAACGTGCGAGTGCCAGACCTGCATGTGGGGGTTGTGACCGCGCCAGAAACTTCATGGGCGAGGGCAGCCGCACGGCGGCGAGGACTGAGCAGTACCGTGATCCATAAGCTGGAAGAACAGGTCGCGTGTACTAAGGCGTTCGAGCAAGCAGTGGCGGATCACAATTGGGTTTTATGCCGCAACGAAGGATCGATTGAGGACGCAACACTGCAAGTAGTTTCCCGGATTTATAAAGTCCTTGCGCTTGCCTCTGACGACTAGATCACCGGCTCCCGGACGGCCCACCGGACAACGAGTCGCTGCAACACAACCTCATATGCATGTATAGCCAGCATCGGCCGTGATGATTGAACCCGTCAGGAGGCTGGACGCATCCGATGCAAGAAATTGAACAAGCGAAGCGACTTCATGGGGCTGCCCCATCCGTTCGGTGGGCGTCATGTCCAGCCACTTCTGAATCAGGCCCGGCGGATTTTCCAGCCCGTGCAGCAGTGGCGTCTCTATATACGTGGGGGCTACGGCGTTGACCCGAACGCCGCGTTTTGCCCATTCCACCGCCAACGACTTGGTCAGCTGATGCACGCCTGCCTTCGATGCGTTGTAGTGGCACTGCGGCTGGGGTACGTTCACCACCAGCCCGGACATCGAGCCGATATTGATGATTGAGCCGCGCCCGGCCTCCAGCATTCGCCGCCCGAAGCCGCGGCACGTGCGGAATACGCCCGTCAGGTTGACGGTAATGACCTTGTCCCATTCCTCATCGGTCATTGCTTCAGCGGGGGTGTTGGTAACGATTCCCGCGTTACACACCAATATGTCCAGCGCCGGCAGGGAGGCAGCCAGGGTGTTGATCGCTGCGCTGTCAGTCACGTCCAGCGCTTCGGCCCGCGCTTTATAGCCTTTGGCGTTCAGGTCCTGCGCGGTAGCCTGGGCGCGCTCACTCAAAATGTCGGTGCAGATGACTTCGGCGCCGGTGGCGGCCAACGCCTCGGCGATGGCCGCCCCAATGCCTTGGCCAGCCCCGGTTACCAGGGCGAGCTTGCCGCTCAACGATTGTTTTTCACGGTAGTTCATCGTCGGTCTCTCAGGTCAGTGGGCAGCGCAGGGCTTCGCCACGAAGGCCACGCAGGGCTTCTTCGCTGGCCAGTCGTTGCAGTGCATCCACTGACGCGTCCGAGAAGAAGGCCGCATGCGGCGACATAAGCACATGCGGCGCTGTGCGCAGGGGCGAAGTGGCGGGCAGGGGCTCTTGTTCAAACACATCAAGCCCGGCGCCCGTCAGGTGCCCGCTGACCAGCGCGGCAGCCAACGCCACTTCATCGATCAGCCCACCGCGTGAGCAGTTGATCAGGATAGCGCCCTTGGGCATGCGAGCGATGGCGTCAGCGTCGATGACATGGCGCGTCTCGGGCGTCAGTGGCACGTGCAGTGATAACACGTTGGCGCAGTTGATCACCTCTTCGCGTGACAACGGTTCAATCCCGGCAGCGCGAGCCTGTTGGTTGGTGACGTAGGGATCATAGCCGACGACGGTACAGCCGAATGCCGCCATGCGCGCGGCGTAGGCACGGGCAATACGGCCCAGGCCGATCAGGCCGACGGTGGTGTCGCGCAAGGAGCGTATGCCGTCGACCATCTGCGCGATTTTCCATTCGCCGCCCTGAATGCCAGCGCCGTAATAATCCAGCTTGCGGGCCAGTGCCAGGGTCATGGCGGCGGCGTGGTCGGCCACTTCTTCAACCCCGTAGTCCGGCACATTGCACACCCGTATGCCCAAGGCCTTGGCGGCGGCCAGGTCGACGTTATCCACCCCGACGCCGTAACGCACTACCACCGCGCCCGGCGCCATGGCCTCCATTACGCGGTGGGTCATCGGCGCAAAATTATTCAACACGGCCTGCGCGCCACGCACGGCTTCCAGGGTTTCATCTTCAGTGCGGCACTGGTGTTCAAAGAATGCAGCGCCGGCGGCGGCGGCGGCAGCCTGTTCATGGCGGGTATTGCCGAAGGCCTGGTCGGTGACCACGAATTTCAGGTTTGCCTGACTCATAACAACCCCCGTTTTGCCAGGTTGCGCATCAGGGCGCGTGTGCCATAGGTCCATGGCGCTGCTTCGTCGCAATAGACCACCGTGTTGCGCAGGGTGCCGAGCAGCGGTGTGGATATATTCACCAGGTCGCCAGGCTTGTGGGTGAAGCCGGAACCTTTTTTCTCGCGGTCCTGGGTCGGCGCGAACATCGTACCGAGGAACAACATGAAGCCATCGGGATACTGGTGCGAGTCGTTGCACGCCTGCGCCACCAGGTTGGCCGGCTTGCGGCTGATCTCGGCCATGTCGGAGCCGCCGGACATCTCAAAACCGTCGAGGCCGCTGACCGACAGGGTCAAGGTCGCGTTTTCAATGTCGGTGAGGGTGAAGTGTTCATCAAACAGGCGGATAAACGGGCCTATCGAGCAGGAAGCGTTGTTGTCTTTTGCCTTGCCCAGCAGCAGGGCGGAGCGGCCCTCAACATCGCGCAGGTTCACGTCATTGCCAAGGGTGGCGCCGCGGATGTTGCCTTGGCTGTCCACCGCCAGTACCACTTCCGGCTCAGGGTTGTTCCATTGCGAGATACGGTTGATACCGACCTGTGCGCCATAACCCACTGCCGCCATGGGCTGGGATTTGGTGAACACCTCGGCGTCGGGACCGATGCCCACCTCCAGGTATTGGGACCACAACCCTTCGGCAATCAAGGCGGCCTTGATTTCGGCGGCCTTTGGCGAGCCGGCCTGAACATTGGACAGGCTATCGCCGATCAGCGAGCCGATCAGCGCGCGCAATTCGTTGGCGCGGCCCGGGTCGCCGGCAGTTCGCTCGTCGATCACGCGTTCGACCATACTTCTGGCAAAGGTCACGCCGCAGGCTTTCAAGGCTTGGAAGTCGCAGGGCGCCAGCAGGCATGGGCGGTTTGAGTGATAGCCCATCTCGGAGGGTTCAAGGATCAGGTCGGCGAGGTCGCCAACGGGTTCGCCGGAAAGTGTGTCGTAGCGTTCGGCGGGATTACTGTCGAGAAAATCGGCCATCGAGACCACTGAAGAGGTGACATCGATCAGCACGTTTTCCCGCAGGATAACCACGCAGGGGCCTTTGCCGGGAAGCCAGACCCGACCGACCAGTTTGGCGTTTTTAAGTGAGATGGGCAGCATGAGCAGGTTTCCTTATTGTTGATATCTAGTAATGCTACGTTTTGATTTTAATCACGGTCAAGCCATCTCGCATGAAAGAAATCGTTTTTTTCCGGTAAAAACCTGCTTTTAAGCACTAATATATTGAAATTTAAGACGAATATTAAGTGTTTCAGCCTTAAGCGATCCATTTGAGTGCGCAGCCGAGAGGAATGAATTTTCGGCGGGCTATTGCAAAAAGCTAGCAATACTATATTTTTGAATTAAGTCAGTGGTTCAACCGCAGAGATAGGTGACGGAGCAGTCCCATGCATAACAATAATTCTCTCTCCGAGTCGATTGCCGCGCTGCAAGGCGCTTTGTTCATCAATGGTGAATTGCGCCAAGGCGCTGGCGCCCGCTTGCCGGTGGAGAACCCGGCGACAGGCGAAGTGCTCGGCCACATCGCAGCCGCCACCGCGCAGGAAATACAAGAGGCGGTGTCTGGCGCCCATCACGCTTTTACCGCCTGGTCCCGCGAGCTACCGAAAACCCGCGCCAGTGCCCTGCATCGGTTGGGCGACCTGATCAGTGCCGATGCGCTGAACATGGCGCAGATCATGACGGCAGAACAAGGCAAGCCCGTGAACGAGGCCAAGGGCGAAGTGCTCAAGCTCGCCGAGGCCTGCCACTTCTATGCGCAGGAGGCGACCCGCGTACACGGCGAGATCGTGCCCAACGACCAGCCAGGTTTCCAGAGCCTTGTGGTGCGTGAACCGATCGGTGTGGTTGCGGCGATTACGCCGTGGAACTACCCGGCAGAGCTGGTGGGCTGGAAACTCTGCGCCAGCCTCGCGGCGGGTTGCACGATAGTGATCAAACCCGCCGAATTGACGCCCTATACCGCATTGGCGATTGCGCAAAAATGCATGGAAGCCGGGATTCCGGCCGGCGTGGTCAATGTGTTGACCGGCAAGGGCTCACACGTTGGACAAGCCTTGGTTGAACACCCGCAGATCAGCAAAGTGGCCTTTACCGGCTCCAGCGCCGTGGGCCTGCATATCCAGCGCACCTGCCCGCAGGTCAAGCGCCTGTCGCTGGAGTTGGGTGGCAATTGCCCGATGGTGGTGACGGCCAGCGCCGACCTCGACGCCGCCGTGAAAGGCGCGGCCCGCCGTAGCTTTCGTAACTGCGGGCAGATTTGTATCGCCATCAACCGCATCTATGTCCACCGCTCTCTTTACCAGGCATTCCTCAGCAAGTTGGGCGCCGCCGCCGATGCCCTGAGTGTGCACAACGGTCTGGAATATCCAGCTGCGGACCTCGGCGCGATGGCCTCCGCCGAACCCCTGAATAAAACCCGCGCGCACCTGGCGGACGCACTGGCCAAGGGCGCTCGCTTGATCGCCGGTGGCAAGGCGCCTGAAGGCGCGGAATATGCGAAGGGGCATTTTATGCGCCCGACCGTCGTCGCCGATTGCACGCATCAAATGCTGGTCATGAGCGAAGAAACCTTCGGCCCGCTGGTGGGTGTTGCACCGTTCGACGACCTGGCCGAAGCGATCGAATTGGCCAACGACACCCCCTATGGCCTGGCGTCTTACGCCTATACCCGCGACCTGACCGAGATTCATACGCTGTCAGCCCGGCTGGACTACGGCAACGTGGCCATCAACAACGTCGACGCCGGGATCATGAATGCGCCCTACGGTGGCCGCAAACAGAGCGGTGTGGGTTACGAGCATGGTCGCGAAGGGTTGCTGGAGTACTTCAACTTCAAGCATGTCCGTCTGCACCATGGCGTAGGGAATTGAGCCATGCAGGCACTCATTGGCATTGATATAGGCACCTCGGGTTGCAAGGCATTGCTGCTCGACATCCACGGCACGGTGATTGCTACCGACACGGCGATGTACCCGCTCTCGCAACCCAGGCCCGGCTGGACTGAACAAGACCCTGAACTGTGGATCGAAGGCGCACGCAGCGCCATTGCCGGCGTGCTGGCCAGGACGCCCGGAGTGGAGTTGCTGTGTGTGGGGCTGTCCGGGCAAATGCACGGGCTGGTGCCGCTGGATGCGTCGCAGCGCGTGTTGCGCCCGGCAATCCTGTGGAACGATCAGCGCAATGCCGCCGAATGTGAATGGATCACCGAGACTGCGGGTGGCATCGAGCGTTTGTTGGCGGCCACCAATAATCGGATGCTGGTGGGTTACACCGGCGGCAAGATCCTCTGGATGCAACGCCACGAGCCGCAACTGTTTGCACGCACGACCTGCGTGCTCAACCCCAAGGATTACCTGCGCCTGCGCCTGACCGGCGAGGTCGCCAGCGAAGTCTCGGATGCCTCGGGTACCGGGCTGTTCAATGTGCGCTCGCGGCAATGGGCGACCGGGCTGGTCGAGACGCTGGGGATTGACCCGGTCTTGCTGCCGCCGGTGTTTGAGTCCCAAGTGATTTCGGGCCGCATCAGTGCGACAGGCGCGCAGTTGTTCGGCCTGCCCGTAGGCTTGCCGGTGGCCGGCGGCGGGGGGGATTCGGTGATCCAGACCATCGGCTCCGGGGTGATTGCGCCGGGCGAATTGCAAACCACCATCGGCACCGCCGGGATCCTCGCGGCGGCCCTGGATGCGCCTCAGGACAACCCCGACGGTCGCTTGCAGGTGTTTTGCAACGTCGCGGCGGACAAGTGGCATTGCATGGGCGTGTCCTTGAATGCCGGTGGTGCGATGAACTGGTTCCGCGACACCTTTTGTGCCGGTGCTTCGTTCGATCAGGTCATGGCCGAGGCGGGCGACAGCGCGCCGGGCGCCCATGGCCTGTTGTTCCTGCCTTATTTGAACGGTGAACGCTGCCCCTATCCAGACCCGGAACTGCGCGCGGCCTTCGTTGGCCTGACTGGCCGTCATACCCGTGGCGACATGGCGCGTGCCGTGATGGAGGGAGCCGTGCACGCGCTCGCCGACATGCACGCGCTGATGCAGCCACTGGGCATTGCCGGCCGTGTGATCAAAGCCTCCGGCGGCGGCGCGCGTTCGCCGCTGTGGCGCCAGCTTCAGGCGGATATTTTCGGCTGCGATGTACTGACCACCGAGGGTGCCGCCGAAGGGGCCGCGTTCGGTGCCGCGCTGGTGGCCGGGCTGGCCGTGGGTGTGTGGGCCGATTCGGCCAGCGCGGCGGCAAGCTGCCGGGCGATTACGCGCCAGGCACCGGATGCGGCCACGGCCGAGGTCTTCGCTCAGGCGCATCGCATCTATCACAGTCTTTATCCGACGCTCAGGGAAACCTTTGTCGAGCTCGGTGCCCCTCTTTTTGATTAGGAGTCTTTTCATGTCCGTCTATAGCGCGCTCATTTTCGATCTTGACGGGACGCTCATCGACAGCGCATTCGATATCGCCAAAGCCCTGAATGTCGGCTTTGCGCTGAACGACTGGCCTGAACTGGACCCCGTGCATGTCGAAAGTTTTCTCGGCAACGGGCCTCGGCGCTTGATCGTCGACATCCTCGAAGACCTCGGCATTGCTTATGACGAGGAGCAGGTGCAGCGCGCGCTTGACGGCTATTTGCAGGCTTACATGGACGACCCGGCGGGCAGTACGCGGTTTTACCCGCATGTGCGTGACGACCTTCAGGCACTGCGCGATGCGGGGATACGCCTGGGGATCTGCACCAACAAAAACCACGCCGTCACCGGCAAGTTGCTGGAGCAGCTGGGCTTGGCCGGGTTGTTCGACGTGGCCTTGGGCGCCGACGCGGTACCGGCATGCAAACCGGACCCCGGGCACCTGCTCGCGGTGGCCGAGGCCATGAACCTGGTAGACCAGGCCTGGGCCTATGTGGGTGACACCCGGGTGGACCAGGTGACGGCGCAGGCGGCGGGCGTGGTGTTTTTTGCAGTGCCTTGGGGCGGTGGTCCCAATGTGGAAGTTTCTCGTGAGCAGCGCTTGAACCGTTTGGCTGATCTGTTACAACGCAGCCCACAAATCGCCAAGGAGCGGATATGAGCGACAGTTTGCTGCAACGCATTATTGATGAAAGCAAAGACATGCACCGGGCCGAGCGACGGGTGGCGAACTTTGTCTCTACCTCGCCGGCCAAGGTCCTGCAAATGAGCATGGCCAAGCTCTCGGAAACCTGTGCGGTCAGCGACCCGACCGTGATGCGGTTCTGCCGACGTTTTGGTTTTGAGAGTTACCAGGCATTCAAGCTGCACTTGGTGCAGAGCCTGGTGCCGTCGGCGCCGTTTGCCTACGAGCAAATCATCCCTGATGACAGCATCGAAAACATTGTGCGCAAGACCTGCCGCAATTCGCTGAACGCGATCCAGCGGCTGGAGGAAGACCTTCAGCCGGAAAAAGTCGCCGACGCTGCCCGCCTGTTGCTGGCCGCCAGTTGGACCGGGATCTACGCCACCGGCATTTCCGTGGTCAACGCGCTGGACGCCGAGCACAAGTTTCAGCGCCTGGGCATGCGTTGCCAGGCCCTGTTGGGTGGCAAGCGCCAGGAAATGCATGCCGAAGGCGCACGTGCCGGCGAAGTCGCGCTGATTTTTTCCCAGTCGGGGCACACCCGCCAGATGGTCGATGTGGCCATCGCGGCACGCAAGGCCGGGGCGAAAGTGGTGTCGATTGCTGCCGATGACAGCCCGCTGGCGAAGGTCAGCGACGTGCTGATCGCGGTAAAGCCCTATGAACATACCGAGCTGATGACGCCCCTGGCGTCGCGGCTCAACCATCACCTGGTGACCAACATGCTGGTCGCGGCGATTGCGATTGCCAGTGGCAGTCAGTTCCCCGACCAACTGACCGCCTTGGACTCATGGCGAACCGACAAGATTTGACCCACAGCCTGTGGGAACACTGCCCAAGTAGGAGGCGTAAATGAGTAACCAACAGAACGAAGCCAAGAAAGTCGCGGCGCGCCGAGTGATCGAAGAGTTCGTGCACGACGGCATGAAGCTGGGCCTCGGTTCCGGGACCACTTCGCACTTCTTCGTTCGTGAGCTGGGCAAGCTGGTTGCCGAAGGCCTGCAAGTGACCTGCACCACCACCTCCCGCTCCACCAACGACGTGGCGCGTGAAGTGGGCATCGAGATTACCGACCCGAACGAAATCGGTGAGCTGGACCTGACCGTCGACGGCCCCGACGAGATTGATCGCCAGTTCAACATGATCAAGGGTGGCGGTGCTTGCTTGCTATGGGAAAAGATCATTGCCCACGCCTCCAAACGCATGATCTGCGTGTGTGACGAAACCAAAATCGTCGATAGCCTGGGGCAGTTCCCGCTGCCGGTGGAAGTGGTGCAGTTTGGCTGGAAGCAGACCGAGCGCCTGGTGAAGCGGGTATTGGCAGAGCAGGGCATTACCGAGGTCAACATCATCCGCCGCCTGCGCAACGCTGAACCGGTGGTCACTGACAGCGGCAACTTTATTCTCGATTGCCATTGTGGCCCGGTCATCAGCGACCCGGCAGCGTTGGAGATCGAACTCAACCGTATTCCTGGCGTAGTGGAAAACGGCCTGTTCACCCGAGAGGCGGTGGGCATGGTGGTGGGATGTTTCGACGGGTCTTCCTACGTGCGGATGCGATAACTGTATCCGCTGCCTGGAGCAAGGCTGCACCTGCGTGAAAGAAGGCGAAAGACAGTATTAAACCTACAATAATAAGTCGGAGATACTTCCATGAAAAAAGTCGATCTATCAAACGTAAGCCGCCGTAACGTGCTGGCTGGCGGTGTAGTCCTTGGGTTGGGCGCGATGCTTGGGCGCAGCGCCTTTGCAGCGACGCCACTGTCGATTGCCTACTCCAACAAGAGTTTGGACTACTACTTCTTCGTGATCCAGGAGGAGTCAGTCAAGCGAGCCGTGCAGGCACTTTCCGGAAAATTCCAGGCGACCAACGCCAGCTTCGACACCACCACCCAGCTGGGGCAGTGGCAGAGCCTGATGCTGTCCCAGCCGACGGCGATCATCAGTGACCCCATCGACAGCCAGGCGATTGTTTCGGCGATCAAGCGCTACAACCAACGCAAGATTCCGGTGGGCATCATTGATACCCCGGCCGACGGCGGCGATGTGGCGATCACCGTCAGCTTCGATAACTTCAAGGGTGGCGTGATGGCCGCCGAAGAAATCGTCAAGCGCCTGGTGGACAAATACGGCAGCCCCAAAGGCACGGTTCTCAACTGTTTCGGCGCCCTGGCGTCGGTGGCCTGGCGCCTGCGCAAGGAAGGTATGGACTCGGTATTTGCCAAGTACCCAGAGATCAAATACCTGGCCCGGCCGACCGAAGGCCAGTTGGACAAAATGCAATCGGTAACGCTGTCCACCCTCTCGGAATTCCCCGACCTGGACGCGGTGCATGCCCCTTCGGACTCACCTTCGCGCGGTATCGTCGCGGCCCTGAAACAGAAAGACCGCTGGAAGAAAATCGGTGAAAAAGGCCATGTCATTTTCATCAACATCGATGGCGAGCCGGCAGCCCTTGAGTGGATCAAGGACCGCTACATGGACGGGTGCGTGTCCCAGGACCCAGTGGCTTACGGCCAGATTGCCGTCGAGATGATCACCAAGCACGCGCTCAAGGGCGAGGCCGTTCCCCTGGGCACCTACCAGAACAAGGATTACTTCTGGGAGACCGGTGAAATTGTGCAGAGCAAGACCGGTCCTGCGCTGATTATTCCGGCGTTCCTGATCACCCCGGAAAACGCCGACGACAAACGCCACTGGGGCTACGTCGCCGAGAAAGTGTGGGGTGTGTCCTCCAAGTGATGGGCTGTCGTTGCAGAGTGAACCTCTGCTGCGATGTTTCTGCGACATGGTGATGGTGAGAACAATAAAATGACCTTACACCCAACGCCCGCCGACACGATTCTTGCGATCGATAACGTCGCCAAAAGCTATGGCCCGGTGCACGCCTTGCGGGGGGTGTCCACGCAGATTCGTCGCGGCTCGATCCATGGGCTGCTGGGCGAAAACGGCGCGGGCAAGTCCACGCTGGTCGGGATCATCTCGGGCCAGGTCATCCCAACCTCCGGGCAGATCCTGCTGGATGGGCGTGTGCTCAAACAGGTGGACGTCAAGGCGATGGAGCAGGCCGGGGTGTTTCTGGTGACCCAGGAGCCGATGATCATCGGCAACCTGACGGCGGCAGAAAACCTGATGCTGGGCATCTGGCCGACCCGTAACGGGCTGATCGACTGGAAACAGTTGGGGGCCGATGCGGCGCGGATGCTCGATGGTTCGGGCATCGACCCCCGGTCCCTGGCCGGCAGCCTCGACGCGGTGGCGCGGCGCAAGCTGAACATCCTGCGGGCGATGTTTTCCGGGGGCAAGGTCATCATTCTCGACGAACCAACGGCGTCGTTGACGGTGGTCGACCGGCGACAGCTGTTCGAATTCATGCTGCGCCTGAAAAGCGAAGGCGTGACCTTCATCTTCATTTCCCACTACAACGACGAAATTCTCGAGATCTGCGACGCGGTCACCGTGTTGCGTGACGGCAGCCTGGCCGGCACGCGCGATGACCTCACCGCGTTGACCTCCGAGCAGCTCACCGAATTGGTGATTGGCCACGGCGTGGCGTTGTTCCAGCGCAAGCGCCGTGACCATGACGGCAAGGCCCCGGCGGTTTCGTTGCGCGGTGTGCGGGGCAAATGCCTGGCGTTGGAACGCCTCGATATTGCCCCCGGCGAAGTGGTGGGGTTCACCGGCCTCCCGGGCGCGGGTGCCAAGGAAATGGCCCGTGCGATCTTCGGGCTGCACCCGTCGATGGGCACGCTTTCGATCAATGGCGAGGCCGTGCGGCCGTTGCCCAGGTCTCCCAGCGACGCCTTCGCGGCGGGCATCGCCTACCTCTCCGATGATCGGCGCAAGGACGGGGCGGTAGGGCAGATGTCGATCGGCAGCAATATCGCCATGTCCTCACTGGGCGCACGGACCCGGCTGGGTTTCATCGACACCCAGGCTGAAACCTCGGTGATCGATCACTATTTTACGGCGATGGGGGTCAAGTCGCCCAACCCGGATTACTCGGTCAACACCCTCAGCGGCGGCAACCAGCAGAAGGTCTGCCTGGGCCGGGTGCTTGCCACTCGGCCACGCTTGCTGATGGTCGACGAGCCGACCCGAGGCATCGACATGGGGGTGAAACAGGACGTGCTGCGCATCATCGACGCACTCAGCGATGCCGGCGTAGCGGTGATCATCGTCTCCAGCGACACCGATGAACTGGTACGCGCGGTGGACCGGGTGTGCATCTTCGACCAAGGCACGATCAAGGAAACATTGACGGGAGAGGACATCACCGTCGAGCGCATTCGCGCATCCGTACAAGGATCCAGCAGTTGAAAAAGAATAAGAGTGGAGACGCCGAAATGGAAACTATCGCCAGGCCTGTCAACCGGGTGTCGCCTGCCGCGACCAAAGTCAACGGCCCCGCTGTATTGGGCTGGGTTTTACACAATGTGGTGTGGATTTGGCTGATCGCGCTGGTGGCCCTGTTCGGTGCCTTCAACGAGTTCTTCTTCACCCTGTTCAACCTGCAGAACGTGATGGTGCAGGCCACGGTGCTGGGCACCCTGGGGTTAGCGGTAGCGTTGCCGCTGCTGGTGGCGGAAATCGACCTGTCGATCCCGGCCAATGCCGGATTTTCCTCGGCGGTGGGGGCACTGGCCTACTCCAGCTGGGGTTTGCCGTGGTACCTGGCCGTGGCCATCGGCCTGCTGGTGGGCACCTTGATCGGGTTCTTCAACGGGTTGTGCATTACTCGCCTGAAGATGGTCTCGCTGATTGAAACCCTGGCGATGATGATCATTTTGCAAGGTGCCTTGCTGGCCCTGACCCAGGGCACCACGTTGACCAACATGGCCGACGGTTATATCTGGATCGGCCAGGTGACGATTGATGGCTGGCCGCTGATGCCGGTGGTGTTTCTGCTGGCGCTGGTGGTGATGGGCGTCGTGCTGCGGCGCACGGTGCTGGGCCGTTCGATCTACGCGGTGGGCGGTAACCCGATTGCGTCGAACTCCGCCGGTATTCGCGTGGACCGGGTGAAGATCATCACTTACACCATTTCAGGCTTTTTGGCCGCGCTGGCAGGCTTTCTGCTGGCCTCCTGGCAGATGGCGATTACGTCGAGCCAAGGCTCCAGCTACCTGCTTTATGCCATTGCGGCGCCGATTATCGGCGGCGTCAGTGTGTTTGGCGGGCGCGGCAACGTGAAGGGGGTACTGGGCGGTGTGTTACTGCTGACGGTCATCCAGGTCGGCCTGGCCATTGTGAATGTGCCTTCGTTCTACGTCGGCATGATAGGTGGCGTGATGATTTTTATCGCGGTCGCCATCGACGCCATCCGCGTGCGTTATTTCGGTTAACTCAACCCATTTCAGGAAACGCCAATGTCTTTTACTGCGCACGGCAAGCACCTTATCGCGGGGCAGTGGGTCGCGACCGACACGACCTTTTCCAACGCGCCTACCCACGGCCCGGCCAGTGACTTTTCGGCCGGTAGCGTCGAACTGGTGAACCGGGCCTGTGAAGCGGCCGAGGAGGCTTTCTGGAGTTTTGGCTACTCGACGCGGGAAGCGCGGGCGACGTTTCTGAATACGATTGCCGATGAAATCGAGGCGCGCGCCGAGACGATCACCGCCATCGGTTCACTGGAAACCGGCTTGCCCGAGGCACGGCTCCAGGGCGAACGTGGGCGCACCGTAGGGCAACTTCGGCTGTTTGCCGCGCATATTCTGGCGGGCGATTACCTCGACCGCCGGCATGACGTGCCACTGCCGGATCGTCAGCCGCTGCCGCGTCCGGACATTCGATTGATGCAGCGTCCCCTCGGGCCTGTAGCGGTGTTTGGGGCGTCGAACTTCCCCCTTGCGTTCTCCACTGCGGGAGGTGACGTAGCCTCTGCGCTGGCCGCCGGTTGCCCGGTGGTGGTCAAGGGGCACGAGGCGCACCCGGGGACGAGTGAGATCGTGGCCGAAGCGATTCACGCTGCGATTGAAAAATGTGCGGTTCACCCAGGCGTGTTCAGCCTTGTCCACGGAGGCTCCCGGGCGGTGGGGCAGCGCCTGGTGCAGCATCCGCTGATCAAGGCGGTCGGCTTTACCGGTTCGCTTGCCGCAGGCCGGGCGCTGTTCGACCTGTGCGCCAAGCGCTTTGAGCCGATTGCGTTTTATGGTGAGTTGGGCTCGGTGAACCCGATGTTTCTGATGCCTCACGCCTTACGCGAACGTGGGTTGGAGATTGCCAGGGGCTGGGCCGGTTCGCTGACCCAGGGCGCCGGGCAGTTCTGCACCAACCCGGGGGTTGCCGTGCTGGTCGAGGGCGAGGAGGCCACTGCGTTTATCCGGGCGGTAGTACAGGCGCTGGGACCGGTGGGCGCGCAAGTCATGCTTACCGAGGGAATTGCCGCGGCCTATCGGGCCGGGCGTGATCGGCTGGCGGAGTCGGTCGGTGTGCGCGAGGTGCTGACCACCACCTGTGAGCTGCGCCAGGCAACGCCCTATCTGTTTGCCACAACGGGCCGCGAATGGCTGGCCAATGCCTCACTCGGGCACGAAGTGTTTGGCCCGCTTGGCCTGGTTGTGACCGTGGCGAATGTTGATGAGTTATTGCAGGTGGCGCGTTCGCTTGAGGGGCAACTGACCTGCACCCTCCATATGGATGCGGCCGATACCGATGAAGTCCGGCGCCTGCTGCCGATTCTGGAGCGCAAGGCTGGGCGCATCCTGGCCAATGGTTTCCCGACGGGGGTCGAGGTGAGCGAGGCGATGGTGCATGGCGGGCCGTATCCGGCGTCGACCAACTTTGGCGCCACATCAGTGGGCACCATGGCTATCCGCAGATTCCTGCGGCCGGTCAGCTATCAGAACATTCCGAGCACGTTATTACCTTTGGATTTGCGGTACTTGTCGGCGCCATAGCAAGCGTTGAGATTGGCGGCGGTAAACGAAGTTTTTTGGGGCTTGTGTCGTTCCGTCGCCACAAAGCTTTTGCCACGGTTTTTGCGATAGCCATAGATTCAACTGCTTTGCAGCCATTAAACCCGGCAATACCGGTGGTGGCCGTTCAGCGTCATTGAACTCAATTTAAGGTAAAGACGTGCGCAGCGTGTATTCCGTAGCTGACTCTTGAAGCATATTACGCATCCAACGATGGGCCGGGTCACTGTCGAGCACCTTGTTCCACAGGGTGAACTCGCGTAGCAGCGGCAGTTCAAACGGCGGCGTCAGTGCGCGCAATGACAAAAAGTCGCCGTACAGGGTCGCCAGGCTGCGGGGTATCACCGCCACCCGCTGAGTGCCCACCAACAGGTGAGGCACGGTGTTGAAGCTGCTGGTAGTCAGCTCCACACGACGGGCCTGGCCGTAGCCCTGCAGGATTTTTTCGCTGAAGCTTGGTTCGCGGGCGCTGCCGAAGTTGACCGCGATATGGCCCAGCTTCAAATACCCTTCCAGGCTCAGGTGCTCACCCACCTGGCTGTTTTGCGCCCAGACTACACACTGGTAGTCGTCCTCAAATAACAACTCCTTGGCATGCAGGTCGGACAAGTACTGGTCCGGCATGATCACAAAGTCCACTTCGCCCTGGGTAAGCATCTGGTTGTAGTGATCGGAGGCGTGTTGGATGTCCAGCGTGATGTACGGCGCGCGTTGCTGCAGGCGCTGCGCCAGCGGGCCGAGAATCACCGTGGTCACAAAGTCGGTGGCAATCAGCTTGAAGTGCCGCTTGCAGGTCAGCGGGTCGAATTCGGGCTTGTTGACGATGGTCGACTGAATGTCCAGCAACACCCGCCGCACCGGCTCGGCCAGGCCTTGGGCGAGTGGCGTCGGCAACATCTTGCGCCCCACCTGCACCAGCAACTCATCATCGAAATAATCGCGCAGGCGCCCGAGCAGGCCGCTGGCCGCCGACTGGCTGACGTTCAGGCGCGCGGCGGCGCGGGTGATGTTCTGCTCGGTAAGCAGCGTATCGAGCACCACCAGCAAGTTTAAATCCAGGTGATGAAAACGCATGGTCTTGCCTCTAGGTGAGCGTGGTGCGTTGTATCACTTTTTATGGATGGATGGCATCCCGATAATCGATTGTTCGGATTGTTTGACCGTCCCTATGATTGATCCAGAGCCTGCAGGAGCGCAGCTTCGCAACAGACCTTTCAAGACAAAAATAACAAGTCAGAGGTTGGTACAGATGAGACGGATACCTATGAGTAGCCGCCAAGCGGCGGCCCTGGCTACTGCGCTGGCCGCAGTTGGCTGCCTGCCTCACGCGGGCGCTTTTGAAATCGACACTGGTGACTCCGACCTGCGCCTGCGGTGGGACAACACCCTCAAGTACAACGCTGCCTGGCGTGTCAAAGACCGGGACAGCAAGCTCGTCAACACAGTCAACCAGGACGACAGTGACCGTAACTTCAACAAGGGCCTGATCTCCAACAGGCTGAATATCCTGTCTGAATTTGATGCGCGCTATAACAACTTCGGCGCCCGCGTGAGTGCGGCCGGTTGGTATGACAGCGTGTACGAAGGCGGCAACGATAACGACTCCCCGGCCACCGCCAATCAGCGCTCAGTGCGCTATGACCACTTCACGGACGACACCCGCAAGCTGCACGGCAGCAATGCCGAGATCCTCGATGCGTTTGTCTTCGGCAAGGGCAACGTCGGCGAGCTGCCCACCAGCTTCCGCCTGGGCCGGCACACCGTGTTGTGGGGCGAAAGCCTGTTTTTCGGGGCCAATGGCATTGCGGGTGGGCAGGCCCCGGTGGACATCATCAAGGCCACCTCGGTGCCCAATACGCCGTTCAAGGAACTGATTCGCCCGGTCAATCAATTCTCCGGGCAGGTCCAGTTGCGGCCGAACGTCTCGGTGGCGGCGTACTACCAGTTTGCGTGGGAAGAGAACCGCATCCCCGCGGTAGGCAGTTATTTTTCCACCTCGGATGTGGTGGGCGAGGGCGGTGAACGCTTGATCGTGGGTGGCCCGATCGGCCCCAACCAACAACCGCTGGCGTTCTTCCACGGCAAGGACATCAAGGCGGACGACAAGGGCCAGTACGGTCTGTCGCTGCGGTTTTCGCCTGAAGACTGGAACACCGATTTTGGCCTCTATGCGATCCGCTACCACGCCAAGGACCCGATGGTTTATACCCGCGCCAATCCGGGCGGCCCCAACCCGTTGACCGGTCAACTGGGCGAATACCAATTGGTGTACGCCGAAGGGATTCGCGCATTTGGCGCCAGCTTCAGCACCTCGGTGGGCGATGCCAACGTTGCCGGTGAAGTCTCGGTACGGCGCAATACGCCGCTGGTGAGCGTGTCCCAGGCTAACCCGACGGGCCTGGGAGACAACGACAGCCATGCCTTGTACGCCGTGGGCAACTCGCTGCATGCCCAGCTCTCCAGCCTCTACTCGTTCAACAGCAACGGCATTTGGGATTCCGCCAGCCTGGCGGGTGAAGTGGCCTGGCACCGGCGTACCAGCATCACCAAAAACGCTGCCGCGCTCGACCCCAACAGCGAGCGCGATGCCTGGGGACTGCGCATGAGCTTCACCCCCAACTTCTTCCAGGTGTACCCCGGCGTCGACCTGAGTGTGCCGCTGGGGCTGGGCTACAACCCGAAAGGGCGCTCGTCGGTGATCAGCAAATTCAACAACGGCGTGGGCGACAAAGGCGGCGATCTGAGCATCGGCCTGCAGCTTGAATACCTGCAAACCTGGAAGGCCGGCCTCAACTACACGCACTACATCGGCGGCAGCGACAACTTCCTCGATAGCCACAACGCCAACACCTATGGGCAACCGCTCAAGGACCGCGACTTTATCGCCTTCACCGTCCAGCGATCATTTTGACCGTGGCTGCACAACAACAATAAATAGAGGTGCGTTTCATGAAATTCCAACCGTTGATGCTTGCAGGTCTGTTGGTGGCTGTTGCGCCCGCAGGCTGGGCTGCAACTGATGCCCAGGCCCAGCAACTCAAGTCCACGCTGACGCCGTTGGGCGCCGAGCGCGCCGGTAACGCCGATGGCAGTATTCCCGCATGGGACAAGGGTTTTGCCCAGGTTCCGGCTGGCATCAACCCGGGCCCGCGCCTGCCGGACTACTTTGCCAGTGACAAGCCGCTGTACTCGGTCACCCCGCAAAACGTGGCGCAGTACGCCGACAAACTCAGCGACGGGCAAAAAGCGTTGTTCGCCAAATACCCGACCTACCGCATCGACGTGTACCCGAGCCGGCGCACCGCCGCCGCGCCGCAATGGGTCTACGACAACACCCTGAAAAACGCCACGGCCGCGCACCTCACCCATGAGGGCAACACGCTGGAAGGCGCCAGTGGCGGCATACCGTTCCCGATTCCGACCACCGGCGCCGAAGTGATCTGGAACCATCACCTGAGCTGGCGCGGCGTGGCCTGGAGGAACGACTACAACGTGTACGTGATCACCGCCAGCGGCCAGCGCATTCTGTCAGCCACAGTACAGGCGCAGCGCGAGATGCCGTATTACTTCCAGGACGGTAAACCCGAATACAAAGGGGTGTACTGGATGACACGCCTGGTCAACCTCGGCCCGCCGCAACGTGCCGGTGAAGCCTTGCTGGGCCGTGAACCGCTGGATTACGCCAACGGCGGGCCGCAATCCTGGGTCTACCTGGCCGGTCAGCGTCGTGTGCGCAAGCTGCCGGTGTCGTCTTACGACACGCCCACGCCCACCAGTTCCGGCGTGGCCAACTTCGACGAGGTCTCGGTGTTCACCGGCCCGCTCGACCGCTATGACTGGAAGATAGTCGGCAAGCAGGAAATGCTGATTCCCTACAACAGCAACAAGATCCTGCCACCGGCCAAAGACGACGCGATCCTCGGCGAACGCTTCCTCAACCCCGACCACATGCGCTGGGAACTGCATCGCGTGTGGGTGATTGAAGGCAACCTGGTCGCCGGCAAACGCCACAGCATGCCCAAGCGCCGCTTCTACGTAGACGAAGACACCTGGATGGCCGTACTCGGCGACAGCTGGGATGCCAACCACCAACTGTGGCGCACCTACTTTCAACTGCCGTACCTGATGCCGCAATTGCCGGGGTTGGTGCGTGGTTTGTACGGCCAGTACGACCTGCAGACCGGTGCGTGGATGGCTCACAACGTGGTCACCGAAAAACGCGTGCACAACGACGTCGTCGCACCGTTCCCCGACAGTGATTTCAGCCCGGACGGCCTGGCTGCCGATGGTGTGCGTTGATGCCTGGTTATCCGTTCTGGCTGGCGCTGGGAATGCTCGGTGTGAGCCTGGCAACCCAGGCCGCTGATGCGCCGGTCAGCGATGTTTTGCTGCGCCCGGCGCTCAAGGTCAGCGCGCCGGAACGAGCGGTGCTGATCGACATCACCCGCGCCGGCAACCGCCTGGTGGCCGTCGGCGAGCGAGGGCTGATTCTGCTCTCGGACGACAACGGCCAACATTGGCGCCAAGCCTCGGTACCTGCCAGCGTGAGCCTCACGTCGGTGAGCTTTGCGACGGCCTTGCAAGGCTGGGCAGCCGGGCATGCGGGCGTGGTACTGCACACCGTCGATGCCGGTGAGCACTGGACGCTTCAGCTGGACGGCAAACTCGCCGCGCAACAAGTGCTTGATGCGGTGCCGGCGGGCAATCAGCTGCAGCTCAAAGTTGCTCAAGGGTTCGTCGCCGACGGCGCCGACAAACCCTGGCTGGCAGTCAACTTCAGCAACGAGCTCGAAGGCACCGTGGTGGGCGCTTTCGGCCTGATCCTGCACACCACGGACGGCGGTGCCACCTGGCACTCCTGGGTCGACCGCCTGCCCAATCCGGCAGGCAATCACCTGTACGCAATCGCTGCCCGGGGCTCGCGCATCTACATCGCCGGCGAGCAGGGCAGCCTGTGGACATCGGCGGACGGCGGCGCAAATTTCACTCGCTTGAGCCTCCCCTATGACGGCAGTTTTTTTGCCATCGACCTGGCTCCGGGCGGCGAGGTTTTAGTTGCCGGCTTGAAGGGCAACGTTTGGCGCAGCAGCGATCAAGGCGAGCACTGGCAAGCCGTGAGCAATCCGTTCAACAGCAGTGTGATGGCCGCGCGGTCGCTGGGCGGCGTGGGCGTGCTGCTCGCCGACCAAAGCGGCCATTTGCTGCTCTGCACGCCGGGCGCTGCGTTGCGTGAGCAAGGGAAGTCGAGCGCCGTGGCGTCATTTACCCAGGCGGCAGACGGCCAATGGATCACGGTAGGCGCTCGGGGCATCCAGCGCGTGGAACAGGTGAAAGCGCAATGACTGATCTGAGTAATCCCGCGCTACAGAATCTCAAGGCATTCGACCGTCGTTCCGGTTCGCTGGTCGAGCGCGCGCTGTTCAACCATCGCGGGCTAGTGCTGTGGCTGTGCCTGCTGCTGACCCTCGGCCTGGGCGCCGCGGGCACGCGCCTGGGGCTCAACGCCAGCTTCGAAAAAATGATCCCCACCGGGCACCCCTACATTGCCAACTACCTGGCCAACCGACAGGAACTCACTGGCCTGGGCAACGCCGTGCGCATCGCCGTCGAAGCGCCGGGCGGTTCGATCTACGACACGCACTACCTGGAGTTGCTGGCGCGTCTCAACGACAAAGTGTTCCTGTTACCGGGTGTCGACCGGCCCTTCATGAAGTCGCTGTGGACCCCCAACATGCGCTGGATGGCCGTGACCGAAGAGGGCGTGGAGGGCGGTCGGGTGATCCCCGACGACTACGACGGCTCGCCCGACAGCCTGGAAACCGTACGCCTGAACGCCGCGCGCTCGGGTGAGATCGGCCAGACCATCGCGCTCGACGGCCACTCCAGCCTGATCTTTGTGCCCTTGATGGACATCGACACGCAAACCAGCAAGCCGCTGGACTACAGCGCCTTGTCGCAACAATTGGAACAACTGCGCAGCGAGTTCCAGGCCCAGGGGCTGACCCTGCACATCACCGGTTTCGTCAAAGTGGTGGGCGACCTGATCGAGGGCTTGCGCCAGGTGCTGCTGTTTTTTGCCGCAGCGATCGTGATCGCCACTCTCATGCTCTACGTGTTCACCCGATGCCTGCGCAGCACCTTGCTGGTGATGGCCTGTTCGTTGGTTGCCGTGGTGTGGCAACTGGGCTTGGTGGCGTTACTCGGGTTTGAGCTTGACCCGTATTCGGTGCTGGTGCCGTTTCTGGTGTTGGCCATCGGTATGAGCCACGGCGCGCAGAAAATGAACGGCATCATGCAAGACATCGGGCGCGGCATGCACCGCCAGGTAGCGGTGCGTTTTACCTTTCGGCGGCTGTTCCTCGCCGGCCTCACCGCGTTGTTGTGCGATGCGGTGGGCTTCGGCGTGTTGATGCTGATCGATATCAAGGTCATTCAAGACCTGGCGTTGATCGCCAGCATCGGCGTCGCGGTACTGGTGTTTACCAACCTCATCCTGCTGCCGATTCTACTCAGCTATTGCGGGGTCAGCGCCCGCGCTGCAACCCGCAGCCTGCGCAGTGAAGAGGCCGCCCGGCACGGGCAAAAGCATACGCTGTGGGCGTTTCTGGATCGCTTCACGCAGCGCCGTTGGGCGACGGTCACATTGATCGTCAGCGCATTGCTCGGCGGTGGTGGCTGGTGGATCAGCCAGCAACTGCAAGTCGGCGACCTCGACGCCGGCGCGCCGGAGCTGCGTGCCGACTCACGCTACAACCGCGACAACGGGTTTATGGTGGCGCACTACGGCGCCAGCAGCGATGTATTCGCGGTGATCGTGCGTACGCCCGAGAGCACCTGCTCCGACTACACCACCCTGATGCGCGTGGATGCGCTGGAGTGGCGCCTACGTCAACTGCCGGGCGTGGAGGCCACTGCCTCGCTGGCCAGCCTCAACCGCAGCCTGCTGGTGGGCATGAGCGAAGGCAACCCGAAGTGGTACGACCTGACGCAGAACCAGGCGCTGCTCAATTCGATCACCGAGCGGGCGCCGCGCGAGCTGTTCAATCAGAGCTGCAACACCCTCACGCTCTACGCCTACCTACGCGACCACAAGGCGGTGACGCTCACGCGTCTGGTGGACGAAGTGCAAGCGTTCGCCCAGGCCAACGACACTCAGGATGTGAAGTTTTTGCTGGCCGCCGGCAATGCCGGAATCGAGGCCGCGACCAACATCGTCGTCAAGCAGGCCAACCACGACATGCTCTATTGGGTGTACGGCGCGGTGATCGTGCTGTGCCTGCTGACTTTCCGTTCGGTGGCGGCGGTGGTCTGCGTGATTCTTCCGCTGATGCTCACCTCTATTTTGTGCGAAGTGCTGATGGTGTGGCTGGGCATCGGCGTCAAGGTCGCGACCCTGCCGGTGATTGCGCTGGGCGTAGGCATCGGCGTGGATTACGCGCTGTATGTAATGAGCATAGTGCTGGCGCGACGCAAGGCCGGGGACAGCCTGTCCCAGGCGTATTACCAGGCGCTGCTGTTTACGGGCAAAGTGGTGATGCTGACCGGCGTGACCCTGGCAGTCGGCGTCGCCACCTGGGCGTTTTCGCCGATCAAGTTCCAGGCCGACATGGGCATTCTGCTGGCGTTCATGTTTGTGCTGAACATGGTGGGCGCGCTGGTGCTGCTGCCGGCCCTGGCGCACTTCCTGCTACCCGCGCGGGCAGCGGTTGTCTCTTCTGAACACTCGATAACAACAACAGGAAAAGCCTCATGAGTCAGTTCTCGCAAGCCGCTCCCGTGCCGCGTCGGCGCGGTTCTGGCGCATTGTTGTTGCTGGGCAGTTGCCTGCCGGTGCTGGGCGGCGTGTTGATTGCACCGGTGTTGCCACGTATCGCCGACCACTTCGCCGGCACGGCCAATGTCGGGCTGCTGGTGCCCATCGTGCTGACATTGCCGGCGCTGATGATCGCGCTGTTTTCGCCGTTCGCCGGCTGGCTCTCCGACCGCATCGGGCGCAAGCGCCTTTTGGTCTTGGCGATGCTGTTGTATGGCATCTGCGGGCCGCTGCCGTTGTTACTGGATGACCTCAACGTGATCCTGCTCAGTCGTGCCGGGTTGGGGCTTGCGGAGGCGGCGATCATGACCTGCTGCACGGCGCTGATCGGTGACTACTACGAGGGCCGCAAGCGCATGCAATTGCTCTCCTGGCAGACCATCGTCACGTCGCTCTCGGCCACCGCGTTTTTCATGCTCGGCGGGCTTATCGGCGAGCACGGCTGGCGCGTGCCGTTTGCGCTGTACATCGTTGGCCTGGTGTTTGCGCCGCTGATGCATCTGGCCTTGAGCGAACCTCTGCGCCGCGCCAGTGCGGTGGTTCAAGCGCAACAGACCAGTGAGTTTCCGCTGCGTTCGCTCTCGGTGATTTGTGGCATGACGATCCTCGTCGCGCTGGGCTTTTTTATCGTGCCGGTACAAACCGGTTTCCTGTTGGAACACATTGGCATCGACTCGCCGCAACGCATCGGCATGGCGATCGGCCTGGGTCATTCGGCAGTGTTTCTCGGCGCGCTGCTGTTCCGCCGCTTGAGTCGCTTCGGGCCGGGTTTGCTGCTTGCGCTGGGGTTTCTGATCTCCGGCGCTGGCATCCTGATGCTGGCCAATGCGGTGGATTACCGCACGGCCATCATCGCGGTGATGGTCAACGGATTAGGCGGGGGCCTGGCGTTACCTACGGTGCTGAGTTGGGCGCTGTCGACCTTGAGCATCGAGCACCGAGGCAAGGGTACAGGCCTGTTCAACGCGGGTTTTTTCGGCGGTCAGTTTGCCAGCCCGTTATTGGTGATGGCGCTGTCTGGCGCGGCGGATGGTCGAGTTGGCGCGGTAGCGCTGCTGGGCTGGGGGCTGTTGCTGGCGGCGTTGGTGTCGCTGATTGCTCCGGCCATTGCAGGCAGGCGCCTACTAGACCCGATTCAGGTCGCCGATGACTTGGTGCTGCATTGATGCAACCGCTGTTTGCCCATTAGAAGGAGGCTATGATGAAACTCGCTACGTTAAAAAACGGTCGGCGCGACGGCCAGTTGGTAGTGGTCGCCCAGGACTTGCGCCACGCCGTGATCGCGCAACGCTTTGCAACTTTACAACAGGCTCTGGAAAACTGGGCTCTGGCCGAACCGGTGTTGAGACAGCAGTATCAAGCACTCAATCAGGGCAACGCGCCCGAGGCGTTTGCCTTTGATCCAGCTTTCGCCGCTGCACCGCTGCCGCGCGCCTACCAATGGTGTGACGGTTCGGCATTTCTCAATCACGCGCACCTGTTGCAAAAAGCCTTCGATCTGGCGCCGATCAAAGACCAACGCATCCCGCTGATGTACCAAGGCGCCAGCGATGACTTCCTCGGGCCTTGCGACGATGTGCGGTTGCCGGACGTAAACCACAACATTGATTTTGAGGGCGAATTCGCGGTGATCGTCGACGAGGTGCCAATGGGCTGCCCCGTCGACCAGGCGCTGCAATACGTACGGCTTGTGCTGCTGGTCAACGACGTGAGCCTGCGCGGGTTTCTGCTGCATGAAGTAAGCACCGGTTTCGGCTTTTTGCAGGCCAAGCCCTCATCGAGTTTTTCGCCGGTGGCTGTCACTCCGCATGCGCTCGGCAATGCCTGGCGCGACGGGCGGGTGTGCCTGCCATTGAGCGTGAGCTGGAACCAGACATGGTTCGGTTCGCCCAGCGGCGCGGAAATGAGCTTCAGCTTTGCCGACCTGATCGCACACGCCGCGCGCACTCGGCGCCTGCGGGCCGGGACCATTATCGGGTCGGGCACCGTGTCCAATGTCGACCGCACCGTGGGCTCGGCGTGCATCAGCGAGCGCCGCGCCATCGAGATGATCGAGCAGGGCAAACCGTTGACGGGGTTCATGAGTTTTGGCGACCGGATTCGCATCGAGGCGCTGGACGCAGAGGGCCAGTCGGTGTTCGGTGCGATCGACCAACGCGTAGTGGAGGCCTTGTCATGAGCACACGTAATCGTCGCCTGGTGGACCTGTCCGTCGCCCTCGAAAACAATCCTTACACCGATCCGCCACCGTTGCTGCCGAAGATCGATTACATGGACCACCAGGCCGGTATCGATGAGCTGTTGGCGATGTTCCCCGGGTTGAACATCAAAGACATGCCTGGCCAGGAAGCCTGGGCGGCCGAACGCCTGAACATAACCACCCATAGCGGCACGCACATGGACGCACCATGGCACTATGCTTCCACCACCGATGGTGGCAAGCCGGCCTATGGCATTGACGAACTGCCGTTGGATTGGTGTTTGCGACCCGGAGTTAAGCTTGATTTTCGGTATTTACCTGATGGGCATGTAGTGACCGCTGCAGAGATCGAAACTGAGCTCAAGCGCATTGAATATGTGCTGCAACCGCTGGACATCGTGCTGGTGAATACCCGTGCCGGCGCGTTGTTTGGGCAGCCGGGCTACCTCGATGCCGGCGTGGGTATCGGCCGCGAGGCTACGCTCTATCTGCTGGAGCGCGGGGTACGCGTAGTGGGAACTGACGCATGGAGTTGGGACGCACCGTTCAGCTATACCCGTGCGCGTTTTGCTGCCACTGGAGATAGTTCTCTTATCTGGGAAGGTCACAAGGCTGGGCGCGACATTGGCTACGGGCAGATGGAAAAACTGGCCAATCTCGACTTACTTCCTGCTCATGGTTTCGAGGTGTCGTGTTTCCCCTATAAAATCAAACACGCCTCGGCAGGTTTTGTTCGGGCGGTTGCGATCTTTGAGGATTGTCTGTGAGGGCGGTGACTCAACAGTAGCTCTTCAGTCATAAATTCCGAGCCTAGACAATGAATCAACATCCAGGGTGTCGAGCGCTTCAATTGAGCAGAGCAGGGCGTCGATGAAAGCCCGTACTTTGGTCGAGAGACTGTGGTGATCCGCATAGACTGCATATACCTCTACACTCAGAGGCGGCTGATCAGAAAATAGACGAACCAGTTCGCCATGCGCAATGGTTGGCAGGGCTAAGTAGTCAGGGAGCAGCCCAATGCCGCCGCCGTGAATTAAAATTTTCTCAACAATATCGGTACCCGGAGTGCGAACGCGCCCTGGATTGTCTGTGGTTGACTTGCCGAATGCGCTATCGCCGGAGAGCCAAGATAATAATTTGTCAGGACGACCAATCAAGTCGTGATCGGACAAATCCTCAAGGGTTTGAGGCGTACCACGCTCGGCCAAATAACTAGGGCTCGCGCACGTCCAAAGTTCAGTTGAGCGGATACGACGTGCGACGAGCAGTGAGTCGGCCATCGCGCCTATGCGGATGGTGAGATCGAACTCTCCGGAAAGCATATTTATGCGTTCATCTGTTGCCACTATCTCTACCAGAATGGAGGGATATTGCTTCAGGAAAGATGGCAACATGGGCGCAATAATGCATCGGCTAAAGGAGCTAGGTGCATTAATCCGCAGCACACCACTCGGCACGCCCGCATGGGCAACCATTGTGCTCATCGCGACCTCAACGCTTTCAAGAATCTGCAAGGCTTGTGGATAAAGCAAATTCCCTGCGTCCGTCAGCCGAAGATGCCGTGTCGAACGCTCGACAAGTGCAGCACCTGCCATATTTTCAAGGCGCGCCATTGAGCGACTCACCGAAGACTTCGGTGCTCCCAGGGATTTAGCGGCGGCCGACACACTTTTTAAATCCGCTATGCGGATAAATGCACGTAGATCATTTATTTCGAACATAACCCAGCGTTCCAAATTTGGGACTGTTTGTCCACGTTTTCGAGTCTCTTCATGCCAAGTATCTGTTGTTAAGGTGACAGAGTCAGTTACAGGTATCTCTTTGCAGACCCAAATCCCCATAAATACAGGACTACACCTTGAAAATTCTCGAGTCGTATCAGCTTGGCGCTCTGGCGTTGAGTAATCGAGTGGTTATGGCTCCCATGACCCGCAGTCGTGCCCGAGCCGATGGCGTTCCTGGTGATCTGGCCGCCCTTTATTACACCCAACGCTCATCGATGGGGTTGATTGTCTCTGAGGCAATCAACATTTCAGAAGGGGCGGTGGGTGTGCCGAATACGCCTGGCATTTACACAATGGCCCAGATCGAAGGGTGGCACGAGGTAACCTCCGCGGTGCACTCTCAGGGAGGTCTTATCTACGCCCAACTCTGGCATACAGGTCGAGCTGGTCATTCGAGCGCTCGCGCAGGTGTGTCTGGTGTCGCGCCCAGTGCGATCAGGATCGAGGGGCAGAAGTCCTTCACCAGTGATGGGCCGATGGATTTCGAGGTGCCTCATGCACTCACCATTGAGGAGATACGGGCGGTGATAGGTGATTACAGAGATGCCGCTATGAATGCGCGAATGGCGGGTTTCGATGGTGTCGAGTTACATGCGGCCTTCGGCTATTTGCCCAATCAATTTTTAGTCGATGGTGCTAACCAGCGTACGGACTCATACGGTGGCAGCATTGCTAATAGAGTGCGCTTTACGCTGGAGGTGTTGCAGGCGTTGATTGAGGTTTGGGGCGATCGGCGTGTGGGTATCAAACTGTCGCCTTCCAACACGTATAACGGCATGACCGACAGTGATCCTGAGGCGCTTTATGAACATCTTATTACGGCCCTGAACAAGCTCCCTTTGGCGTACCTTCAATTGATGCAGCCCCTGTTTCCTCTTGATGAGTTTCCTGACTGGCCGAAAGATACCGTGGCCACCTACGCCAGGTTTTTTTCCGGTACGGTCATTGCGAATGGGGGGTACAACCGGGAAACGGCCGAGGAAGAGATTCAATCTGGGCGCGCAGATCTCATAGCGTTTGGTTCCCTTGCTCTGGCTAATCCTGATTTGCCCGCCCGGTTTGCCAAGGGAGGGCCTTTCAATGAAGCGGACCCTGATACTTTGTACGCAGGAGGCACAGATAAAGGGTACACAGATTATCCAGCGCTTCCATCGAACGACGGTTAATGCGCGTTCTAATTCACACAAGCCTTTTGGCGGGACGGTGAGCAGTATTTAAATAAGACAGCCCTTCAAGCGGCAAGCGAATATTGAGTACTGGTTGCCAGCAGAAAGATCTTCTATGCCGGTCCACGATAGAGGCTATATACCGATCGCCTAAAGAGCTACGCAGTATATTATTAATGGTTAATGTTAATCGTCGCCCTGGGGCTTGCGCAGACTATCCATATAAATCTCAATAGGCTCTAGCTATGAAAAAGATACTTGTCCTCGCTTATCTGCTGTTTGCTGCATCCACTACGAGTGCAGCCGAACAGTCCTGCGCCGAACAGCTCGGCGCTAAACAAGCGGCTGAACTAGTTCACCGATGCATCAGCGTCTCACCTGCCACATACCCACCGTGCAACGCAGCCAACAGCTGCGAAATAATTCAAAGCGAAATCGATCGCGGCTGCACGTTTTTTCGTAACGAGCCCGATAAACCGAAGTACTGCAGTTCTCATTTGTCTCCAGCTCTACCCTAACTGGCAGGCTGCTCACTGGATGGGCTGCGGCGTTGGAACATCTAACGTTGAAAGCGGACATGAGTATCCGACTGACTAAGTTCCGGTCATCGAATCCCACGTTCTTTGCACTGCAGAGCAGCGCCGCCACCGAAGTGACAATCCGCGTGCGGGCTTTAGCAACTAACATAACGCCACCATGATTTACACAGATGGCGTACAAGGCACTAGTTGCATCGGCACGATTGAGCTTGGCACCCACGAACGCGCTCACCACAGCATTCATAATCAAATAGGAAAGCCAGCCAATGTCATCACTCAAACACCCTGCATCTCTGTTCGAGGGCCGTAAAGCTATTGTCAGTGGCGGCTCACGAGGTATCGGCTCCGCTGTTGCACAGCGCTTGATCGACGGCGGCGCGCAGGTCGCAGTCCTAGCCCGCTCGCGTCACCCTCAAACGCCTGCAGAAGCGTTATTTATTGAAGTCGACCTGAGCTGCGAATCCGGCGTTACGGTTGCCGCTGAACATGCGGTGAGAGAGCTAGGCGGGCTCGACATTCTGATTAACAACGCCGGTGCTGGTCAGCCGCAACTTCCGGACTCTTCAGCAATCACGGATAGGCAGTGGGTGGATTCGCTGAACATCAACCTCATGGCGGCAGTGCGACTCACCACTGCGGTACTGTCGACACTTAAACGCTCCGAGTTCGGTGTGATCATTAATCTGTCCGCCGGCTGTGCCACGCCGGCACCCGGCGCCATGCTTCACTACTTGTCTGCTAAGGCCGCGCTGAATACCTACAGTTTGGGCTTGGGTAATGAACTTGCACCCTACGGAATTCGGGTCAATGTGGTGACTCCCGGCCCGATCTCTTCACCGGGCGGCGATGCGTTTCGTAAGGTTATCTTGGATGCGATGGATATGGATGTACAGGCTATGGTCGAGCAGGTGCCACTTCGTCGTCTCGGTACCACGCAGGAAGTGGCGGACATGATCGCGTTTCTCGTCTCTGACCAGGGGCGCTGGTTGACCATGCATAACTACTTTGTGGACGGTGGGATGGCAGCGCTCTGAGGCCTTGTAGAGCGTCACATCTGTTTAGCATGAGGCGTGTAGTGGGCCTGATAGCGATAAAAATGACGCCCCGTAAGCTAGGCTATTGAGGCCTTAAGGGTTCATCGCGATGGTTGTCTGGCTTCGTCTTCGACAACTGAGTGAACTGCTCCAATGCGTTCTGGAAATCCTCCAATTGGGTTGTACTCAGGTTGCTATGACGAAGATCTAGCTGTAGGTCTTTAGCCTTGCGAAATGGAGCGTCGAAGGTTGCCGACGTGTGTCTGAGCCAGTGAGCTGAGGCTGACCGGAGGCTGTTCATCTCGTACGCCTCGCGTTCTTCTCCCTTCATCTTAGCAAGAGCATTGTCAAAAACGGATTGGAGGAGGGTGCGTACTTGTCGTCCGGACAAGCCCGCTCGGCCATCCAACGTCGTAAGTAGAGGGTTCGCTCGTCATCAGTCGCCAGGTGGGACAGACCGAGAAAAACGCGGTAACGTTTGAGATATCGGTCAACGTACTCGTCCCGCACTGCAATTTTTCCTGGCTTGTTGCCTTTTCCGATCACGTGGTACCACCAGTTGCCTTCAGGGTCTTGGCGAAAATCTCCCATGCAAGGCTCCCAGTTCGATCGGCCTACCAGATCAGAGATCCGGAGATACATGGCAAAAAGAGTAGCCAGGATGAAGAGGGTACGTTCATGTCGAAGTGGTTCAGCTGAAGCCATTGCCTCCGCAGTCTCAAGCACGTAGTCCCACATCTACGCTGTGATCTTCAATTTAACATAATATACATTATGCGTAATCATATGGCAGGTCATCAGGGGCAGTGCCAGCCAGATTTCAACCAGCACACCAGGCTTTTCATCGGCCAAACCAGCCTGTCCCGATTTGGTCGACGAAGCTCAATCACACCTGAGCGTAACCCCCATCCACAAACATCTCACTGCCCGTCATGAAGCTGCTCTCATCCGACGCCAGGAACAACGCCGCATTCGCCACTTCATCTGGCTGGCCCATACGCCCCAACGGTACTCGCGTCACCATTGAGTCGACAATCGCGTCCTTCTGGCCAGTGCCGGACAACGCTCTGTCCAAACCGGGTGTCGTCGTAGGCCCAGGTGAAAGTACGTTCACCCGTATGCCAGTGCCTTGCAGGTCCAGCGCCCAGCTTCTGGCAAAGTTTCGCAGTGCACCTTTCGATGCGCTGTACACACTGAACGCCGCGGTGCCCATCGAGGCTGTCGTCGAACCTGTCAGCACAATCGAGCCGCCGGCGCTCATCAATGGCAGCGCGTTCTGCACGGTGAACAGCGTGCCTTTCACGTTCACGCCAAATGTGCGATCAAACGATTCCTCGGTGATCGACCCGATAGGTTCCAGATCCCCCAGGCCCGCATTGGCGAACAACACATCAACGCGGCCTTTCTCTGTCTTGATCTGCGCGAATACGCGCTCAAGGTCCTGCAGATTTGAAATGTCGCCCTGGATGGCGATCGCTTCATGCCCGATCAGGGCCAACGCTTTGTCCAGTTCTTCCTGGCGACGTCCCACGATAACGACCTGTGCACCTTCAGCCGCAAAGCGTATGGCGCTGGCCAAACCGATCCCGCTGTTGCCACCGGTGACGACTGCAATTTTTCCGTTGAGCCTGTTCATGAGTACTTCCCATAAATGTTGAGGCTCAAAGCGTAGACCCGCGCTATTGTTTTGAATAGTATGCACCTTTTGGTAAGTACCCGGCCGAGCGCAAAGATATGTCCAATAGCACCTTCAATTGTGGGCTAGATGCCGCCCTGGCAGTGATTGGCGGTAAATGGAAACCCCTGGTCTTGTATCACCTGGCCCAAGGGGTTCACCGTTATGGCGAGTTGCGACGTGCCGTGGGCGGCGTGACAGACAAGGTGCTGATCCAGCAATTGAAAGAGCTGGAGCGCGATGAAATCATCGACCGCATCGACTTCAAGGAGATCCCGCCAAAGGTCGAATACTCCCTGACGCCTTTCGGACATTCGCTGGCCAGGGCCTTGGGTCCACTTTGCCAATGGGGAACCGACCATATAGTGGCGGTTGAACGCATCAGTGAGCGCCGAGCAGCCACCCTCGCCCAGCCTTGATGCCCATCAATTCCCAACTCAACTAAATGGATATTTAGTTGAGTTAAATCAATAGCTTATGAAATACCTGAGCATCTTCAGGTGTTTTCAGCCTCCCTCGCCTCGCCACCAAACATCAAAAAATCCAAATGTCAGCCTAAACACATATGGATTTTTAGGAATGTTTCAACCCTCTAAAGCTCCGACCACTCCTTCCCGTGAAGGAGCCAGCGTCGTCGGTACGCCCTGACCACAAGGGCGATCCTAAAAATAATGTGTCTGCCGACTCAAGGAATCCCCATGTCCCTTCTACCTGGGCATCAAAGTGCTGATGAGCGCCTGCTCCACAGCCAAGGCTACGATCAACAATTGCATCGTGGCTTGTCTCTCTGGTCTTCGTTTTCCGTAGGATTCGCCACAGTTTCCCCGGTGGTCGGCATCTATTCAGTGATGTCCCTGGGCGCCATGAGCGCCGGCCCTTCCTGGGTCTGGATCGTGCCGCTGTGCCTTGCGCTACAGCTGTTGGTTGCCTTGGTGTATGCCGAACTCGCCTCCCAATACCCGCTGGCGGGCGGTTGTTACCAATGGGTCAAGCGCCTCGCCGGCGACCGCTGGGCCTGGTTTACCGGGTTCATGTATTTGGCGTCGGCGCTGGCCTCGCTGACCACCGTGGCCTACCTCGGCGGTTTTTGGTTGTGGCTGTTTTTCACCGGCGAGCCACCCGCAGCCAATGCCCAAGTGTTCAGCGGTGCGGTGTTATTGCTGCTGGGCCTTGGGGTCAACCTGTTCGGGATCAACCCGCTGAAGTATTTCGTCAATGCAGGGATCGTTGCCGAGGCCATCGCGTCCATTGGCATTGGTGTGCTGCTGTTGGTGTTTTTCCGCAACCATTCCTTCTCTTTGGTGTTTGAAGGCCTGAGCGCCACCCAGCCAAGTGACGGCACGTATTTCTCCGGTTTCCTCACCGCCATGGCGGTCGGCGGCTGGGCCTTTCTGGGGTTCGATGCGTGCTCGCAAGTGTCGGAAGAAACTGCCGACGCCCGCACCTCGACGCCACGGGCCATCTTGCGCTCGATGATCCTGGTGGGGTTGACCGTGATGCTCACCGCCTTCGCGGTCACCCTCTCCTACTCCGACACGGCCGCGATGGTCTCGGGCAGTGTCGTTGACCCCGTAACGCCCGCCGTCGTCGACGCGTTTGGCGCCTGGTCGGAGCGGCCCTTCGTCGCCGTGGTGCTGGTGGCGTTCATCGCCTGTGTGGTGTCGGTGCAAACCTATATTGGCCGGGCCGTATTCGGCATGGCGCGGGACTCTATCCTGCCCGCCTCGAACCTGCTGCGCCGGGTGGACAAACGCAAAGTGCCGTTTGCCGCGATGGTCTTCAGCACGCTGTTCGCCAGCTTTGGCCTGGCACTGGGCTTGAATGCCACGGCGGTGGGCACGCTGATCGCGTTTGGCAGTGGCGGCTTCTTCATGGTGTTTCTGATTGTGGTGACGTGCGCCCTGCTCGCCCGCCTGAACGGCACATGGAAAGCCGAACCCGGCACCTTCAGCCTCGGCCGCTGGGGTATCGCAGTCAATCTCGCGGCGTTCTTCTGGCTGGTGTTCGAAAGCATCAACGTGGCCTGGCCACGCGAATCCCTCGCGCCACCGGGTGCGCCATGGTTCCAGGTGTGGGCGGTGATTCTGGTGTTCTCGATCCTCGCGGTTCTTGGCTTGATCTATATGTTCTGGGCCAAGCCCTATCAACGCACCGTCACCCCTCACTTGCGCACGCACTGACACGGAGTTTCAAATGTCTTCCCTTCACTATTGGAATTACCCCACGGACATTTTCTGCGGGCCAGGTGCGCTGAACGTCGTCGCCGAGCGCTGCAAACTGCTCGGGATGCGCAAGCCGTTGCTGGTGACCGACCCCGGCATGACCGCGCTTGAACCGCTGGCGTTGTTGAAAGCCCACCTGAGCCAGGCTGATATTCCGTTCGCGGTGTTCAGCGAGATCACCAGCAACCCGACCCTGGATGACGTAGCCCGGGGCGTGGCAACGTTCCAGGCCGGCGGCCATGATTCGCTGATTGCACTGGGCGGCGGCAGCGCCATGGATGCCGCCAAGGGCATCAGCCTGGCAGCCGTCGACCGGCAAGGCCTGGAGCGTTTCGAATGGTCCCGGGTCATCACCCGCTACCCCAGCCTGGCGGATTTCCCGCGCCTGGACCTGCCCCGCCTGATAGCCCTGCCGACCACGGCGGGCACGGGGTCGGAACTGGGACGCGAAGCGGTGCTGACCCTGAGCGAACAGAACATCAAGCAGGTGATCAGCCACCCCGAATTGCTCCCGGCCACGGTGATCCTCGACCCGCAGCTCACACGGGGCCTGCCGCCCGCCCTGACTGCAGCCACCGGCATGGACGCCCTCACCCACCACATCGAAGCCTTTTGCTCGCCGCTGTATCACCCGATGTCGTCCGGCGTTGCCGTCGAAGGTGTGCGGCTGATCCAGCAGCACCTGGTCAACGCCCACGCGGACGGCCAGGACATGGTTGCCCGTGAAGGGATGCTGGTGGCTTCCGCGATGGCCGCCGTAGCCTTTCAAAAAGGCCTGGGAGGCGTGCATGCCCTCGCCCATCCGCTGGGTGCCCGCTACCACAAACATCACGGGCTGTTGAATGCGATCCTGTTGCCCTACGTGCTGGTGGCCAACCGCGACGTGGTCAGCACCGACATCGCACGCCTGGCGCGCTACCTGGAATTGCCGCAGCCGGATTTCAATGGTTTCCTGACGTGGGTGCTGGCGCTGCGTCAACGCCTGGGCATCCCTCACACCCTGGCTGAAATCGGCCTGCACGCCGACGCCGCGCCCTGGGTCGGCGAACAGGCGGTTGCCGATATTTCGTCGTCAGACACCAATGCCCGTGTCCTTGATGCCAGCGACTACAGCCAGATCTTTCGCAATGCCGTACACGGCGAACTAGACGTGGTGTTCCGCCCGTAAGTCGTCGATAAACGCCCGCACGGCCTCGCTCTGCGGGTGCCCGATGTGCGTGATCAAACTGTGTTGCACTGCGTAATGCAGCGTCTCGGGGTGCAACGCGCGCATCTTCCCGCTTTCCAGCCACGGGCGGGCGTAATGGCCCGGCAAATACCCCAAGTGCGTCCCGGCCAATACGCCATGGGCCACCGCTTCCATATGGTGGGCGGTGGCGGATGCCCGCTGCGGCGTCACCGGCAGCACCTGGTTGGCGGGCAGGAATCCATGCGTGATCCAGTCGCTGGCCTGCAACTGTTCCAGGCTCGGTGAATCCACTTCAAACAACGGATGTTGATCCCCGCAAAAAATACCTATCGCTTCTGTGTACAACGGCTGGTAAGCCAGGGTTGGCAACGGCCGGCTGAAGTACGAGATGGCCATGTCCAGTTGCCCATCAATCACCGCCAACTCCAGTTCGGTGGGCGAGTTGACGAAGATGTGCAGGTGCATATCGTGCGCGCGCTGATAAAACCGCGCGATGGCCGCATCAATACAGGCCGTGGGCAAGGTCGCGATATTGTCTGCCAGGCCCAGGTACAAATCGCCCACCAGGCGCCCTGACAAGTCCTGGGCCTCGTCGCGAAATGCATCCACCGCGCCAAACAACACCGATGATGCCTGGAGGATACGCTGGCCTTTCTCGGTCAGGCGGAACCCGCCCTTGCCGCGTTCGCACAGCCGATAACCCAGACGCTTTTCAAGCCCTGAGATGTGCGTGCTGATATTCGACTGGCTCATGTTCAGCTCGGCCTGGGCCGCCGTGAATCCGCCGCATTTAACTACGGTGGAAAAGATGCGCAGCAAGCGCAGGTCCATGTCTGTCACGTTTCTGAGCACTGGCTTTCCCGCGGGGCAAAAAGAGCCCCATTCAACGTGAGCGCCTCGCCCGCGTCAATGTGTAGCCAGTCTGTAATCCCTGGCTTGTATACCCGCAGGGTGATCACTAAGCTGGCCGCTCTTTTTTACCGCCGCCCGGAACCTCCATGCCTCGAAGTATCGCCCACCTCGCCCTGCTGCTGGGGCTGATCACTGCCGTCGGCCCCTTCGCCATCGACATCTACCTGCCGGCCTTGCCGACGCTGGGTGCCAGCCTGCACGCCTCGCCTGCCGCCGTGCAGATGAGCCTGACGGTGTTCTTCATGATCATCGGGGTGTGCCAGCTGTTCTACGGGCCGATCAGCGATGTGTTCGGGCGCAAGCCGCCGATCTACGCCGGCCTGGTGATTTTTATCGTGGGCAGCATTGGTTGCGCCCTGGCGCCGAGCATCGAAGCGCTGATTGGTTTTCGTGCGTTACAAGCGTTTGGCGCCTGTGCCGGGATGGTGATTCCGCGGGCGATTGTGCGCGACCTGTACACCGGCCACGAGGCCGCACGACTGATGGCGTTGCTGATGCTGGTGGTGAGCATTTCACCGATCCTGGCGCCGCTGGCCGGTAGCCTGATCATCGCGGTGTGGAGCTGGCGCGAAGTGTTTTTGGTGCTGGGCGTGGCGGCGGTGTTGTGCCTGATCATGACCATCGTACAACTGCCGGAAACCCACCCCGCCGAGCGCCGCCTGGGCAAGACCCTGGGCAATGCATTCGGCAGCTACGGCGCGTTGTTGCGCGACCCGGTGTTTACCGGTTTGTCAGTGGTGGGCGGTTTTGGCCTGGCGACGTTCTTCGTGTTCATCGGCAGCGCGCCGTTCGTCTACATCGAGTACTACGGGCTCACGCCCACGCAATTCAGCCTGTGCTTTGCCCTCAACGCCGCGTCGTTTTTTGCCCTGAGCCAACTGACCGCGCGCCTGAGTGCGCGTTTCGGCCTGGCGCCGCTAATCCGTTGGTCGGTGGCGGGCGTGGCAACGGTCATGACCTTGCTGGCCCTCACCACCCTGTGGGGCAATAGCCTGCCGCTGATGATGGCGCTGCTGTTTATCGGCTTTGGTTTCCTCGGCCTGTTGTTGCCGGCGGCCGGGGTGCTGTCCCTGGAAGATCACGGCGCGGTGGCCGGTTCGGCCTCGGCGCTGCTGGGCGCGATCCAGATGATCACCGCCGCCGTGGCCATGTCCCTGGCCGGCGTGTTCGCCGACCATACACCGGCACCCATGTTGGTCGGCATCGCCCTGAGCGCGGTCGCGGCGATGTTGACCGTGTGGTGGACGCTGCGCCGCCTGCCGGCGCACCTGCAGCCTCAGTCGCGTACCTGACCCACCGAGCCCCGGGACCACTCGCCATTCACCAGCCGGTTGATGCCCAGGGGGTTGGCGTTTTGCAAGGCCGCTGGCAACAGGCTGTCCGGGTAGTTCTGATAGCAGACCGGACGCAGGAATCGATCGATCGCCAGGCTGCCCACCGAAGTCCCCCGGGCATCGCTGGTGGCCGGGTAAGGGCCGCCATGCACCATGGCATCGCACACTTCGACGCCAGTCGGGTAGCCATTGACCAGGATACGGCCGACCTTCTCCTCCAGCAGCGGCACCAGCCATTGGTAGTTGAGCAGGTCGGTCGGTTCACCGATCAGGGTCGCCGTCAGCTGGCCACGCAAGGCCCGCAGCGCTTGGTCAAGTTGCGCATCGTCTGCCACCTCGATCAGCACGGTGGTGGGGCCGAAGACTTCTTCCTGTAGCAACGGATGCCCTTCCAGCAGCAGCGCGAGGTCAGCCTTGAACAGCTGCGCTCGAGCCTTGCTGCCCCCCTGCGGTGCCCCCACCAGGTGCGCAACGCCCGGGCACGCCCTCAAGGCATTGACGCCTTTCTCATAGCTGCGCAGGCCGCCCGCATTGAGCAAGGTCTGCGGTACTTGTCCCGCCAGGTGTTCCTTGAGCTGCTCGCTGAACGCGCTGAACGCCGGGCCACGGATACCGATTACCAGGCCCGGGTTGGTACAAAATTGCCCTGCGCCCAACACCACCGAAGCGGCCAGTTCACCAGCGATGGTCGTGCCCCGGGCAGCCAGCGCATCTGGCAGCAGGATGACGGGGTTGATGCTCGACATCTCGGCGAACACCGGAATCGGCTGCGTACGTTCGGCAGCGATTTTGGACAGTGCGTTGCCACCGTGCAGCGAGCCGGTAAAACCCACCGCCTGGATCGCCGGATGCCTGACCAGGTCTGCACCGACGCCCTCGCCGAAGATCATGTTGAACACGCCCGCCGGCATGCCGGTACGCTTGGCGGCGCGTTCAATAGCGCAGCCCACCTGTTCGGCGGTGGCCATGTGGCCACTGTGGGCCTTGACCACCACCGGGCAACCGGCCGCCAGCGCCGAAGCGGTGTCGCCCCCGGCGGTGGAAAATGCCAGCGGGAAATTACTCGCGCCGAACACCGCCACCGGGCCGACGCCAATGCGGTACTGGCGCAGGTCGACGCGCGGCGCCGGTTGGCGATCCGGCAGTGCCAGGTCGATCCGCGCACCAAGGCAGTCTCCCCGGCGCAGCGCCTGGGCGAACAGGCGCATCTGGTTGCTGGTGCGCAGGCGCTCGCCCTGGATACGTGCGGTGGGCAGTGCAGTTTCCCGGCAGACGATGGCGATGAAATCCTGGTCCAGCGCTTCCAGCTCCTCGGCGATTGCCTCAAGGAATTCCGCACGCCGCACCGGGCTCAGTTGGCGATAAACACCAAAGGCATTTTTTGCCGCCTGGGCAGCCTGCCCTACTTCATCAAGCGTGGCCTGGTGGAACGCCCAAGGCAGGGCTTCACCCGTGGCGGCATCGAAGCTCTGGTGACGGGGTTCACCCAGGCCGCTGCGGGCACCCGCGATAAACTGCTGGCCGAGTACAGGGTGCATGTTCATAACCTCCTCCATTGCCTGTCAGCCTCGGCCATAAGCGCTGAGTACTTTGCGAATCGCATGAGCGATGCCTTGCAGGTGTTGCTCCTCGAAACGGTCGGTCCACCACATGCACACCGTTTCCTTGCAGGCCTTTTCCGCCACCGGGCAAACGCTGCCGGAAAAGTCCTGCGGGGTCACGCCCGGCAAGGTAAACGGCAACCCCGAGGTACCGAACGTCTTGCGCTCGCGGATCACCGGGTAGCTGTACAGCGGCACCTCGCCCGGGTACCCGATAAAACCATCGATGCCTTCGGCCACCAGCGCTTTCATGACGTCCTGCATTGGCACCGTCAGTTGCGCCGTGTCCACGCGGAACGAATAGAAGAAGTACACCCCAAGGGTGTCCGGCAACGGCAACACCGGCTGGATGGCCAGCCCGTCCAGCAACTCGGTCAGGCGATCGGCCGAGGCGACACGCGCATCGACAAATTGCTGCAATTTCTCGACCTGCGCCAACCCTACGGCGGCCTGCAATTCGGTCATGTGGTAATTGGGCGCCAGGAACAGGTGGTCGCGGCCACCGCGCTCGCGTGGCCAGCCCTTGTCGCTGCATGCACGCAGGCCGCGCCCGTTGTATTCGCCGCGATTGCTGATGACCATGCCACCATCGCCAGTGGTCATGTGCTTGGACTGCTGGAAGCTGAAACAGCCGACATCGCCAAAGGTGCCGCACAACTGGCCCTTGTAGTAGGCCAGGTGCGCCTGGGCGCAATCTTCGATGACAAACAGGTGGTGCTTGCGGGCAATCGCCATGATCGCGTCCATGTCTGCCGGATGACCAAACACATGGGTCACGATGATCGCCCGAGTACGCGGGGTGATGTTCTTCTCGATGGAGGCCGGGTCCAGGTTCTGGGTCAGTGGGTCAACGTCTGCAAAGACCGGCACCGCCAACTGCGCGAGCACCGGGATCACCGTGCCAATGTCGGTGACCGGCGACAGGATGATCTCATCGCCTGGTTCCGGGTTAAGGAAGATCACCGCGGTATGCAAGGCCGCCGTGCCGTTGGCGACAGCAACTGCGGTCGATACGTCGTAAAGCTCGGCAAAGCGCTGCTCGAACTGGCGGGTCTTGGGGCCGACCAGAAAGGACAGGCTGCCAGAGCGAATCACCTCCAGCAGCAATTTTTCTTCCTCGGGACCGAAGGTGCGCCCGGACGCGTCACGGAAGCTGGGCAGCGTCCCTCCGATAGCGCGGGGCCCACCATGGATGGCTAATTCGTTCATGATCAATCCTTCTAGCGAAATGAGTGCGGCCGGTTACAGGCCAAGGAAGTCCGCCATCAACTGCACCTGGTGTTCCAGCATATGGCGCCCCAGGTGGACCCGGCAGCCACGGTGTTCGGCCGCTATCAGCAACGCCGTGCGTTCAGGTTCCTGGACCACTTCCGCCACGGTCATCTGTGGGGTCAGTTGGGACACGTCCAGCGGCAACGGGTCGGCCGCATGCATGCCCAGCGAGGTGCCGTTGATGATCAGTTGGTGGCCACTGGGGTCCTGGGTTCCGAGCGCAACTGCCAGGGCCGGGAAGTGGCGCAACAGCCGTTCCTTGAGTTCAGCGCTCTTGTGCTCACTGCGGTTGGCCAGGGTCAGGCGGGCGATGCCGGCCTGGGCCAGGGCAAAGGCGACCGCGTTCGCCGCACCGCCGGCCCCCACCAGGTACACCGACTGGCCTGCCACGTCGATGCCGGCATGCTGAAGCCCCCGCAGGAAACCGACGCCATCCAACTGATCACCCCTGAAGCGACCATCGGCCAAACGCCGGATCACATTGGCAGCCCCCACGGCGGCGGCCTGCTCACTGAGTTCATCGCACAACGGCAAGATGGCTTGTTTGAACGGCACCGTGACAATGGTACCGTCGAAGCTCAACACGGTTCGCAGGCTGTTGACGAAGCCTTCGAAATGCTCCGGCGCCACATTCATCGGCACCATGATCGCGTCACTGCCACGCTCACGGGCAATCCGGTTGATCCGGGGCGGCGCTTTTACATGGTCGGTGGGGTGGGCAAGGATGCCCAGCACCCGGGTACTGCCCGTCACTTCTGGCGTGTTTTCTGGCCTGTCAGGCATGTACGTGGCTCCTGTTCTGAAAAACATCCCGAATCGTCTTGTGGTCAGTGCGACGTCATGACAAACACCGCCAAACCCGCTGGATGAAAAGTACTGCACTTCATGCCGCACGAGTAATGACAAGTGCACCCCCTGCCGATAACCGTTGGCTATCCCCGGGTGCAAAAGCGCTCCAGCAAGCGCTTGCACCACGCTCGCAGGTCGCTAGCGTTTTCACGCCTGCTGATGCCTAATGCCGGGCACCTCCTCTAAAAAAAGCGTCCGCCTGATGACGATGCCAACCCTGGAAACCCTCTCCTCGCGCCTTCGTCTCAAGCAGTTGCGCCTGTTGGTTGCACTGGACGATCACGGCTCCATCCACCGCGCCGCCGAGATCATCGGCATCACCCAGCCCGGCGCCACCAAGGCGCTGCACGACGTGGAGGAAACCCTCGGCGCGACGCTGTTCGAACGCACCAGCAAAGGGCTGAATGCCAACGCCATGGGCCGTTGCGCGATTCGCTACGCGCGGTTGATCCTGACGGACCTGTCTCACCTGCGCCAGGAAATGCACGGGATCTTCCAAGGGCACGGCGGACGCCTCACTGTCGGCACGATCATGGGCGGCGTACCGCTGCTCACGGCGGGTGTATTGCGGCTGCGCAAGCGCCAACCGCAGGCGACCATCGAGATTGTCGAAGACACCAGCGTCAAACTACTGAGCCTGCTGGACCAGGGCCGCCTGGACATGGCGCTGTGTTACCCCAGTGTGAGCCCACGGCCCACGGCGTACGACAGCATCAGCATGAAACCCGAAGCGCTGGTGGTCATGGCCAACCCGAGCCATCCTTTGGTGGGGCGCGAATCGCTGACCCTCGAAGATCTGGCCGATTCAGGCTGGGTGATCTTCTCGGCGAATATGCCATTGCGCCAGACGCTGGAGCGCGAGTTCCACGAGTCGGGCGTGAATTTTCCGGCCCACCCGATCGAAACCTCGTCCACCTTTGCCACGTTGTTGCTGCTGATCAGCGACCCCAACCTGGTCGCAGTGTTGCCCACCGATGTGGCAGAGCTGCCGTTATTGCAAGCCATGTTGAGCGCCCTGCCCTGCACCATCACACCCAAGAGCGAGCCGTTCGCCATCGTCACGCGCACCCAGGTGGAACTCTCGCAACTCACGCACCTGCTGATCGAAGAGCTGACGAAGTAGCCCTACCGGCGCGCCCACAGATAACGCACGGTTATCCCAAGCCTCTGGATTTTCATTACCCGCACGCCCGCGCCGGCGTTAGGATCGCGCCATACCGCTGCATCCGCATTTCCCTCAGTAAGGTGCCGTAATGGAACTGATTGCCAAAACAAGTGCGCAAAGCCAGATTGCCGCCGCCACGATCCGCCTGGACCCCCACGACGATGTGCTGATTGCACGCCAGCCGCTGCCGGCCGGGCTGGTCCTGGAAGAAAACGGCGTGGTGGTGCGCCAGGCAATTCCGGCCGGGCACAAGGTCGCGGTGCGGCGGATCGAGGCCGGTGAACAGGTACGCCGTTATGGGCAGATCATCGGCGTCGCATCGGTGGCGATCGAGGCCGGTGCACACGTCCACAGTCATAACCTGGGCATGGCACACTTTTCACGCAGTCACGAATTCGGCATCGATGCCAAACCCACCCCGCACCGCGAGGCGACGTTCATGGGCATCGTCCGCCCGGACGGTCGCGTGGCGACGCGCAATTACATCGGCGTGCTGACCTCGGTGAACTGCTCGGCCACCGTGGCGCGGGCGATCGCCGACTACTTCCGGCGCGACATCCATCCCGACGCCCTTGGGCCTTACCCGAATGTGGACGGCGTGGTCGCGCTGACCCACGGCATTGGCTGTGCGGTAGACCCCGGCGGCGAAGCCCTGGCCATGTTGCAGCGAACGCTGGGCGGTTATGCGGTGCACGCCAACTTCCATTCCGTGCTGATGATCGGGCTGGGGTGTGAAACCAACCAAATCGACGATTTGCTCAAGGCCCAGCACCTGCAGGCCGGCGCTCACCTTCGCGTGTTCACCATCCAGGGTGTGGGTGGCACCTCCAAATCCATCGCCAACGGCATTGAGCAGATCAAGGCCCTGCTACCCGCCGCCAACCTGGTGCAGCGCCAGGCAGTCAGCGCCAGCCACCTGGTCGTGGGCCTGCAATGCGGCGGTTCGGATGGTTACTCCGGGATCACCGCCAACCCGGCCCTGGGCAACGCGGTCGACCGGCTCGTGGCGGCGGGCGGCACGGCGATCCTGTCCGAAACACCGGAGATCTATGGCGCCGAACACCTGTTGACGCGCCGTGCCGTGAGCGACGAGGTGGGTGAAAAACTCATTGCCCGTATCCGGTGGTGGGAAAGCTATTGCCAGCGCATGAATGCCGAACTCAACAACAACCCATCGGCTGGCAACAAGGCCGGCGGGTTGACCACCATCCTTGAGAAGTCCCTGGGCGCCTTGGCCAAGGGCGGCTCCACCAACCTGGTGGATGTCTACGAATACGCCGAAGCCGTCACCGCCCACGGCCTGGTCTTCATGGATACGCCCGGCTACGACCCTATTTCGGCCACCGGCCAGGTGGCGGGCGGTGCCAACCTGCTGGCGTTCACCACCGGCCGGGGCTCGGCCTTTGGCTGTGCGCCCTCCCCCTCGATCAAGATCGCCACCAACTCGCACATGTTCAATCATCAAGAGGAAGACATGGACGTCAACTGTGGCGGCATCGCCGACGGCACCGACACCATCGAGGAGCGCGGCATTTATATCTTCGAGATGATGTTACGCGTGGCGTCCGGGGAGCCCAGCAAGAGCGAAACCCACGGTTACGGGCAGAATGAGTTTGTGCCCTGGCAGATTGGCGCAATCACCTGATCGCGCACAGCACAAAGGGGACCCGAAGGTCCCCTTTTTATTTGCCCAACCAGTGTCAGTTGCCGCCCAGGTCCACGGTGCCTTTACGGATGATCACGTTGCCGTAAAACAGGGTTTCGCCCGTTGCGATAATCGCGAACGCTTCCTTGGCGCGGTCGTAGAAAGCAAAACGCTCGATGCGACTCAGCGTCGGTGACGCACCGGGCAACGCGTCCAGTACGCCCTGGATGACCGTGTGCGCCGTGACGACAGTGTCAGGTTCATCGATCACTTGCATGCCTACCACCGGATCGGGTTCGGACTCATCAATCGGCATCACCGAAAGCACGGCCTTCAGCATGCGTGGCAGGTCGGCCGCTTCCATGCGAATCAGCCGCTTGGCCACGGTTTGCGCGGGAAAGCTGCCGTCTGCGATGACGATCTCGTCACCATGCCCCATTGCGCGCAGTGCAAACAGGATGTCGGCGTTCAGGATCGGGTCAATACCAATCAGCATGGGAAGTCCTTTAGCTCAGGTCGTGAAGGTTTTTGGTGGTGGCCGGGCCGATGGAAAACTCTGAAAATCGAATCGTCAGGCCGCTGCGTTCCGGCGTACAGGCCGTGGGGCCCACTTGATAGTGGTCGGCCTGCGGGAACGGCGCCAGGCGCAACAGCGGCCAGAAGGTACCGTCACGCGAGGCCTGGATACGCATCGCACCGTTACCGACGGTGACCCGCAGATAGAAGTCCTCCAGTTCCTTGAACGGCTGGGACACCGACCAGTCGGACTGGCCGTCCGTGATGACCGTGCTCAGGAATAACTCGCCGTCAGTGAACTCCACGCCGGTTTTCATCCAGCGCGTTTCATCAATCCGCACCATCAGGCCGGCCTGATCGTAAAGCGTACGGAACTCGCCCTGGATACGAATCTGCGCCGTGAACCCGTTGGCCGCCGGGAAGCCCAGAAAGTGCCCGGTGTCGCGGACGAAACCGTAATGGGTTTTGCGCCAGAAATCGGTTTTTTCATCGGTCGTCAGGGTCAGGCCCGTGCCGTCTTCCGCCCAATCGGCGGGTGGGTTCAGCCAGGTTCCGGTGCCAAAGTCGATACTCATGTCGTTGTCCTTTTCTTGCAGGGCATTAACCCAGGTTATAGGCGTCGATAGCGTTGAGTCGGAAAAATCGCGTCGCCAGCTCCGGGTGGTTGACGACGAGGCGTTCAGCGATGGTCTTCACCTCAAGGTACGTTGCGGCCAGGGTGCAGACGGGCCAGTCCGAGCCGAATAAAATCCGGGTCTGGCCGAACACGTCCAGGGCGATTCGCGTGTAGCGGTCAAAGGTTTCGGCGCTGGCGCCGGCGGCCGCTTCAGTGACCAACCCCGAGACCTTGCACCAGACGTTGTCGCTTTGGGCAAGTGCCTCCAGCGCTGCGTGCCAGGCGCCGCTGAAGCCTTCGGCGATGGGCGGTTTGGCGAGATGGTCGAGCACGAAACGACCTAGCGGGTAGCGCTGTACCAGACGAGTGGCCGCCGCTAATTCCCTGCTGCGCACCAGCAGGTCGAAGGTCAACCCGGCGCTTATGACGGCCCCAACGCCGGCCTGTACCGCAGGCCGGCACAGCCACTCGGCATCGGGCTCGTCGTGGACGTTATGGCGAATGCCCACCAGCTTGTCGCCACCGGGCAATGCACGCAAGGCGGCGATTTGCGCGGGCACGTCGACTGACTCGAGGTCAACCCAACCGACCACGCCGATCACAAAATCATAGGTCGCGGCGATCGCCAGGAGGTCTCGGGTTTCCGACAGGTCATGCCTGCATTGCACAACGATCGTGGCACTGACGCCGTTTTCAACCAACAGTGGCAGCAGGTCCTGCGGGCCAAAATTGCGCCGCAGGGGACGCATCGCATCACCGGCCATCCAGGGATAGCTTCCGCTGCACAGGTCCCAGAAGTGCTGATGGGTATCGATGATCGCGCTTGGCATGAGGCGCTTCACGCTGTGGGCGCGTCGGCAGCGATCAGCCCTTGGGCCTTGAGATCGTGCCACAGCGCACTTGGGATCGGGGTGCGGAACAGCTCGGCGTTTTCAAACATTTCCGTGGGAGTCCTGGGCCCCGTGAGCACGCTGGCTACCGCAGGGTGAGCCAGTGGAAACTGGATGGCTGCCGCTTTGAGCGGTACGCCATGGCTCAGGCAGACTTTCTCGAGCTTCAAGGCGCGGTCTATCAGGGCCCGGTCGGCGTCTTCGTAATTGAATTTTGCGCCGGCACCAGGGTTGGCCAGAATGCCGCTGTTGTAGACCCCACCAATAATGATCGAGATGTTTTTTTGAACGCACAGCGGTAACAGTTCTGTCAGGGCGCCCTGCTCCAGCAAGGTGTAGCGGCCCGCCAGCAGGAAGCAGTCGAAATTACCATTGCGGGCAAACTCGGCAAGCATGCTGCTCTGGTTCATGCCAGCACCGACCGCACCAATGGTGCCGTCAGCACGTAACCGGTCGAGCGCTTTATAGGCGCCCTCGATGGCCTGCGGGTAATGGTTGTCGGGGTCATGGATGTGCAACACGTCAATGCGATCGAGACCCAGGCGAACTAGGCTTTCCTCCACTGACGTCATCACCCCGTCATAGCTGAAATCAAACACCGGCCGCTCGGGCGGAGTGCCTTTGTAGTAACCGTCAACCACTGGTGTTGCAGGCACCCGCAGCAGGCGCCCGACCTTGGTGCACACCACGTAATCAGCCCGAGGCTTGTGCTGTAAAAAAGCGCCCAGGCGCTGTTCAGCCATGCCGTTGCCATATTGGGGCGCGGAGTCGAAGAAGCGAACGCCCGTGTCCCAGGCAGCCTGCATGGTGTCTTCGGCGCCGGTCGCGCTGGTAGGCGAATAAAGGCCACCGATTGCCGTAGTGCCAACGCCCAGCCGGCTCACTCGCAGGTCGGTAAGGCCCAGCGGTACAGCCTCGAATAGTGCTTTCATGTACTTATCCTTTTACTGCTTGTTTTATCGGTGTCGCAACGTCATTAAACCGAAGTTGCTTTAATCTCGTTCCACAGCTCTATGCGGCGTCCGAAATCCTCGGGCGCCTGCAGAAATACCAACTTGTCGGAATACGTCAGGCCAATCTTGATATTCGCATCTTCGTTAGTGGAGTTACCGTAGCCGGTCTTTTCACTGGGCGGCGGCAAAAACTGAGTGCAACACCTGACCTTTCCGGTACGGTGCTGCCCCTATGTCTTATACCGAACTCAGCGTTGAAGAGCGCGCCACCATTCA
>NZ_JBUZVP010000034.1:0-76514 GCF_055409485.1 Pseudomonas sp. A125
ATGACTGCCGAACGCCTTGCCGACGCTCAAAAAGCCATTGATGAGATTTGGCAGGCCTATGACGACAAGGTCAAGGAGGCGAACAATGTGCCGGTTTGAACCTGTTTCCCGCCTGCCTACACAAGACGCGAAATCCATGCCTAAGCCCCAGCCGTGGCGTTTACTGATCGGCATGACCTGTGGGTTGGCTGGGGTCGTAGTTATTCCAAATGCACAGGCCAGCACGCTTGAGGCGATCAACCACACGCACTGGGCGATCAACCACTTCAGTGTTGATGGGCGCTCGGGTATCGACATTATTGGGCCGTATCAGGGAGGCGGCGGAGGTTGTTGTTATGTCGCCCCCTCAAAGTGGAAGCCAGGAATGGTGGTGCGGGTTGATTGGGAAAGTGGCTCTGCCTATTCCGATGATTTTCCTGGCTTCATTGATTGGCCCAAATATTTGGATTGGAAGGAAAAAGTAAATTCGCAGAAGCGTCAACACAGCAAAATGGTTCCGGTACCTGACTACACCGGCCAAAAAGTCTGCGGTCTCACCGTCCACTTCCTACCTTGCGACGAACTTCAAGTCACCACCTCCTGCTACGCCTACGGCAGCCCCGACTACCCAATCAAAACGCCGCTGCATTTGCCGGAACCCCAGTCATGCCCTAAATAAAATACGCCGAGTGGCTTATTTCATACTGGTAAACGCCAGCTTCACACCAATGGCAATCAGCACCGCGCCCATCGTCCGATCAAACCAATGCCCCATGCGTGCAAAACCGGCGCGCACGCGCTGTTGGCTGAACAACATGGCCACCAGGCAAAACCAGAGCGCAGTGGCCACGGCCAGGTAAACCCCGTACCCGGCCTGGATCGCCAGCGGCGTGTGGGGGTTGATCACCACGGTGAACAGCGACAGGAAGAACAGCGTGGCCTTGGGGTTCAGGCCGTTGGTGACAAAACCCGAGGTAAACGCACCACGGGGAGTGCGTTCACCCACTTCCAGGTGCAGGTCTTCTTCACTGGCAGGCTTGGCCGGCTTGGCGCGCAGGGCCTTGAAGCCGATGTACAGCAGGTAGGCCGCCGCCGCCCATTTGAGCGCGTTGAACAGCACAATGGACTGGGACACGATCAAGCCGATGCCCAGCAACGAATACCCCACGTGCAGGAAAATCGCCGAGCCTACGCCCAGCGCCGTCCAGGTGCCGGCACGCCGGCCATGGGTCACGCTCTCACGCACCACCACGGCGAAATCCGGGCCAGGGCTGGCCACCGCCAACAGGTGAATCAGTGCCACGGTCAAGAACTCGGTGAGGTACATGCACGCTCCAGGAAGTAACTGATTATTTCATCTGATAGGCTCGGCAGATTACGCCTTCGAACCTCGCCGCAAAAGGTACAGTTGATAATGAACAATCGTCGCGCCGTCTTCCTTGATCACCCTTCCCTGGACCTCGGGGACCTGGACCTCACCGGTTTGCGGGCCATCTTCAGCGAACTGAGCCTGCACCAGCAGACCACCCCGCAGAACGTTATCGAACGCCTGCAAGGCGCGCAGGTGGCCATCAGCAACAAGATCGCGCTGAATGCCGAGACCCTGGCGGCCTGCCCTGAATTGAAACTGATCCTGGTCACTGCCACCGGCACCAACAACGTCGACCTCGACGCGGCCCGCGCCCATGGCGTTACCGTGAGCAATTGTCAGGGTTACGGCACGCCGTCGGTGGCGCAGCATACGATCATGCTGTTGCTCAACCTGGCGACGCGCTTGAACGACTATCAGCGGGATGTGCAGGCGGGGCTCTGGCAACAAGCCAAGCAGTTCTGCCTGCTGGACCATCCGATCGTCGAGCTGGAAGGCAAAACCCTCGGCCTGCTGGGCCATGGTGAACTGGGCGGTGCCGTTGCGCGCCTGGCTGAAGCCTTTGGCATGCGCGTGATTCTCGGGGCCATTCCGGGCCGCCCGGCCCGCACCGATCGCGTGCCGCTGGACGAGCTGCTGGCGCAGGTCGACGCGCTGACCCTGCACTGCCCGCTCAACGAGCACACCCGCGACTTTATCGGTGCCCGTGAACTGGCGCTGCTCAAGCCGGGCGCGTTTATCGTCAACACCGCGCGCGGTGGCTTGATCAATGAACAGGCCCTGGCAGATGCCTTGCGCAACGGGCACCTGGGCGGCGCGGCGACCGATGTATTGAGTGTGGAACCGCCGGTCAATGGCAACCCGCTGCTGGCCGGCGATATTCCGCGGCTGATCGTCACGCCGCACAATGCCTGGGGCAGCCGCGAAGCCCGGCAGCGGATCGTCGGCCAATTGATCGAAAACGCCGAGGGCTTTTTCAGCGGCGCCCCGCTGCGCGTCGTCAGTTGATAAACTGCGCCCCTTTTCAAGGAGCAGACCATGGATCCGCGCAGTGAAGTACTGCTTCGCCAGGCCGAACTTTTTCAAGGCGACGTGCTGCTGGTGGGCTTGCCCGCCGACGACCTGCTGGGCCGCCTGCCCAATGCCCATGGCTGGAGCTGGCACGCCGGCGACCAGGCGGCACTGGACGCGCGCTTTGCCGAGCGCAGCCAGTTTGGGGTGAACGTGCCCGAGCGTTCGTTTGAGACGGCGGTGGTGTTCCTGCCCAAGTCCAAGGAGCTCACCGACTACCTGCTCAATGCCGTAGCCGCACGTTTGCCCGGCAAAGAGCTGTATCTGGTCGGGGAAAAGAAAGGCGGCATCGAAAGCGCGGCCAAGCAACTGAACCCGTTCGGCAAACCGCGCAAGCTCGACAATGCGCGGCATTGCCAGTTGTGGCTGGTGACGGTGGCCAATGCTCCCGAGCCGGTTGAGCTGGAAAGCCTGGCGCAGGTGTTCGAGGTGCCGTTGGCTGAAGGCCCGCTGAAGGTAGTGAGCCTGCCGGGCGTATTCAGCCACGGTCGGCTGGATCGCGGCACTGCGCTGCTGCTGGAACACCTGGACAAGTTGCCGAGTGGTCACGTGCTGGATTTCGGTTGTGGTGCGGGCGTGCTCGGCGCGGCGGTCAAGCGTCGTTATCCGCATAACACCGTCACGCTGCTCGACGTGGATGCCTTCGCCGCTGCCAGCAGTCGCCTGACATTGGCGGCCAATGGTCTGGAAGCAGAGGTATTGACTGGCGATGGCATCGACGCCGCGCCAATGAACCTGAACACGATTCTGAGCAACCCGCCGTTCCATGTCGGGGTGCACACCGATTATTTCGCCACCGAGAACCTGCTGCGAAAAGCGGCCAAACATCTGGCAAAAGGCGGCGAACTTCGCCTGGTTGCGAACAGCTTCCTGAAGTACCAACCGCTGATCGAAGAGCATCTGGGCGTGTGCGCAATCAAGGCAGAAGGCCAGGGTTTCCGCATTTACCGTGCCAAGCGCGGCTGAAATCTTTTTCCAAAAGAAGGCTTGCCGAATGGATTTTGCCTAGGCAGAATCCGCTCCGTCCTAGGGGAGTAGTCTCCCACGAGCGCCACGCTCGTCCGGCATACGTCAACATACTTGGTCAACAGGCCATGGCGTATGCGACCCAGGAGTCCGCACAGACGGACCGGGGTTTGACAAGACCTATGACACGAACACCTTACCCGGGGCGGGAAGGCTGTACGTGTCATAGCCGTGTCGACCCGCCCCTGGAACTTACCTGATGCTGGATTCCCTGCTCGTCCCTACCGCAATCGTTGCCTTGGCCGAAATTGGCGACAAGACGCAACTGCTCGCACTCATTCTCGCTGCACGCTTTCGCAAACCCTGGCCGATCATCGCCGGCATTGTTGCCGCGACCCTGGCCAACCATGCGGCCGCCGGTGCCGTGGGGGCCTGGTTCGGGAGTTTCTTCTCGGATGCGGTGTTGCACTGGATCCTCGCGGCGAGCTTCTGCGCCACGGCGCTGTGGACCCTGGTGCCCGACAAGCTCGACGATGACGAAGCCAGTACTTCACGCAAGTTCGGGCCATTCCTGACCACGTTGATCGCGTTCTTCCTCGCAGAAATCGGCGACAAGACCCAGATCGCTACCGTGATGCTCGCGGCGCAATACCCGGAACTGTGGCTGGTGATTATCGGCACGACCCTGGGCATGTTGATTGCCAACGTGCCGGTGGTACTGGCGGGGAATTTTGCCGCAGACAAATTGCCGCTGACGCTGATTCGTCGACTGGCGGCTACGGCATTCTTCATCCTGGCCATTGTTGCGGTGTACAAGGCCATGCAGAGCAGCGGCTGGATCTAAACTCAACCCCATATGGGGGCTGGGCTTTTGTGGGAGCTGGCTTGCCTGCGATAGCATCACCTCGGTGCAACTGACACACCGAGGTGCCTGCATCGCGGGCAAGCCCGGCTCCCACACAAGCCGGGCTTCCACATTCAGATTTGCATTTCAGTCTTATAAATCAGGATTTTTTGGCCTGCTGATACAACGGCATCACCTTCGGAATTGCCGCTTCCAAAGAGGCGATCCGGCTGCTGGAGGCCGGGTGAGTACTCATGAACTCAGGCGGCGAGCCTTCCGAGGCCTTGGCCATTTTGTTCCACAGCGTAATCGCCGCGTTCGGGTTGTAACCGGCACGGGCCGACAACTCCAGGCCGATCAGGTCTGCTTCGTTTTCATTGCTGCGGCTGTTGGGCAAGGTCATGCCATAGTTGGCCACGGTATCGGCCAGCGCCATGCTGTCCTGCCCCAGGCCGAACAACGCACCGGCACCCTGCTTCGCCATCTCGATACCGTAGGCCTTGGACATGGCTTCGCGGCCGTGTTCACGCAAGGCGTGGGCGATTTCATGGCCCATCACCGCGGCCAGTTCATCGTCGGTCAACTTGAGATTGTCGATCAGCGCGCTATAGACAAAGATCTTGCCGCCAGGCCCGCAGTTGGCGTTCATCTCGTCACTTTTGATCAGGTTCACTTCCCACTTCCACTGTGCCGCATCCGGCCGGAACGTAGGCGCCTGGGCGATCAAGCGGTTGGCAATCGCCTGCACACGCTTGGCGTTGGCGCTGGTCTTGTCCACCAGGCCTTTGCCGCTGGCCTCCCCCAGGGTCTGCTGGTACGACTGCGCGTACATCTGGTCGACTTCCTGGCTCGACAACATGCTGAACATGTACTGCTTGCGCTCCACCCCAACCGCGCCACCGCTGGTGGTGTTGACCGACTGGCAACCGGCGAGCAATACCGCCGCGCCCAATGCACATACCGCCACTGTCTTTTTCATCAACCTGCTCCCTGAAAACATGGCGCGTATCGTAGTCGGCCAATTGTATCGGCGCCAGATACAACAGACGTGTAGCCGCCTGATTTAAGACATATCCCACACCGGCGCCTTCAAGGTTTAACCCGGCGTCAGGCACTCCGGCCCGTTCAGCTTCGGGTCATTGACCATATTGGCCAATACCCGCTCGCGCAACGCGGTGGGTTCACTGGCCAACAAGGCCTGCAAGGTGTGCAGCGGCGTCTCGGGGTTCAGCCAGGCGGCCTGCCCCGCAGCATCCAGAATGAGCGGCCGCCGCTGACTCTGCGCCGCCTGGGTCACCACTGCCGTACTCAGCCACACCTGCTCCTGCACCGGATACGCTTCCCAGATCGCCGCGAAGAACAGTGTGCTGCCCTCCCCCGGCGTCAGCCAGTACGGGCGCTTGCGCTGGGTGCCGCGCCATTCGTAGAAGCCATTGGCCGGCAACAGGCAGCGGCGCTGGCGAAAGGCCTCGCGAAACATCGGTTGCTCGGCCAGGGTTTCTGCGCGGGCATGGGCCGGGGTGCGAGAGAGATCGGTCAGCCAGGGCGGCGTCAGCCCCCAGCGCGCCCGCGCCAGGGTGTGCTGGCCTTCGCTCAGGCGCTGGATCAGTACCGAATCATTGGGAGAGATGTTCCACTGGGCCTGCTGGTCGGCCGGAAAGCCCGGCAAGCCAGCAAACGTGGGGTTCCAGCGAAACAGGGCATAACGTCCACACATGGGGCAACACGACTCTTGGAGAAACTGGCCGACAGCCTAACAGACCAACACGTCGGGGAAGCTGTCGGGTTCATCCCCCGGCACCGGCTGCGCACCGTTGTAGGCGGTGATCAGCTCACGGGCGTAGGCGGCCTGGTCGTTCTCAACCGCCAACGCCAGGAGGCCGTAGATTGGCAGCTCGCCAGTGCCTCCGAGCAAATCACGCCCCACCAGGTGCGCGGTGATGCCCTCGCTTTCGAGCATGCCTTGCAGCAGCTCGCCTTCCATCAGGTTTTCCGGTTCGTAGATTCGCTGCATGGGCGTACCTTTTATTCGTTCTCGCTGCGCACGTTGAGCATCCATTCGCCGTCATGCACCTGCAGGTCGAACACAATGGGCCGGCAGCACACCGGGCAGTCCTCTATATATTCCTGATCCCCCGCCGACAGGTCCAGTAGCGCGGTGACTACCTCTCCACAATAAGGACATTCGTACGACTCCTCTTCCATCGCGGTCTCCCAGGTGACTTGTGCGTATAATCGCCGGTCTATTTACAGGGCTATTTTTCGTCCCGGCCAATTTGCCCGGACCACGCCCTGATATTTATTGATCCAAACCTTTACTTACCCTAGCCGTTTCTAACAAGAGAGCATGATGGGCGAATTCGATACCATCCGACCTTACAACGACAGCGAAGTCCCGGCGGTGCTGGCCCGACTGTTCAGTGACAAGGCCTTTCTGGACATCCTGACCCACTTTCGCTTCCCGCGCTTTGCCGGCGCGTTCGGCTGGCTGCTCAAGCCAATGATCGCCCATAAACTGCGCCGTGAGTTCGCCGGCGTCACCACCGTGGCCACGCTGCAGGACAAAGTCGAGTTTTACGTCGACCACACCATCGAGCGCGCAACCGACGGCGTGACCTACACCGGCGTCGAGCAGTTCAAGTCCGGCAGTGCCTACCTGCTCCTGGCCAACCACCGCGACATCGTGATGGACCCGGCCTTCGTCAACTACGCCGTGTACCACGCCGGCCTGCCGACGCCGCGCATCGCCATCGGCGACAACCTGCTGCAAAAGCCGTTTGTCAGCGACCTGATGCGCCTGAACAAGAGTTTCATCGTGCACCGCTCGATCACCGGGCGCAAAGAGAAGATGGCGGCGTACCAACTGTTGTCGGCCTACATCAACCATTCGATTCGCAACGACTGCCAGTCGATCTGGATCGCCCAGGCTGAAGGCCGCGCCAAGGATGGGGATGATCGAACCGAGTCGGCGATCCTCAAGATGTTCCACATGAGCCGCAAGGACGAGCCGTTCGCCGAGGTCATCCAGTCGCTGAACCTGACGCCGGTGTCCATCAGTTACGAGTACGACCCGTGCGATGCCGCCAAGGCCCGCGAGTTGTACATCCGCGCCACCACCGGCACCTACAGCAAGGCGCCCGGGGAAGATGACGTGAGCATTGCCCTGGGCATCACCGGCTACAAGGGCCGGGTGCACGTCAACTTCGCGCCGCCGATCACCGAGGCATTCGAAGACACCAAGTTGTTGGCCATTGAGATGGACCGGCAGATTCTGGGCGGTTATCGATTGTTCCCGGTGCACTACCTGGCTTACGCCCAATGGAGCGACGCCGACCCGCAATTGCAGGTGCCGAGCGCAGCCGAGGTGTTCCCGGCGGATGAGTTGGCCAAGGCGAAAGCCGAGTGGGAGCGACGCCTGAATGCGTGCCCGGCCGAGCACCGGCCGTACCTGGTGCTGCAATACGCAACGCCGGTGAGGAATCAGTACCGGGTTAAAGCGGGGATCGCCCTGTAATGTGGGGCTTGCCCGCGATGACGGAGTGTCAGCCCCCGAATCTATCGGCTGACTCACTGCCATCGCGGGCAAGCCCCACATCTGTTTTAAGGTGCTCTTACAATCGGGTACTGATCCAGGAAACCAGCAACGCCAGCCCGAGCCAGGCAAACCCCAGCCGGTAGAACAGGCGGTGGGTACGCTGCGTCAGCACATCAAGAAACAGCATTGGTTGATCAATGGCGCGCATTTCGCTTTGCGCAGCAAGCCTGGCCATCGCGCGTTGTTCGCGCAGGCGTGTGACAAACAGCAGCCAAGCCGCCGGACAGGCTAACAACAGGGCAAGGGAATTGAGCAGTAGTGCGGTCAGCGACATCGCAAACCTCGATGTATCAGTGTCTTGGTATCGGTTCAGATACAAACCTGAATGATATGCGCCGCCTGCGCGTGATTGCTCCTTCCCCATTGACGGCTAATGTATCCAGTAATTTACAGCGTCACCTGAACGTCACCTTAACAAGCCACTCTGTTGCCCTTCGAAAGGCCGGGAGCTTGTCATGCTGCATGCGCAAAACCAGGATTGGCTGTATCTGATTGCCCCAAGCGAGGAGCAAGAGGCGCTGGTGGGCGGCCTCGCGTTCAATGTGCAAGACCGCCACTGGCTGGTGTATTGCGCCCTCGGAGGGCATCAGCATGCTGACCTGCCGGAGTTGGATTTGCTGACCGGGGTGAGCGTGCTGGACTTTTATGTCGAAACAGCTGCATGAACACTACAGGCGTAAAAAAACCGGGCTCATCGCTGAGTCCGGTTTTTTTGTGGGAGCGGGCTTGCTCGCGAAAAACGCCAGCCCGCCGCGTTACTTCTGGATGGGCGCGTTATCGTTAACCGCCATCGCGAGCAAGCTTGCTCTTACTGGGAACTAAGCAGTTGGCCGATGCTCGGGTCCTTGAACAGACGCGTCAGCGCATCGCTCAACACGTCGCTGACCAGCTTGGTGTTGGTTTCCTGGTTCGGCGCCATGCCGAAGCGCTGGTCCAGGGAGGCACCATAGCGGCCGCTGTAGCGACGGGTGCCGGCGGTGACATCAGACTTGAAGGTTGCGCCGATGGTGGCTTCAGTCACGTACAGGCCTTCCTTGGGCGACTGATACTTCAGCTCGGCCAGGGTAATGGTCAATTGCGGAGCGCCGGGCGAGTTGGCCGGGGTAAAGCCCAGCAGGCGCACAGCCGCTTCGGCCTGGGCTTGCAACTTAGGCAGCACATCGGCACCGGTCACGGTGATGGCGCTGGTTTCCGGGTACAACCCGCCACGGGTGCCGAGGGTCGGCGATGGACGCCCGTCAACCACACGCACCGACACCGGCTGGCCATGACCAACAGGCGCCAACTGAGTGGTGATTTTCGGTTGCGGGCTGAGTTGTTGCGGGCTGTGGGCGCAGCCAAGCAGGGTCAAACTGGTCACAGTGATCAAACCGAACAACAGGCGTTGCAACATACTCATTTCTCCAGGACTAGATGCAAACAGGGCGCCAGTATAACGGTGAGCGCTCGCCACTCACCAGAATTCCTGAACGCCGGCTGAACTGTCGGCGAAATTACAATTTCCACACAGAACCGTCACCCCACTGTCATGCCAGACTGCCAACCTTCGCAGCATGTAACGAACCGGGTACAAAACCATGCGCCTTCTCAAGTCGTTGTTCTTTTCCCACGCCAGTCATCGCCACTTCGCGCTGCTCGACGCGCAAGGCTGCTGCAAAGCCTTCAAGGAGTGCAGCCTGCCGCCCGTCGGCGAAGGTTGGGTCGAAGTCCAAGAGGCCCGCTTGAGCTGGATGCACCGTCCGCTGCCCGCCAGCGCCCGTGTCAGCCCTCGCGTTTCACCGCCACAGCCACGGCACGCGTTGGCCTCCTGACCAGAGTGCTAATAAAAGTCATTAAACACGTCCATTTGCGCGCATTTCTTCGCTACAATCTCCCCCCGATTATAAGGACGTCTCCTGATCGGGCCTCGCAGCATCGCTAATGCACTTGTATTAGCTCCCCGCACCGCCCACAGAGAGCCGCCCACACAGATCGAGTGAAGCTGGCGAGCGTGCAGTGTTCTCTGCAAACCTTCGTCTTTACCCGAATCTGCCAGAGCTGCCATGCGCTCGGCCACTTGAGTTGTTCGCCCGTTTTGCCGCTTGCCGGCAGTGATTTCGGGCCAGGTGCCAGGCTGGGGCAGCCCTTTTTTGAGGTTCACGTCTTCAAAAGAGCGTGAAAAAAACGGGTTTTCACAACTTCACAAGAGTGTGGCGAGCAAATGAATAGTTTTGCGTTTGTACAAGCACCATCAGCGTCTGGAACCGCCCCACCACACAGGACCGAGTACTCCTCAAAAACCGGAGCTTGAAGCCTGTCCGCTACGGATTTGGTTGCACGATCGGACGAACTTGACCATAAGTCGAATTGCCACAGGTGCCCTTAAATGCGTTCATACGCACATCAGGCCCGGCCGGCAGCGTCCGCTTGCGATAAATTGCGAAGAATCGGACATGGCGATCCTGGCCATGGGTAACCTGGGGCATCACGTGAACCGCCCCGTCACTCCTGGCAGCCATGCCGTCAATTTGGTGCTGCAGATTTTGGAGACGCGTTAAATGGCGCATAACGAAGCAGTCGACGTAGTACTGGTAGGTGCGGGCATCATGAGTGCCACCCTCGCCGTACTGCTCAAAGAGCTCGACCCCGGCCTCAAGCTGGAAGTCGTTGAGCTGATGGATTCGGGTGCCGCGGAAAGCTCCAACCCGTGGAACAACGCCGGTACCGGCCACGCCGGGCTGTGTGAGCTGAACTACACGCCGCAGGCGGGCGACGGCTCCATCGACATCAAGAAAGCCGTGCACATCAACACCCAATTCGAGGTGTCGAAGCAGTTCTGGGCCTACTTGACCAAGAAAGGCACCTTTGGCTCGTCCAAGTCCTTTATCAGCCCCGTGCCGCACCTGAGCTTCGTGCAGGGCGAAAAGGGCGTGTCGTTCCTCAAAAAGCGCTTTGAAACCCTCAGCCAGCACCATGCGTTCTCGGACATGCACTACACCGAAGACCGCAGCGAGATGGCCGAGTGGATGCCGCTGATGATGCCCGGCCGCACGCTCGACGAAAAAATTGCGGCCACCCGCGTAATGAACGGTACCGACGTCAACTTCGGCGCCCTGACCAACCAGTTGCTCTCGCACCTGACCAGCGCGCCGGACGCCCAGGTCAAGTACAGCAAGCGCGTCACCGGCCTCAAGCGCAACGGCGCCGGCTGGACCGTGAGCATCAAGGACGTCAACAGCGGCAATTCCCGTGACGTGGACGCCAAGTTTGTGTTCCTCGGCGCCGGCGGCGCGGCCCTGCCGCTGCTGCAAGCCTCGGGCATCGAAGAAAGCAAAGGTTTTGGCGGTTTCCCGGTCAGCGGCCAGTGGCTGCGTTGCGACAACCCGGAAGTGGTCAAGCACCACCAGGCCAAGGTCTACAGCCAGGCCGCCGTAGGTTCGCCACCAATGTCGGTGCCGCACCTGGACACCCGCGTGGTCGACGGCAAGAAGTCCCTGTTGTTCGGACCATACGCCGGCTTTACCACCAAGTTCCTCAAGCACGGCTCGTTCCTCGACCTGCCCCTGTCGATTCGTGCCGGCAACATCGGCCCGATGCTGGCCGTGGCCCGGGACAACATGGACCTGACCAAGTACTTGGTCAGCGAAGTGCGCCAGTCCATGGAACAGCGCCTGGAATCCCTGCGCCGCTTCTACCCTGAAGCGAAAGCCGAAGACTGGCGCCTGGAAGTGGCTGGCCAACGGGTGCAGATCATCAAGAAAGACCCGAAGAAAGGCGGCGTGCTGCAATTCGGTACTGAACTGGTTGCGGCCAAGGACGGTTCGTTGGCCGCCCTGCTGGGCGCATCCCCGGGTGCTTCGGTGACTGTTTCGATCATGCTGGAACTGATCGAACGCTGCTTCCCGGAAAAAACCGCCGGCGAGTGGGCGACCAAGCTGCACGAGATCTTCCCGGCTCGCGAAAAGGTCCTGGAGACCGATGCCGAGCTGTATCGCAAGATCAACACGCAGAACAACATCAGCCTGGAACTGGTTGAGCAGAGCAGCGAGACCGAAAGCTACGCTTGAGGCCTCGCCATAAAAAAACGCCCCGATGGGGCGTTTTTTTTCGTCCGCAACAATCAGCCGCGGGCTTGTTCGATCAACTCGATGTAATCCGCAGCGTGGCGCTGGTCCTTGATCACGTCTACGAAGGTCAGGCCATGTTCGTCCTTGCCGTCGAGGTCCAGGCCGGCCTCCTTGAAAAAGCCCAGGAAACGCTCGAAGTCGTCGATGCGCAGGCCACGGTAAGCCTTGACCAGTTTGTGCAGGGACGGCGATGTGGCGTCTACCGGCTCGAAATTCAGGAACAGCTTGATTTGCTCGTCGCCGATTTCATCACCAATCAGCTGTTTCTTATCTTTACGCATTACCGACTCCAGCCTGCAGACATTTACACGGGGGTTAAAGTCTACCTGCGAGGCCCTTTCTTCGAAAGCGCCGTTACACGCCTAAACCCCGTAGCAGCTGTCGAGCGCCAGCGAGGCTGCGTGGGCCGCGCTGACAGGCTTGGACCGTGTCGCGGCCGACGCAGCCTCGCTGGCGCTCGACAGCTGCTACGGGGGGCCGCACGTGTTATTTGGCGCGCACCGCCCCGGTGTGCAAATCAGCCCAGATATGGCCATTGGCGTAACTGAGGAATTGCACATACACCGTGTCATTGCGCAACAAGTCGACGATCACCCGGTACTGGGTCACCGGATACGACAAGGTCAGGGTTTTGCTTTTATCGTCGAACACCGGCTTTTTCAGGCTTTTGCTCTCGGCGTCGAAGTTGAGGACCACCTGGGCAATGGTCGCGCCCTTGTTCAGGGACTTGCCCTTGAGGCGAATCATCAACGGTGAGGTCACCGGAATCGGCTGTTGGGTGGACTGACGCTGGTTACCCACCACCACCGAATACTCGGTGACTTGCAGCAACTGCTGCTGGTCCGGCGCTTCGGCCCTCAGGGAAAGGTCGTCGGGCGGCAGGAACTGGCTATGCAGCGGCGCAGAAGCCGCCGCCAGGGGCAAACTGAGGGTCAGCGCCAGTACGGCGCAACTGCGGATCAAAAAGCGCATGGGCCGCTCCGTGGAAGATGGCCCGGCACTTTAGCTCAATCGAACTGGGCAAGCATCCAGCGCTGATACTCGGCCACTTCAGCATCGCCTTCACGGGGAGCCCAACTGGCCAGCTCACCCTCGCTCACCGGTCGATACGGTCCGGCCTTGCACTCGAACATCAAGGTATCGGGCTCCAGCACCACCAGGCCGTGAAACACACCCGGAGGCAAATCCACGCCCTGGCATTCACCGCCGGGCTGCATCACGCGCTTGGCAAGCACCTCGCCGGTCTCGCTGAAAATCAGCAACCCCAGGCTGCCTTTGAGCACCAGCAAGGTTTCCGCCTTGTCGGCACTCAGATGGCGATGCGGCGGCACATAAGTGCCGGGCTGCATGCCCACCGCCATGCGGTGGCACGGCTCTTCCATCTGGTGGAAGTTATGGTGATGCCGGCCACGGGGGCTCTGGGCCGCTTTTTCGGCCAGCTCCGCAAACAGCGTTTGATCAAGAAAGCTGGCCATTGATTACATACCTTTAACGGCGTAGATCCCATTGGCATTACGCCAGTAGCCTTTGTAATCCATGCCGTAACCGAAGATGTAACGGTCAATGCACGGCAGGCCCACGTAGTCGGCCTTCAGGTCCGGGCGAGCCTTGCGGTCGTGGTCCTTGTCGATCAGCACGGCGGTGTGCACTTTGCGTGCACCGGCGTGTTTGCAGAAGTCGATAATCGCGCCCAGGGTGTGACCTTCATCGAGGATGTCATCGATGATCAGCACGTCGCGGTCGATGAACGAGACTTCCGGCTTGGCTTTCCAGAACAGGTCGCCGCCGCTGGTTTCATTGCGATAGCGGGTGGCGTGCAGGTAGGACGCTTCCAGCGGGAATTGCAGATGAGTGAGCAGCTTACCGGCGAAAATCAGGCCACCGTTCATCACGCAAAAGACCACCGGGTTGGTGTCGGCCATTTCGCGGGAGATGTGCGCGCCGACCTTGGCGATGGCCTCTTCGACTTGCGCTTCGGTGTACAGGCAGTCAGCCTCGCGCATGATTTGACGGATATGCTCGAGATCAGCGGACATGGCGCTCTCCAAGGGGGTGCTGTGGCAAGAAAAGCGGGCAAAGGTACGCATGTGAGGCGCAACGTTCAAGCCTTAATGGACTAACGTACTAGATGTCTATAGGACAACACCCTCGGATAGATTAATCTAGGCCGGTTTTTTTGCCCGCCGCCGGAGCCTTTCCCCATGCCCATCCGTGAGATCCGCCACCCGCTGATCCGACATAAACTCGGCCTTATGCGCCGCGCCGACATTAGCACGAAGAACTTCCGTGAGCTTGCTCAGGAAGTCGGAGCGCTGCTCACCTACGAGGCAACCAAAGACCTGCCCCTGGAAAACTACGAGATCGCCGGTTGGTGTGGTCCCGTGCAGGTCGAGAAAATCGCCGGCAAGAAGATTACCGTGGTGCCCATCCTGCGCGCCGGTATCGGCATGCTCGAAGGCGTCCTCAGCCTGATCCCGGGCGCCAAGGTCAGCGCCGTGGGCGTGGCCCGCAACGAAGAAACGCTGCAGGCCCACACCTACCTGGAAAAACTCGTACCGGAAATCGACGAGCGCCTGGCGATGATCATCGACCCGATGCTCGCCACCGGCAGCTCTATGGTTGCGACCATCGACCTGCTGAAAAAAGCCGGCTGCAAGGACATCCGCGCCATGGTGCTGGTGGCCGCTCCCGAAGGCATCGCCGCCGTCGAGAAAGCCCACCCGGACGTGCTGATCTACACCGCGTCGATCGATGAGCGCCTGAACGAACACGGCTACATCATCCCGGGCCTGGGCGATGCCGGCGACAAGATCTTCGGTACCAAGCAGAAGGACGCGTGACCATGCAGGATGAGTTCAACGACCCGCTTTGGCGCCAGATCCTGTCTGGCGCACAGATGCTCTTCGTAGCATTTGGCGCGCTGGTGTTGATGCCGCTGATCACCGGTCTCGATCCAAACGTCGCCCTGTTTACCGCAGGCTTGGGCACCTTGTTGTTCCAAGTGGTCACCGGGCGCCAAGTGCCGGTGTTCCTGGCGTCGAGCTTCGCGTTTATCACCCCGATCATTCTCGCCAAGGGCCAGTTCGGCCTCGCGGCGACCATGGGCGGCGTGATGGCGGCGGGTTTCGTTTACACCTTTCTGGGCCTCGCGGTGAAGATCAAGGGCACCGGTTTCATCGACCGGCTGCTGCCGCCGGTGGTGATCGGCCCCGTGATCATTTCCATCGGCCTGGCCATGGCGCCGATTGCCGCCAACATGGCGATGGGCAAGGCAGGTGACGGTAGCGAGTTGATCCACTACCAGACAGCCATGCTGATCTCGATGCCGGCGCTGCTCACCACGCTGATCGTGGCAGTGTTCGGCAAAGGCATTTTCCGTCTGGTGCCGATCATCTCCGGCGTGCTGGTGGGTTTCGCCATGGCGTTCTACTTCGGCGTGGTGGACACCGCAAAGATCGCCGCCGCACCGTGGTTCGCCCTGCCCCACTTCACCGCGCCGGAGTTCAACTGGCAGGCCATTCTGTTTATCGTCCCGGTGGCCCTGGCCCCGGCGATCGAGCACATTGGTGGTGTGATTGCGGTGGGCAGCGTGACCGGTCGCGACTACCTGAAGAAGCCCGGCCTGCATCGCACGCTGCTGGGTGACGGTATCGCCACCACCGCAGCCGGCCTGTTCGGCGGCCCACCCAACACCACCTACGCGGAAGTGACGGGCGCGGTGATGCTGACCAAGAACTACAACCCGAAAATCATGACCTGGGCGGCCGTGTTTGCCATCAGCCTGGCGTTTATCGGTAAGTTCGGCGCACTGCTGCAGAGCATTCCAATTCCGGTAATGGGCGGGATCCTGTGCCTGCTGTTCGGTTCGATTGCGGCGGTGGGCATGAACACGCTGATCCGTCACAAGATCGACCTTGGGGAGGCGCGCAATCTGGTGATTGTGTCGGTAACCCTGGTGTTCGGGATTGGCGGCGTGCTGGTAGGTACCGGCACCGGCCCGGATGATTTCGGCCTGAAGGGCATCGCCCTGTGTGCGGTGGTAGCGATTGCATTGAATCTGCTGCTGCCGGGCAATGACGGCTGGAAGAACAAGAAGCCGGATGAGCCGCTGCTGTAAGGCTTTAGCTTTTTGGTGTTGCTGATGGCCTCATCGCGGGCAAGCCCGGCTCCCACATTGGAATGCATTGTCAGAAAGAATGCAGCTCCCTGTGGGAGCCGGGCTCCCACATTGGAATGCATTGTCAGAAAGAATGCAGTTCCCTGTGGGAGCCGGGCTTGCCCGCGATGGCGCCGGTTCAGTCAATAAAGATTACAGCTCGCCCAACGCATCGATCAGCGCCTGGTTCTGCTCCGGTGTGCCGATGCTGATCCGCAGGAACTGGGCAATCCGCTCCTGCTTGAAATGCCGCACAATCACCCCCTGCTCCCGCACCTTGGCCGCCAGCCCGGCAGCGTCGTGCCGTGGGTGACGGGCGAAGATGAAGTTGGCCGCAGACGGCAACACCTCAAAGCCTTTGGCCTGCAGCTGTGCCACCAGCTTTTCACGGCTGTCGATCACCAACCGGCAAGTGTTCTGGAAGTGTTCGCGGTCTTCAAACGCGGCCGCCGCACCGGCAATCGCCAGGCGATCCAGCGGGTATGAGTTGAAGCTGTTCTTGACCCGCTCCAGCGCCTCGATCAGGTCCGGATGGCCCACGGCCAGGCCCACCCGCAATCCGGCCAGGGATCGCGACTTGGAGAGGGTCTGGGTCACCAGCAGGTTCGGGTAACGGTCCACCAGGCTGATGGCGGTTTCGCCGCCGAAGTCGATATAGGCTTCATCCACCACCACCACCGAGTCCGGGCTGGCCTTGAGGATTTGCTCCACGGCGTCCAGCGCCATCACGCAGCCGGTTGGCGCATTGGGGTTTGGGAAGATGATCCCGCCATTGGGCCTGGCGTAGTCCGACACACGGATCTGGAACTGCTCGTCCAGCGGTACCGCGTCGAACGCGATGCGGTAGAGGCCGCAGTACACCGGGTAAAAGCTGTAGCTGATGTCCGGGAACAACAGCGGCAGGTCGTGCTGGAACAAACCGTGAAAGATGTGCGCCAGGACTTCATCGGAACCGTTGCCGAGGAACACCTTGCCCGCGTCGATTGCGTAATACTTCGCCACCGCCTGCTTGAGCAGGTCGCTGTTGGGGTCCGGGTACAACCGCAGGTTGTCGTTCAACTCGGCCTGCATGGCGGCCAGCGCCTTGGGCGACGGCCCGTAAGGGTTTTCGTTGGTGTTGAGCTTCACCAGCTTGGTCAGCTTCGGCTGCTCACCGGGCACGTAAGGCACGAGTTCCTTGACGAGCGGGCTCCAGAATTTGCTCATGTTTCAGTTCCCCTGCTTATCGTCAACGATGCGGTATTCGGCACTGCGAGCGTGGGCGGTCAGCGACTCGCCACGGGCCAGCACGGATGCGGTCTTGCCCAGCTCCGACGCGCCCTGGGGCGAGCAGAAGATGATCGACGAACGCTTCTGGAAGTCATACACGCCCAGTGGCGAGGAAAATCGTGCCGTGCCTGAAGTCGGCAACACGTGGTTGGGACCGGCGCAGTAGTCGCCCAAGGCTTCGCTAGTGTGGCGGCCCATGAAGATCGCCCCGGCGTGACGAATCAGCGGCAGCCAGGCTTGTGGGTCCGCGACGGACAGCTCCAGGTGTTCCGGGGCGATACGGTTGGCCACCTCGATGGCTTGTTCCATGTCTCGCACCTGGATCAAGGCGCCGCGGCCATTGATCGATTTCTCGATGATCTCGGCGCGTTCCATGGTCGGCAGCAGCTTGGCGATGCTCGCGGCCACCTTGTCCAGGAACTCGGCGTCCGGGCTGACCAGAATCGCCTGGGCGTCTTCGTCGTGCTCGGCCTGGGAGAACAGGTCCATGGCGATCCAGTCCGGGTCGGTCTGGCCGTCACACACCACGAGGATTTCCGAAGGGCCGGCGATCATGTCGATGCCGACCTGGCCAAACACGTGGCGCTTGGCGGTGGCCACATAAATGTTGCCCGGGCCCACCACCTTGTCGACCTTCGGCACGCTCTCGGTGCCATAGGCCAGGGCAGCTACCGCTTGGGCGCCGCCGATGGTGAACACGCGGTCAACGCCCGCAATGCAGGCCGCTGCCAGCACCAGTTCGTTGATTTCACCACGCGGCGTGGGCACCACCATGACCACTTCGGTCACACCGGCGACCTTGGCCGGAATCGCGTTCATCAGTACCGAGGACGGGTACGACGCTTTGCCGCCCGGCACGTATAGACCGGCACGATCCAGCGGCGTGACCTTCTGGCCCAGTACCGTGCCGTCGGCCTCGGTGTAGCTCCAGGAGTCCTGCTTTTGTTTTTCGTGATAGCTGCGCACTCGCGTGGCCGCCACTTCCAAGGCTTCGCGCTGGGGTGCGGTGATGCGGGTCAGCGCCAGTTCCAGGCGTTCGCGAGGCAGGATCAGGTCGGCCATGGAGGCGACGTCCAGGCCATCGAACTGGCGGGTGAAGTCCACCAGCGCTGCGTCACCGCGCTCGCGCACGGCCTTGATGATGTCGAGCACCCGCTGGTTGACCGAATCGTCGGACACACTTTCCCAGCTCAGCAGATGATCCAGATGATGGGCGAAATCCGGGTCGCAAGCGTTGAGTCGGGCAATTGCAGTGGACGTGGTCATAGCGAGGGCCTCAATAGAATTGGCAAAAACTCAGGCGCCGAAAGTTAGCAGTCGATCCGCTTGGGCACCCGAGAATTCTGGCTATGAGGCGGATAGACGGGCGCGGCTCAGGGCCGCGCAGGTGAGTCAACCGCGGTGTCGAGACTCCACTGCCTTGCGCAGGGTGTCGATCAACGCCTGGATACGAGCGTGCTGCATTTTCATCGACGCTTTGTTGACGATCAGCCGGGAGCTGATGTCGGCGATAAAGTCCTGGGGCTCCAGGCCGTTGGCGCGCAGGGTGTTGCCGGTGTCGACCACGTCGATGATCTTGTCGGCCAGGCCGATCAGCGGCGCCAGCTCCATCGAACCGTAGAGCTTGATGATGTCGACCTGGCGACCTTGCTCTGCGTAGTAACGCTTGGCAACGTTGACGAACTTGGTCGCCACCCGCAGGCGGCCTTTGGGCTCGACGTCACCGACACGGCCGGCGGTCATCAGCTTGCACAGGGCAATACGCAGGTCCAGCGGCTCGTACAGGCCCTGGCCACCGTATTCCATCAACACGTCTTTGCCCGCGACGCCAAGGTCGGCCGCGCCATGCTCAACGTAGGTGGGCACGTCGGTGGCACGCACGATCAACAGACGAACGTCGTCCTGGGTCGTGGGGATGATCAGCTTGCGGCTCTTGTCCGGATTCTCGGTCGGCACGATGCCCGCTTCAGCCAGAAGCGGCAGTGTGTCGTCAAGGATACGGCCCTTGGACAGTGCGATGGTCAACATGGGAAACGTCAGTCCTTCATCAGGCTATTGCTGTCCGGTCGCAATCGGCGCCAGACACAGATCGAGGCCATTACAGCCTCGATTTGAAACAAATCCAATACCGTTCAGCTAACAACAAACACTTTCCTGTGGTGAGCGGGCTTGCCCGGCGCTGGGTTGCGTAGCGACCCCAAAAACGGGACTGCTGCGCAGTCCAGCGCGGGGCAAGCCCGCTCACCACAGTGACAGCGTTCGAAGTCCGAGGGGTTAGCCCGGTACGCGGCGGATTTTCGCGCCGAGCATCTGCAGCTTCTCTTCGATGCACTCGTAACCACGGTCGATGTGGTAGATGCGGTCGATCAGGGTGTCGCCGTCTGCGCACAGCGCCGAGATCACCAGGCTGGCCGAGGCACGCAGGTCGGTGGCCATTACTGGCGCGCCCTTGAGCTTCTCGATGCCGGTGACGATGGCAGTGTTACCTTCGACCTGGATCTTGGCGCCCATGCGGTGCAGTTCATACACGTGCATGAAGCGGTTTTCGAAGATGGTCTCGATCACAGCGCCGGTGCCTTCGGCAATCGCGTTCAGGGAAATGAACTGCGCTTGCATGTCGGTCGGGAACGCCGGGTACGGCGCAGTACGCACGTTGACGGCTTTTGGCCGCTTGCCGTGCATGTTCAGCTCGATCCAGTCTTCACCAGTAGTGATCTCGGCGCCCGCTTCCTTGAGTTTTTCCAGGACGGACTCAAGGATGGTCGGGTCGGTGTCCTTGACCTTGACGCGGCCGCCGGTGACAGCAGCAGCCACCAGGTAGGTACCGGTCTCGATGCGGTCCGGCATCACCTTGTAGGTGGCCGAATGCAGGCGCTTCACACCTTCGATGGTGATGGTGTCGGTGCCGGCGCCGGTAATGTTGGCACCCATGGCGATCAGGAAGTTCGCCAGGTCGACCACTTCCGGCTCGCGCGCGGCGTTTTGCAGCACGCTGCGGCCGTTGGCCAGGGCAGCGGCCATCATGATGTTCTCGGTACCGGTCACGCTGACAGTATCAAAGAAGAAGTTCGCGCCACGCAGGCCGCCTTCTGGTGCCTTGGCCTTGATGTAGCCGCCTTCAACGTCGATGGTTGCACCCATGGCTTCGAGGCCACGGATGTGCAGGTCCACCGGACGCGAACCGATGGCGCAACCGCCAGGCAACGCGACTTCGGCTTCACCGAAACGAGCAACCATCGGGCCCAGAACCAGGATCGAGGCGCGCATGGTTTTCACCAGCTCGTACGGCGCGATCAGGGTCTTGATGGTGCGCGGGTCGATTTCGACGCTGAGTTTCTCGTCGATCACCGGCTCAATGCCCATGCGACCGAACAGCTCGATCATGGTGGTGATGTCGTGCAGGTGCGGCAGGTTGGCCACGGTAACCGGGCCATCGCACAGCAAGGTAGCTGCCAGGATCGGCAGGGCGGAGTTCTTCGCCCCGGAAATACGGATCTCGCCATCAAGACGAGCACCGCCGGTAATAATCAATTTATCCATAAGAATCTCGACGCCTTGGGGGCTCAGGTGCGCTCGGCCCAGGCCGCGCGGCTGAAAAATTTCATAGTGACCGCATGGATGCTGCCATCGGTGATCCACGGGTTCAAATGGGCATAGATCTGCTGCTGACGCTTGACCGGGCTCAATGCCGCCAGTTCATCGCTAATCACGTTCAGCTGGAAGTTACAGCCTTCGCCCTCAACTTCTACTTGAGTTTCGGGGAGCTTTTCTTCGAGAAAGCGCTTCACTTCTAAGGCCTGCATGCTCAACCTCTATCGGCGCCCAGTGCGCGCGGGTCGCACATCATACAAAAAAGCCCCGCGCCTGCGAACCCCGCATAGCAGGACTCTGACGGGGGGCTTCTTTAATAATGTGTATTAAGGATGCGCCAACAACTCGGTCAGCCCGGAAACTTCAGCAATTTCACGCATGTCTTCGGGCAACGCACGGATGCTCACCGGCTTTTTGACGGCCTGCGCATCACGCATGAAACACAGCAGCAACGATAAGCCGACGCTACTGGACTTCACCACCGCCGAGCAATCGAGCACCAGCGCCGCAGAGGTGCTGGCATTGATCAGCGCCTGGCCCTGCTTGCGCAGGGCTGGCCCGGTGCTGTAATCCAGCACGCCGCTGAGCAACAGCTCACCGGACTCGCCAAGGCGAATGGCCGACTCGGTCATTGGGCAGGCTTCCCGGCAGCTTTGTCGGTTTCTTCCTTGGCCTTGGCCACTTCACCGGCCCAACCGTTGATGGTTTTGTCCAGATCGTTGCCATTGCGCTGCATTGCGTCGGCAAACTGGTCACGGAACAGCTTGCCGATATTGATGCCGTTGATGACAACGTTACGCAGCTTCCACTCGCCATTGATCTTCGTCAGGGTGTACGACACTGGGTACACCGCACCATTGCTGCCCTTAACGGTCATGCCGACTTCGGCACGGTCACCCGTTTCGGACTTAGGCGCATCAACCGTAATGCCCTGGTTGTTGTACTCGAGCAATGCGTTGCCATAGAACTGGAACAGGCCACGCTTGAAGTTTTCCTGGAAGCGGGTCATCTGCTCCGGGGTCGCCTTGCGCGAGTACTTGACGGTCATGATGCTTTTGGAAATACCTTCAGCATCAACCACAGGCCCCACGATCGTATTCAGCGCGTTGTAAAACTGACTCGGGTCCTGCTTGTACTTTTCCTTGTTGGCACTCAGGTCAGCCAACATTTTGTTGGTCGTGTCCTGCACCAGGTCGTGTGCAGAACCGCCGGCAGCGGCGTTAGCCATCAACGGCAGTGCCGCCAGCAGTACCAACAGGCCACGTCGCAAAGTAGAGATCATGAACACATTCCTCATTTGGCGTCTTTATTGACGGTGTTGAGCAGGAATTTACCGATCAAGTCCTCCAGCACCAACGACGACTGTGTGTCATGAATGGTCGAACCATCCTTGAGCAGAGCTGTTTCCCCGCCCACGCTGATACCGATGTACTTCTCGCCCAGCAAACCAGCGGTGAGAATAGACGCCGTGGAGTCTGTCGGCAGATTATCCACCTTCTTGTCCACTTGCATCGTCACCCGGCCGGTGAAGCTGTCGCGGTCCAGATCGATCGCCGTGACCTTGCCGATGGTTACACCCGCCATGGTCACTTTAGCTCTGACAGTCAAACCGGCGATATTGTCGAAGTAGGCGTAAAGTTTATAAGTATCGGCGGTGGGGCTGGCCGATAGGCCGCTGACTCGCAGGGCGAGCAACAGTAAAGCCAGGATGCCAGCCAGCAAGAAAAGGCCGACACCGATTTCCACAGTGCGGTTTTGCATCAGAAATCTCCAAACATCAAGGCGGTCAAAATGAAGTCAAGGCCCAGTACCGCCAGCGAGGCGTACACAACGGTCTTGGTGGTGGCGCGACTGATCCCTTCTGAAGTGGGTTCACAGTCGTAGCCTTGGAATACGGCGATCCAGGTCACTACAAAGGCGAAAACGATGCTTTTAATGATGCCGTTGAGCACGTCGCCGCTGAAGGTCACGCTGTTCTGCATGTTGCCCCAGTAGGAGCCGTCGTAGACGCCCAGCCAGTCAACCGCCACCCACGAGCCGCCCCAGATCCCGACCACGCTGAACACCATCGCCAACAGTGGAAGGGAGATGAAGCCGGCCCACAGGCGTGGGGCAACAATGTACTTGAGTGGATCGACACCGATCATTTCCAGGCTGGAGAGCTGCTCGGTGGCTTTCATGTTGCCTATTTCGGCCGTCAGCGCAGAACCGGCACGCCCGGCAAACAGCAGCGCGGTCACCACGGGGCCCAACTCACGCAACAGGGTCAGGGCCACCATCTGCCCCACCGCCTGCTCGGAACCGTAGCTGGAAAGGATGTTGAAACCCTGCAGCGCCAGCACCATGCCGATGAATACACCGGAAACCACGATGATCACCAGGGACATCACGCCCACGGAGTGCAGTTGCTTGATCAGCAGGCCAAAGCCGCCGCCAATACCGCCGCGGCCGAGCAAGGCATGAAACAGGAAAATCGTCGAACGGCCCAGCACACCAATGATATCGATGCCGGAGCGGCCGAAAAGGCGAACCTTTTCGAGTAAGGATGTCTTGCGCATCAGCGCTTCCCCAGAAAATCTGAGCGGTAGTCCGCTGCCGGAAAATGAAAAGGCACCGGGCCATCGGGGTCGCCAGTCATGAATTGGCGAATGCGCGGGTTATCTGCGTTCATCAGCTCTTCAGGCGTGCCCTGCCCCAATACCTGGCCATCGCCCACTACATAGAGGTAGTCGGCAATGCTCGCGGTCTCGGCCAGGTCGTGGGAGACCACGATACTGGTGATACCCAGCGCATCATTGAGCAGGCGGATCAGGCGCACCAGGACACCCATGGCGATCGGGTCCTGGCCAACGAAAGGTTCGTCGTACATGAGAATCTGCGGGTCGAGGGCAATGGCACGCGCCAAGGCCACCCGACGCTTCATGCCACCGGACAGCTCGTCGGGCATCAAATCGATGGCACCACGCAGCCCCACGGCCTGCAATTTCAGCAACACGATGTCACGAATCATTTCATCGGACAGCTGCGTATGCACCCGCAGCGGGAACGCCACGTTTTCAAAAACGTCGAGGTCGGTGAACAATGCGCCGCTCTGGAACAGCACGCCCATGTGCTTGCGGGCATCGAACAGATCGCTGCGCGACAGCGTCGGCAGGTTCTGGCCGTTGACCCAGACTTCACCGGCGGAGGGGCGCAGCTGCATGCCCATCAGGCGCAACAGCGTCGTCTTGCCGCAGCCGGAAGGCCCCATGATTCCCGTGACTTTGCCGCGGGGAATGCGAATATCCACATTATTGAAGATGCTGCGCGTACCGCGCTTGAAGGAAAGGCCCTTCAGCTCGACCGCGTAGGCGTTATCGGCACTCATCTAAACTCCTTGGGATGCAGCCTTTCACTCAGACACCTTGTTTTCGACAAATGCTTGCGCCGAATAGACAAAAAGGCTGTGCGGACCGAACTGGCGGCGAACTATATCACTGCTGGTACAGCGCCCCCAAGGCCGGAACAGAGCTTGTTCAGAAACAGGACAGCTAAAAAAACCTTGCTGAGGTTGAATCTCAACCACAGGCGGAATGAATAAAGCCTGACGAACTTGCGTGAGGGAATTGTTCATTACCGCTATAATCGCCGACTTTTCGTCAGGCTATACGATTTCAGACATGAGCCAATCCAGCGACCTTATTCAATCCGCACAACGCACCATCCGCCTTGAGCTTGAAGCCGTAGAAGGTTTACTGGCCCATATCGACGCGGATTTCGTACGCGCATGCGAGATGATTCTGGCCAGCAAGGGCCGCGTTGTCGTGGTCGGCATGGGCAAATCCGGGCATGTCGGCAACAAGATCGCCGCCACCCTGGCAAGCACCGGGACCACCGCGTTCTTCGTGCATCCGGCCGAAGCCAGCCACGGCGACATGGGCATGATCACCCGGGATGACATCATCCTGGCGCTGTCCAACTCCGGCACCACCAACGAAATCGTGACCCTGCTGCCGCTGATCAAGCGCCTGGGCATCCAGTTGATCAGCGTGACCGGCAACCCGGACTCAACCCTGGCAAAAGCCGCCGAAGTGAATTTGAACGTGCACGTTGCCCACGAGGCCTGCCCGCTGAACCTAGCACCCACCTCCTCCACCACTGCGGCCCTGGTCATGGGCGACGCGCTGGCGGTGGCACTGCTGGAAGCCCGTGGGTTTACCGCCGAAGACTTCGCATTTTCCCATCCAGGTGGCGCCCTGGGCCGTCGCCTGCTGCTGAAAGTGGAAAACGTGATGCACGCCGGCGAAGAGTTGCCTCAAGTGGCGCGCGGCACCTTGCTTAAGGATGCCTTGATGGAAATGACCCTCAAGCGCCTGGGCATGACGGTGATACTGGAAGATGACGGGCGCCTGGCCGGGGTATTCACCGACGGCGACCTGCGCCGCACACTGGACCGCAACCTCAATATCCAGACCGCAACCATCGACGAAGTCATGACGCCTCACGGCAAGACCGCACGCCCTGACATGCTCGCGGCCGAAGCGCTGAAGATCATGGAAGACCATAAAATTCTGGCGCTGGTGGTGGTCGACGGCGACGACCGCCCGGTTGGCGCCCTGAACATGCACGACTTGCTGCGTGCAGGAGTGATGTAAATGACCACCGACCTGTTGCAACGGGGCAAAAACATCAAGCTGGCGATTTTCGACGTCGACGGTGTACTCACAGATGGCCGCCTGTACTTTTTGGAAGACGGCAGCGAATTCAAGACGTTCAACACCCTCGACGGCCAGGGCATCAAGATGCTGATGGCGGCGGGCGTGCAAACCGGGATCATCAGCGGTCGCAAGACTCCGGTTGTGGAACGCCGCGCACAAAACCTGGGGATTCCTCACCTGTATCAGGGCCGCGAGGATAAACTGGTGGTCCTGGACGAGCTTCTTGGCCAACTCAACCTAAGCTATGAGCAGGTTGCCTACCTCGGTGACGACCTACCCGACCTGCCGGTGATTCGCCGGGTCGGCCTGGGCATGGCCGTGGCCAATGCGGCGGCGTTCGTTCGCGAACATGCCCATGGCGTAACGACAGCCCGTGGCGGCGAAGGCGCCGCCCGCGAGTTCTGCGAACTGATTCTGCGCGCCCAAGGCAGCCTTGAAGCGGCCCACGCCGCCTACCTATAGAGCGTTTTATGTTGAGCAAAAAGATTCGCAATTTCCTGATATTCGCTGTCATCGCCGCCGTATTCCTGGCGGTAGGCTACTGGAATATCAGCCCGGAGCGCTTCCTCGACAAGCCCGTCGCACAGGTGGACGAGAGCGCTATCGACTATTACGCCATTAACGCCCACAGCATCCAGTACCTGCCCGATGGCAAGGTCCAGTATGAAATGACCTCGGACAAGGTCGAACATCTGAAGGCATCCGAGGTCACGTTATTGACCAAGCCGGACATGAACCTGTATCGCGGCGCCGAATTCCCATGGCACGTCACCAGTGAGCGTGGCGAGGTCAACCCGGACGGCACCCAAGTGGAATTGATTGACTCGGTACGTGTAGCCCGCACCGACGCCAAGGACCGCGACACCATTATTACCAGCAGTCGCATGACCGTATTCCCACAGAAGCAATATGCGCAGACCGAGCAAGACGTTAGAATTGACGGCGCTGGCGGTGTATCGACTGGCAAGGGAATGAAAGCGTATTTGAAAGAAAGCAGGATACACCTGCTATCGAACGTAAGAGGACAGTATGAGGCTCGTTAAAACCCTCCCTATTTTGCTCGGCCTGGGCGCAGCACTGGGAAGCGTGAGCGCCTGGGCTCTGCCGAACGATAGCCAGCAACCGATCCATATCCAGGCCGATGACGCGCAACTGGATGACAAGAAAGGTATTGCGACCTACACCGGCGACGTGATCATCACTCAGGGCTCGATGAAAGTGACGGGTAATACCGTGACGCTGACTCGCACCCCGGCAGGCGATATCGACGTGGTCACCTCGGTTGGCAACCTGGCGTATTTCGAACAGCTGCAAAAAGTGGGCGACCCTACGCCAGTCAAAGGCTACGGCAAGACGATCCAGTACCATGCACAGCAAAATCGCATCGTACTGATCGACCAGGCCCGGGTGATCAATGACGGCAACACCACCGACGGCGAAAAAATCGTCTACGACACGGTGAAGCAGATTGCCCAGGCCGGTCGTGCCACCGGTTCCAAAATCGGCACGCCGAAGCCGCGCATCGACATGGTTATCCAGCCGAAGCCGAAACCGGCCGCAGCCCAGCCGGCGCCGAAACCCGACGCGAAGAAGGCGAATTAATGGCAACCCTGAAAGCCCAGCATCTGGCCAAGGCCTATAAAAGCCGGCAGGTCGTGCGCGACGTGAGCCTGTCGATCGACAGCGGGCAGATCGTCGGCTTGCTCGGCCCCAACGGTGCGGGCAAGACCACCTGCTTCTACATGATCGTGGGCCTGGTACAGGCCGATCAGGGCCGCGTGCTGATCGACGACCTGGACGTGAGCCACCAGCCCATGCACGGTCGCGCCCAAGCAGGCATTGGCTATCTCCCGCAGGAGGCGTCGATCTTCCGCAAACTGTCGGTTTCTGACAACATCATGGCCATCCTCGAGACCCGCAAGGAACTCGACCGCGCCGGGCGCAAGCAAGAGCTGGAAAGCCTGCTGCAGGAATTCCACATCAACCACATTCGCGACAACCTCGGCATGAGCCTGTCCGGCGGTGAGCGTCGTCGCGTGGAAATCGCCCGCGCCCTGGCCACTGCGCCGAAGTTCATCCTGCTGGACGAACCTTTCGCCGGTGTCGACCCGATCTCGGTCGGCGATATCAAGCAGATCATCCATCACCTCAAGGCCAAGGGCATCGGTGTATTGATCACCGACCACAATGTCCGCGAGACCCTCGATATCTGCGAAACCGCGTATATCGTCAACGATGGGCAACTGATTGCCGAAGGTGACTCGGCCACCATCCTGGCCAACGAACTGGTCAAGGAAGTGTATTTGGGTCACGAGTTCCGCCTGTAAACACGGTGGTATCAGGCCATTCGCCATGGAGCGCGGGAGTCAATAAAAACCTCAGTATTTTTATTGTTACCGCGCTCTAGGCAAAGCCCCCGATATCAGGCATATAATTTGCTTATGTTTGGCGCTCACGCGCCCTGTCGTGGATGGCGCATTGCGCCGGCGAATAAGGTGTTAAGCCCCTGCCATGAAACCATCGCTAGTCCTGAGAATGGGCCAGCAGCTGACGATGACACCTCAGCTGCAACAGGCCATCCGCCTGCTCCAATTGTCGACCCTGGACCTGCAACAGGAAATCCAGGAGGCCCTGGAGTCCAATCCGATGCTCGAACGCCAGGAAGAAGGCGACGACTTCGATAATGCAGACCCGCTTGCCGACAACATCGAGCAAAAACCCAACCCCGACGTACAGGAAACCTCCTACCAGGAAACCGCCCCCACGGTGGACAACCTTGAGGAAGGTGAATGGAACGAACGCATTCCCAACGAACTTCCCGTCGACACCGCCTGGGAAGACGTCTACCAGACCAGCGCCAGCAGCCTGCCCAGCAATGATGATGACGAGTGGGACTTCACTACCCGAACCTCCGCCGGCGAGAGCCTGCAGAGCCATCTGCTCTGGCAACTGAACCTGGCACCGATGTCTGACACCGATCGACTGATCGCTGTGACCCTGATCGACTGCATCAACAATCAGGGCTACCTGGACGAGTCCCTTGAGGAGATCCTCGAGGCCTTCGACCCGGAACTGGACATCGAACTGGACGAAATCGAAGCCGTCCTGCACCGCATCCAGCAGTTCGAGCCCGCCGGTATCGGCGCGCGCACCCTGAGCGAATGCCTGCTGCTGCAACTGCGCCAATTGCCAGCCAAGACCCCTTGGCTGGCCGAGGCGCAGCGCCTGGTCACCGACTACATCGACCTGCTCGGCAGCCGCGACTACAGCCAGCTGATGCGCCGCATGAAGCTCAAGGAAGATGACCTGCGCCAGATCATCGAGCTGGTGCAGAGCCTGAACCCGCGCCCTGGCTCGCAGATCGAGTCCAGCGAAGCCGAATATGTGGTGCCCGACGTGATCGTGCGCAAGGACAACGAGCGCTGGCTGGTGGAGTTGAACCAGGAATCGGTGCCGCGCCTGCGGGTCAACCCGCAATACGCAGGCTTTGTGCGCCGCGCCGACACCAGCGCCGACAACACCTTCATGCGTAACCAGTTGCAGGAAGCCCGCTGGTTCATCAAGAGCCTGCAAAGCCGCAACGAAACCCTGATGAAAGTCGCCACCCAGATCGTCGAACACCAGCGCGGTTTCCTGGAATACGGCGATGAAGCGATGAAGCCGCTGGTATTGCACGACATCGCCGAGGCGGTGGGCATGCACGAATCAACGATTTCCCGGGTAACCACACAAAAATTCATGCATACCCCACGGGGTATCTATGAGCTGAAATACTTTTTCTCCAGCCACGTCAGCACCTCCGAAGGCGGCGAATGCTCGTCCACGGCGATCCGCGCGATCATCAAAAAACTGGTTGCCGCGGAAAATCAGAAAAAGCCGTTGAGTGACAGCAAGATCGCTGGTTTACTGGAGGCACAAGGCATTCAGGTCGCCCGTCGAACCGTCGCCAAGTACCGCGAGTCCCTTGGGATCGCGCCTTCCAGCGAGCGTAAGCGTTTGATGTGACGGGCGGGCCATAGCGTTCCAGTGGCAGGCACCCCGGCCTGCCGCTTTATGCACTGGCAACGAAGGAGAAGCTGTATGCAAGTCAACATCAGTGGACACCATGTAGAAGTCACCCCTCCATTGCGCGAATACGTCGAGCAGAAGCTGAAACGACTTGAGGGTCATTTCGACAAGATCACCAATGTGCAGGTCATCATGAAGGTCGATAAGCTTCAGCAGAAAATCGAAGCGACCTTGCAGATACCCGGTGGCGAAGTGGTCGCCAATGCCGAGCATGAAGACATGTATGCATCGATCGATGCCTTGACTGACAAGCTTGACCGCCAACTTAAAAAGCATAAGGAAAAGCAGCAGAGCCTTCTTCAAGGCACCGGCCGCTAACACTCCCCACCCATGATTCGACTTGAAACCATCCTGACCCCCGGCCGTTCCCTCGTGAACGTGCCGGGCGGCAGTAAAAAGCGTGCCCTCGAACAAATTGCCAACCTGATCGGCCGCGAAGTGCCCGAGCTGGATACGCAAGCTGTGTACGAGGCTCTGATCGCCCGTGAAAAGCTCGGCTCGACCGGCTTTGGCAACGGAATCGCCATTCCTCACTGCCGCCTGCAAGGCTGTGAATCTCCAGTCAGCGCCCTGCTGCACCTGGATGCCCCAATCGATTTCGACGCCATCGATGGCGCCCCGGTCGACCTGCTGTTTGTACTGCTGGTCCCGCAAGCTGCCACCGATGCGCACCTGGAACTGCTTCGGCAGATCGCCAGCATGCTCGACCGCAAGGAAGTACGCGACAAACTGCGCAGCGCCTCCAGCAACGAGGCGCTCTATCAGGTCGTCCTGGATGAACAAAGCAGGCATTAATCATGCGTTTGATCATCGTCAGTGGCCGGTCCGGCTCAGGCAAAAGCACGGCCCTCAATGTTCTTGAGGACAACGGCTTCTATTGCATCGACAACCTGCCCGCCGGCCTGCTGCCGGAACTGGCGGAACGCGCACTGATTCACACTGAGCTCGCGCAACCACTGGTCGCTGTCTCGATCGACGCCCGAAACCTGCCCAGCCACCTCACACGCTTCCCTGAGCTGCTCGAAGAAGTGCGCGCCAAGCACATCCATTGCGATGTGCTGTACCTGGACGCCGACGAAGAGACCCTGCTCAAGCGCTTCTCCGAAACCCGTCGACGCCACCCTCTTAGCAGCCCGCATCGCTCGCTGGCCGAAGCCATCGAAGACGAGACCAAGCTGCTGGGGCCGATCATTGACCTGGCTGACCTCAAGATCAACACCACCAGCCTGAACCTGTATCAACTGCGTGATGCGATCAAGCTGCGCCTGCTGAACCAGCCAGAGCCGGGCACGGCGTTCCTCGTGGAGTCGTTTGGCTTCAAGCGTGGCATGCCGGTAGATGCCGACCTGGTGTTTGACGTGCGCTGCCTGCCCAACCCGTATTGGAAGCCGGAATTGCGCGATCAGTCCGGGCTGGACGAGCCTGTGGCCGAGTACCTGGCGGCGCAACCGGATGTGGAGGAGATGTTCCAGGACATCTCCAGCTACCTGCTCAAGTGGCTGCCGCGTTTTGCGGCCAGCAACCGGGCTTATGTCACCATCGCCATTGGCTGCACCGGCGGCCATCACCGTTCCGTCTACCTGACCGAACGCCTGGGCAAGGTGCTGCACCAAACCCTCAAGAACGTCCAGGTTCGCCACCGCGACCTCAGCTGAAAGGAACACCCCCGCGATGCCCGCTCTGGAAATTGAAATCATCAACAAGCTGGGCCTGCACGCCCGGGCCTCGGCCAAGTTCGTCGGCGTTGCCGGGCAGTTCCCTTGCCAGATCCGCGCCGGGCGCACCCCGGAATCCATGGTCGACGGCAAAAGCATCATGGCCATGATGATGCTGGCTGCGGGCAAGGGCACAAAGATTCATTTGAAGACCGAAGGCGAACAAGAGCAGGAAGCCCTGGATGCGCTGGTGGCGTTGATCAACAACTTCTTTGACGAAGGCGAGTAACACCCTCTGTAGGAGCCGGCTTGCCGGCGATTGGCCCACAAGTCTTGCACTGACCTCAGGAACGCCATCGCCGGCAAGCCGGCTCCTACAAGGAATTTGGCAGAGTTCCTAGCCCAACGCTGTATCCATCACCATCATCAAGCAAAACCCGATGCACAACCCGAGGCTGGCGAGCTTGTCATGGCCATTGCGCCGCGACTCGGGTATGACTTCGTGCGTCACCACCAACAGCATCGCCCCGGCAGCCAATGCCAACCCCAGCGGCAACAGCACCTGCGCCAGGCTCACCAGCCAGGCGCACAGCACCGCAAACACCGGCTCCACCAGGCCAGACGCCGCGCCAATCAGGAACGCCTTGACCCGCGACATCCCTGCCCCGGCCAGCACCAGCGCGATAACCAAACCCTCCGGCACATCCTGTAATGCAATGCCCATGGCCAGGCTGTCGGCATCGGGCATGCCGCCACCCGCCGAGACACCCACCGCCATGCCTTCAGGAATGTTGTGGGCAATGATGGCGAACACAAACAGCCAGATGCGCGGCGGTATCACCGGATGTTCCGCACTGCCCACCAGCATTTCCGGGCTGGCGCCGGAGACCTTGCGATCTACCAGGTACAACCCGAAAGCGCCTAGCATGATGCCGAAACTGATCAGGCCACTGGCGGCCCAGGGCGTCAGCCCCAGGCTTTCAGCCGCCGCGATACCCGGCACGATCAGCGAAAACGCAGTCGCCGCCAGCATCACCCCCGCACCAAAGCCGAGCAGCGTGTCACTCACCGCCAACGGCATCCGGCGAATTACCAGTACCGGCACGGCGCCCAAGGCGGTGCCAAGCGCGCAAATGGCACCACCCTGCAAGGCCCGCAGGATGCGTGGTTCCAGGTCAAGCCAGGCCAGCCCTTGGGCCACCAGCAATGCCGTTCCTGCCAATAGCAGCAGCGAGCCAAACGCATAACGAAACATCCGCACGCTGCTGATCGCCAGTGTTTCAGTGCCCATAGTCGGCCTTAGATCTTGTTATAGAGGAGTTTCAGCCCAGCGCAGCCTGGTAGCGTCCGGCAACTTCCGGCCAGTTGATGACGCTGTAGAACGCGTTGATGTATTCCGGACGCCGGTTCTGGTACAGCAGGTAGTAAGCGTGCTCCCAGACGTCCAGACCGAGGATTGGCGTGTTGCCGTTCATCAGCGGGCTGTCCTGGTTGCCGCTGCTCTCCACCACCAGGGTCTTTTGTGGGGTAACGCTCAACCACGCCCAGCCACTGCCGAACCGGGTCAATGCGGCTTTGGTGAATGCCTCCTTGAAGGCGTCGAAACCACCCAATTGTTCGTCGATGGCTTTACCCAGCGCACCCTCTGGCTTGCCGCCGCCCTTGGGCGACATCACGGCCCAGAACAACGAGTGGTTGGCGTGGCCGCCGCCCTGGTTGATCACCGCCGCCCGGAGTTTTTCCGGCAGTTGCTGCACGCTGGACACCAACTTCTCCACCGGCCACCCGGCAAACTCGGTGCCTTCGACGGCCGCGTTGAGGTTGTTGATATAGGTCTGGTGGTGCTTGGTGTAGTGGATCTCCATGGTTTGCGCATCGATATGCGGTTCAAGGGCGTCGTAGGCGTAAGGCAAGGCCGGCAAGGTGTAGGACATATCAATGAGCTCCATAAAAAGGGCTGTTGCGGGTCGACGCATCCGAGGGCGCCACGTTGCTGCCCAGCAGGCGGTGGGTACGCGGGTACTCACCGTGATCGCTGATGAAATTCAGCAGTTCGACGTAGGTCTTGCTGCTCTGGCGCAGGGCCGCCTCGCGCAATAGCGGGTTAAGGCGGGTGTCCTGCAGGGTCTGCAGCAGGCGCTGGTGAATGGCACAGAGGTATTCCGCGCTTTCCTCCGGCTGGTTAAGGCGCAGGTGCAGGTCTGCCAGGTTGTGATGGGAAATGACGCAAGCCGCCACCGCTTCGTCGGCATCCGCCCAACGCTCAAACAACACTTGAGCCAGGGCCAGGGCTTGCAGGTAGGCCTCGCGGGCATCTACCAGCTCGCCTGCCATAAAGCAGCGATTGGCCCGTTCGATCGTGCGTTTCCAGTGCTCCATGGTGAGCCTCCAAAGCAGGGTCGGTGATTACACGCCGCCGGCCGTGAGCTTTTCCGGATCCAGCAGGGTTTCCAGTTGGCTGCGGGGCAAGTCGGTGTGTTCGAGCGCCACGTCAATTACCGGGCGGCCCTGTTGATAGGCCTTCTTGGCGATTTCGGCGGCCTTTTGGTAACCAATGATCGGGTTGAGTGCGGTCACCAGGATCGGGTTGCGTGAGAGCGCTTCCTTGAGCTTGGCTTCGTTGACCTTGAAGCTGGCGATGGCCTTGTCGGCCAGCAGGCGGCTGGAGTTGGCCAGCAATTCCAGGCTGTTGAGCAGGTTCTGGGCGATGATCGGCAACATCACGTTGAGTTCGAAATTGCCGGACTGGCCGGCGATGGTGATCACCGTGTCATTGCCGATGACTTGTGCGGCAACCATCGCGGTGGCTTCCGGAATCACCGGGTTGACCTTGCCCGGCATGATCGAGGAGCCCGGCTGCAGGCCTTCCAGTTCGATTTCACCGAGGCCGGCCAGCGGGCCGGAGTTCATCCAGCGCAGGTCGTTGGCGATTTTCATCAAGGACACGGCGGTGGTCTTGAGCTGCCCGGAGACCGCGACGGCAGTGTCCTGGGAGCCAATCAGCGCAAACAGATTCTTGCCGGGCGTGAACTGAACCTGGGTCAGGTTGCTCAGTTGTTGGCTGAAGCGCGCCGCAAACTCAGGATGCGCATTGATCCCGGTGCCGACGGCCGTGCCGCCCTGCGCCAGCGCCTGCAAGCTCGGCAGCAGGTCTTGCAGGTGGCCGATATTCGCCTTGAGCTGCTGGGCCCAGCCGTTGAGTACCTGGCTCATGCGCACCGGCATGGCGTCCATCAGGTGCGTGCGGCCGGTCTTGACGAAGCGGTGCACCTCTTCAGCCTTGTGCTCGATCACCTGCACCAAGTGCAGCAATGCCGGCAGGGTCTGTTCATGCAGCACCAGCGCCGCGCTCACATGAATGGTGGTCGGAATGATGTCGTTGCTGCTCTGGCCGCAATTGACGTGGTCATTGGGGTTGACCGGCTCACCCAGCAAACGGCTGGCGAGGGTCGCAATCACTTCGTTGGCGTTCATGTTGGAGCTGGTGCCGGAACCGGTCTGGAAGATATCCACCGGGAAGTGCTGCATGAAGTCGCCTTCCAGCAAACCCTGGGCAGCATCGACGATGGCCTTGCCTTGGGCTTCACTCAGTTGTTTGAGCTCAACGTTGGCCTTGGCGGCGGCCGCCTTGGCCAGGATCAGCGCACGGATGAACTGCGCCGGCATGCGCTGGTGGCTGATGGGAAAGTTGTTCACCGCACGCTGGGTTTGCGCGCCATACAAGGCCTCGGCGGGCACTTGCAGTTCGCCCATGCTGTCGCGTTCGATACGGGTGTTACTCATCGGAAGATCCTTGCACCAGGTCGGAGTGAGAAATCGATGGAAGCAATTCGCAGGTCGCCAATTGCCAGGCAAAGGTCTGCCAGCGCTTGAGGCGGCAGGCACAGTGAGAAAGTTTTTCCAGGTCACGCAACGGGCGCCAGGCCTGGTCCAGGCACATGGACCGCCAATGCCAGGGCAAGGCGATGTCGGAGGCGGTGTCGAGCAGCAGGCGAAATGAGGTTTCGCCGATGGTCCACGGATGGGTCGCAGTGCAACAGGCGAGGTACCGGCCTTCGGCCAGGTAATGTTCGATCAGGCGGGGCTCGTCGGGATCAAGGCCGCAGCGAATCTGACGACTCATCCAGCGCCAGCTTTCCAGGTAAGGATCCTCATGCAGGACAGAACTCATGATCCACGCTCATTCGGTAATGATATTTATTATTAAATGATATTGAGAATCAAAACAAGCGCCTGAGGTGATCACACGGAATTTCGGGCATAAAAAAGGCGCGCCACCCAATGGGTGGCGCGCCTTTTTTACAGCGTCTGTCGGCGGGTCAGCTGCCGGCGACGGTCATCTTCTCGATCAACACCGAACCGGTGCGGATGTTGCTGCGCAGTTCCAGGTCATTACCCACCGCGACAATCTGCTTGAACATGTCGCGCATGTTGCCGGCGATGGTCACTTCCTGCACGGCGAACTGGATTTCACCGTTTTCTACCCAGAAACCTGCCGCGCCACGGGAGTAATCGCCCGTGACCATGTTCAGGCCATGGCCCATCAACTCGGTAACCAGCAAGCCGCGGCCCATGCGTCGCAACAATGCCGCCTGGTCTTCGTCGCCATGGGTGATGAACAGGTTGTGCACCCCGCCCGAGTTGGCCGTGCTGGGTAGCCCAAGCTTGCGACCGGCGTAGGTGCCCAACACGTAGGACACCAGCTCACCGTTCTCGACGAACGGCTTGGCGTAGGTCGCCAGGCCATCACCGTCAAACGACGAACTGCCCATGGCGCCCATCAGGTGCGGGCGCTCATCGATGGTCAGCCACTCCGGGAACAGCTTCTGGCCGATCGCGCCTTCCAGGAACGACGACTTGCGGTACAAATTGCCGCCGGAAATCGCCCCGAGGAAGCTGCCGAACAAACCGCCGGCCAGTTCTGCCGAGAACAATACTGGCACTTCGCAGGTCGGCACCGGGCGCGCGCCCAGGCGGCTGGCCGCACGCTGCGCGGCACGTTGGCCGATAAGTACCGGGTCCATCAGTAAATCGCCCTGGCGGTTAACGTCGTACCAGTAATCACGCTGCATCTGGCCGTTGGCTTCGGCGATCATCACGCAGCTCAGGCTGTGACGTGTCGAGGCATAACCGCCGATAAAGCCGTGGCTGTTGCCATACACGCGGCAACCCTGATGGCTGCTCAAGGTGGTGCCATCAGCGTTCTTGATCCGGCTGTCGGCATCAAATGCCGCCGCTTCACAGGTCAGCGCTTGCTCAATGGCCTGCTCCGGGGTGATGTCCCAGGCATGAAACAGGTCAAAATCCTTCAAGTCACGAGCCATCAAGGCCGCATCGGCCAGGCCCGAGCTTTCGTCTTCAGAGGTGTGCTTGGCAATCGCCAGTGCGGCGGCGACGGTTTCACGAATCGCGTCCGGGCCACTGGCGGAGGTGCTGGCAGAACCTTTGCGCTGGCCCACATACAACGTGATGCCAAACCCCTGGTCGCGGTTGAACTCGACGGTTTCCACTTCCCGCTGACGCACCGATGTCGACAACCCCTGCTCCAGGGACACCGCCACTTCACAGGCACTGGCCCCCTGGCGCTTGGCCTCGGCAATGATCTGCTCGACTTGTTCCTGCAGTGCCGGTAACGCTTGCGGACCGACGCTTTGGGCTGCACTCATGGTTTTCTCCACTCAAATTCTGCTTTCGGTTAAGGCCTTCGAGCGACCGGGCCGGACAAGCGGCCCCCGACTGGTTATCATGGCGGCGTTTCTTTGCGGACTGCCACCATGGTTGATTCTTACGACGACTCCCTCGATGGGGAGAAAAGCAAATCTCAGGTCAAACGCGAGCTGCATGCTCTGGTTGACCTCGGCGAGCGCCTTACAACACTCAAGCCTGACTTGTGTGCAAAACTGCCATTGACCGACGCCCTGCGCCGGGCTCTGAACGATGCGCCCAAGCACACCGCGAATATCGCGCGTAAACGGCACCTTATGTTTATCGGCAAACTGATGCGCGACCAGGACACTGACGCCATTCTGACCTTGCTCGATCAACTCGATGCCTCCACTCGCCAGTACAACGAGCGCTTCCATAACCTGGAACGCTGGCGTGATCGCCTGATCGCCGGCGATGACGCGGTACTGGAGAAGTTCGTCATCGAGTACCCGGATGCCGATCGCCAACAATTGCGCTCCCTGATCCGTCAGGCCCAGCACGAACTGGCGCAAAGCAAGCCACCGGCCTCCAGCCGAAAAATCTTCAAGTACATCCGTGAGCTGGACGATAGTCAACGCGGCCTGCGCTGACCCTCTTCCCCGGGTGGCGACCTTCGCCACCCGAAGCTCCCGCTCCTACGACCCCGTGCCACCCACGGTGATCGCATCAATTTTCAAGGTTGGCTGGCCAACACCCACCGGCACCGACTGCCCATCTTTCCCGCACGTGCCTACGCCGCTGTCCAGCGACAGGTCGTTACCGACCATCGATACCTTGCTCATGGCTTCCGGGCCATTGCCAATCAACGTTGCACCCTTGACCGGCGCGGTGATCTTGCCGTCTTCGATCAAGTACGCTTCGCTGGTGGAAAACACAAACTTGCCGCTGGTGATGTCCACCTGCCCGCCGCCGAGGTTGGCGCAGTAGATACCGCGCTTCACCGAAGCGATGATTTCGGCCGGGTCGCTTTCGCCGCCCAGCATGTAGGTGTTGGTCATGCGCGGCATCGGCAGGTGCGCGTAGGACTCGCGACGCCCGTTACCGGTACGCGCCACACCCATCAGGCGGGCGTTAAGCTTGTCTTGCATGTAGCCCTTGAGCACACCGTTTTCGATCAGCGTGGTGCACTCGGTGGGCGTGCCTTCGTCATCGACGCTCAATGAACCGCGACGCCCGGCCAGGGTACCGTCATCGACGATGGTGCAGAGCTTGGACGCAACCATCTCGCCCATGCGCCCGCTGTAGGCGGAACTGCCCTTGCGGTTGAAGTCACCTTCCAGGCCGTGGCCCACCGCTTCATGCAGCAATACGCCAGACCAGCCGGAACCCAGCACCACCGGCAACGTACCGGCCGGCGCCGGAATCGCTTCCAGGTTGACCAGCGCCTGGCGCAGCGCTTCACGGGCATAACCCATGGCGCGGTCTTCGGTGAGGAAATAACGGTAGTCGGTACGCCCGCCGCCGCCATGGCCACCGCGCTCGCGGCGGCCGTTCTGCTCAACGATGACGCTGACGTTGAACCGCACCAGTGGCCGCACATCCGCCGCCAGGCCGCCATCGGTGGAGGCTACGAGAATGCGCTCCCACACACCGGCCATGCTCACGGTGACTTGCTGGATACGCGGGTCCAGGGCGCGGGTTGCCGCGTCCACGCGCTTGAGCAGCTCGACCTTTTCGGCACGGCTGATCACTTCCAGCGGGTTATCCGGGGCATACAACTGGGCCACGTCCTGGGTGCTGAACGCCTGCACCGTGCCGTTTTGGCCGGCACGAGAGATCGAACGGGCGGCGCGAGCCGCCAGGCCCAAGGCCTCCAGGGTGATGGCGTTGCTGTAGGCAAAACCGGTTTTTTCTCCGGACTGTGCCCGCACGCCCACGCCTTGGTCGAGGTTGAAACTGCCTTCCTTGACGATCCCGTCTTCCAGGGCCCAGGACTCGGAAATCTGCCCCTGGAAATACAGGTCGGCAGCATCGATGCCTGGCCCGGCCAGATCGCCGAGGACCGCTTGCAAGCTTTCGATGGTCACGCCACCGGGCGCCAGGAGGTGTTCACTGACTGAGGACAACAACTCGCTCATAGGTTTGGCCTTAAATTCATCGTTCTGAAGCAGGTCGCTGCGCGCCCTGCGAGAAAAAGCGCCGGTGGCCCGCCACCGGCATGCGCGCCCGTATGGACGCCTGTTCACTGCTATCGCGTTCGGCCAGCAACACCGCCTCGCCTTGATCTTGTTGTGCCAGCACGCGCCCCCATGGGTCGATGATCGCTGCATGCCCGAAGGTTTCCCGTGGCCCTGGATGCACACCACCCTGGGCGGCCGCCAGCAGGTAGCACTGGGTCTCGATGGCCCGCGCACGAATCAGCACATCCCAGTGCGCGGCGCCCGTCACCGCCGTAAAGGCCGAGGGCGCGGTGATCAGTTCGGCCCCTGCAGCGCGCAATTCGCTGTACAGCTCCGGGAAGCGCAAGTCGTAGCACACCGTCAGCCCCAGGCGGCCCACCGGGGTATCCGCCACCACCACCTGGCTACCATGAGCATAGTCATCGGATTCACGATAACGGCCCCGGGCATCGGCCACGTCGACATCGAACAGGTGCAGCTTGTCGTAACGGGCAACGATTTCGCCCTGATCATCGATCAGCAACGAGCAGGCGTTGGGCTTGGCGTTGGGTTGGTCCTTAGGAGGCAACGGCAACGTGCCGGCCACTATCCATAAGGTGAGGTCGCGGGCGGTCTGTTTCAACCATGGCAGGATAGGACCTTCGCCCAAAGCCTCGGCGCGACCAATATCGGCCACGTCGCGACGGCCCATGGCGGCGAAGTTTTCCGGGAGTACGGCAAGCCTGGCACCGCCCGCCGCCGCTTGCTCCAGCAGGCGCCGGGCCTGGGCCAGGTTGGCCAGCACATCGCTTTGGCTGACCATTTGAATTACCGCAAAGGACATGGGCCCACACTCCATAAAAAGCATGAGGCCATGCTACTCCACAGGTACTCAGTTTGGCTTTTCAAATGGCTTGTCGAAGGTGATTTTCGGATCCTTCCAAGGGCCTTCTACCTTGTACTGCACGCTGGCGAAACGCGAAACGCGGTCACCAATCAACTTGTCGATCAAAAACAGCGCACCGCCAATCGCCGGCGCGCCGACGATCAGCGCGGCAATCGGCAAGTTGTTGGTGACCGGCAGCGTCACCAACAACTTGGCATCCACCCGATCAGCCACCAGGTCCAGGGTGCCATTGATCTCCAGGTTGCTCGACGGGCCCGTCATGGTGATCGGCTCACGGGTCACAAACACGCCATTGCTGGCCGCCAGCAAGCCCTTGACCCGGTCATAACTCAAGCCTTTGCCGAGCAGGTCCGAGAAGTCCAGGCGCAACCGGCGACCGATGGAGTTGAAGTTCAGCAAGCCAAACACCCGCAGTGCCTGGGCGCCGCCGTCCACTTCAACGAACTGGCCTTTGCGAAAGCTTGCGTCCAGGCTGCCGGAGAAGCGTTTTGGGCCGACCCAGGCCGGCGAGCCTGGCCAGCGTCCGTCCACATCCACGTGAAAATCTTCACTGGTCACGCTCGGCGCAAACCCCCAGCCCTTGAGCACGTCGCCAATGTTCTTGCCATCCAGGCGGCCCTTGTACCAACTGCTGCTGGCACCGGGAGCACCTTCCCAGCCACCGGCGCCCTGAAGCAACATGCCCTTGAGTCCCAAATTGAGACTGTTGAACGCCATGCCTTTGGTGGTTGGCCGCACTTTCAACGACCACGCACCTATCAGGTCAGGGCCCTGGAACAACTGGTTGATCGAGATATCCAGCGCCGGAATGTCTTTGGGATCGACATCAGCCAACGGGTCCGGCGCATTTTCATCCGCCTGCACCGTCGGGTCCACCGCAGGTAACTTCACGTACTGCAAGTTGATCGCAATCGGCGCGCCCTTGGCATCCGGTAGCCCCACGGTACCCTTGGCCTGCTGGCTGTCGAACTGCAAGCCCCAGGCGGCGGGTTTGCGATCCAGTTGCAAGTTGACCTGGTCAAACTGGGTGCCGAAGCCGGTCAGCTTGCCAACCTTGAAGTCGGCCCCGCTCAACAGCTGCTTGGCACTGCCGCCCGGGTCGTTGCCGGCGTAGCGGTCCACGAGTTTTTTCCAGGGGTCGATGTCCAGCTCCGACAACACACCACGAATACGCAAGCCTTTGCTGGCCGGCAACACGGCATCGCCATCGCCCAGGAACAGTTCGCCACGACCATCGGCAAAATTGTCAGCCGGGGCGGCGAAGGTGAAGCTGCCCAACTCGCCATAATCAAACCAGTAGCGGCGCTCCTTGCCCTGCAGGGTCATGCGGAACACGCTGTCTCGGCCCTGGCTCGCCGGCATGCCGAACGGTGCCGGGAGGTCCACAGCCACGCCCTTGAGGTTGGAACTGACCATTAGCTGGCTGTCGGCGCCGTCAAGGTTCAGCTGCAATTGGTAGGGGATATCACCCGACACCGGCAGCGGCTGGCTGACCTTCAGCCAGTCGGTCAGCCGCTTGACGCTGACCTGGCCTTTGGCAGTGACGCGGGTATTGAGATCGCCCTGTTTGCCATCGGCAAAAATCTGCGCGGTAATCGGCCGGTCGAAGGCCTGCGCGCTGATGTTCTGGCCACTCAGGCCCTTGGCGCTGTCGAAGCGGAAGTCACCCTTGAGTTGGCTCAGGTCCAGCGTCGGCTCGGCCAGTTGCAGGCGTGCCTTGTCGGTCTTGAAGTCCACCACAATCTTGGGGTCGGCGCCCTTGGCCAGGGGAATATCCAGGTCGAGCTTGCCTTGCAGGTCACCGTCACCTTTCCAGCCGGCGAAGGTCGAGGCCGTGCCGATCGGTGCTTCCTGAAGGATTTTCAGGCCATCGCCCAGGCCACCGGCGAAATTACCGGTGAGCAGCAGGTGGCTGTCCTTGCCTTCGGGGGCATGGGGAATGTTGACGTAGATGTCATTGACCTTGGTGTCGAGCAACTGGCCCTTGCTGGCCAGGATACGCACGCCGCTCTCCTCCACAAACACTTCACCCTTGACCTTACTCACGTGCGGCCAGCCCGGCTGGAACGCCAACTCGGCGTCATGCACCTTGAAGAACAGGCTGATATTGCGCGAAGCAGGCAACGCGTCGTGGTTCAGCGAGCCCTGGTACTGGAAGAAGCCCTCGTCCACGGCGCCCTTGAGAATTGCGGTGCGCAGCCATTCATCGAGTGCCGGGCTCAAGACCGCCGGCAGGTATTTGGGGGTGAAGCGGCCATCGCCATCGACCATACCGACCCGCAGGTCCATATAGTCTTCCTGGCTATGGTCGAAATGCAGACGAATCAGGAAGTCGGCCGCAACCTTGCCCTCCTCACCCAGTACCTTGATGTACGGTGCAATGAGGGTGAAGCCTTCCTTATCCAGCTTCCATGTCAGGCGGGCATTGGCCTGAATGTACTGCCAGGGCTTGGCGAAAATCGGAAACAGGTGCAAGGAGAAGTCCTTGCTGTCCATGCGCAACTCGCCCTTGCCCAGGTCACCGCTGATGCTACCGCTGACATTACGCGCTGCCGGTGCGCCGAAGTAGGCATCAAAACCGATGCGGTCCAGGTTGGCCGCGAAGCTCACACGTTGGTCGGTGGTGTCTTGAGGGCGATAATCCAGCAATACATTACGCAGCGTGCCGGTGGCCTTCAGGTGATCCAGGGTAGTGGCGAATGCTTCCGGCAAGGGTGCCAGGGCATGCAGCAACGGCGTGATCGGCGTCAGGTCGAGGCGGTCGGCCTGCAGGTTCCAGACTTCCAGCGCCTTGTCGGTTGCCAGGGTTTGTTGCAGTTGCAGACGCGACTCCCAGCGGGTGTCACCGAGGTTCATCGCCAGCGAGTCAAACAGCACCTTGAGGCCATTGTCACTGCGTTGCAGGTACGCAGTAAGGGCCAGGTTTTCGATGTGCGTAGGTTTGCGGTCGGCATAGCTGCCCTTGAGTTGCGGCGCGTTGAGGCGCACGGCGGCGCTTTGCACGGTGCCCTTGGCCCAGGTCAGCCAGAATTCGCCGCCGGCCTTGAATTCGGTGAGCTTCCATTGTTGAGTCAGTTTCGCCGGGACCCACTTTGCCCAGTCGCTCTGGGGCAAGCTGAGGTAGGCCTGGATTTCGCCGTCCTTCCACTGGCTGGCACGGATTCGGGTGCGCAGGTTCAACGCCAGGGGCTGGCCGTCGGGCAAGGTCAGGCGCGCGTCGAGGCGCTGGCGGTTGGCACCGGCCTGCAGGCTCACGCCGACATAGGTCAAGGTCAGCGGCGCCTGGTCGAATGGTTGCAGCGTGACCTGGCTGTCGAGCAATGAGACTTGCCCGACCCGTTGCAGGTGCGTCAGCAGTTGTTCGGGATCCAGCGGCTGGTCATCCTGCACCGGCAGGCCTTGCAGCGCCCAATGGCCGTCCTGGTCTTCCTTCACACTGACTTGCAGGCCGCTGACTTCCAGATGGGCGATACGCACTTCACGCGCCAGCAGGCTGGCCCAGATGTCGGGCACCACTTGCACCTGGTCCAGGCGCAGGGCGCTGTTGCCCTCGCCGACCATCACGTCGTGAGCCATTAAAATCGGTGCAAAACCGCTCCAGCGCCCTTCCAGGCTGCCGATGCTCAGGGGCATATCCAGCGCCGCGCGGGCCTTGGCTTCGATTTCGCCACGGTATTCCGCCACCAGCGGCGTCAATTCACGGCCAAGGCTCACGTACACCGCTGCCAACACCAGCAGCAAGGCGCACAAGCCAAGGCCCCAGCGGGTCAATGCGGCAAAAAAGCGTATCAGACGCTCCATGTCAGGCGACCCTCAAAGGCAATAGTCGGACGGCAGATCAAGGCCTGCCCGTCTCGTTGATAAGAACTAACGCGAATCAGAGCAGCACCACGTCATATTGTTCCTGGGAATACATGGTTTCGACCTGGAAGCGAATGGTGCGCCCGATAAAAACTTCCAGCTCGGCCACGTTGCCGGACTCTTCATCCAGCAACCGGTCGACCACCTTCTGGTTGGCCAGCACTCTATAGCCCTCGGCCTGGTAGGCACGCGCCTCCCGCAGGATTTCCCGGAAAATTTCGTAGCAAACCGTTTCCGGGGTCTTCAACTTGCCGCGGCCCTGGCAACTGCTGCACGGCTCGCACAGTACCTGCTCCAGGCTTTCGCGGGTGCGCTTGCGGGTCATCTGCACCAGGCCCAGTTCGGTGATGCCGATGATGTTGGTCTTGGCGTGGTCGCGCTCCAGCTGCTTCTCCAGAGTACGCAGCACCTGGCGCTGGTGCTCTTCGTCTTCCATGTCGATGAAGTCGATGATGATGATCCCGCCCAGGTTGCGCAGGCGCAGTTGCCGGGCAATCGCGGTGGCCGCCTCGAGGTTGGTCTTGAAGATGGTTTCTTCGAGGTTGCGATGGCCCACGAAGGCGCCAGTATTGACGTCGATGGTACTCATGGCTTCCGCCGGGTCCACCACCAGGTAGCCGCCGGACTTGAGCGGCACTTTGCGCTCGAGGGCTTTCTGGATTTCGTCTTCGACGCCATACAGGTCGAAGATCGGGCGTTCACCGGGGTAGTGCTCCAGGCGGTCGGCAATTTCCGGCATCAGTTCGGAAACAAATTGCGTGGTGCGCTGGAAGGTTTCCCGCGAGTCGATGCGAATTTTCTCGATTTTCGGGCTGACCAGGTCGCGCAAGGTGCGCAGGGCCAGGCCGAGGTCTTCGTAGATCACGCTGGGCGCACCAATGGTCTTGATCTGCGCGCCGATCTGGTCCCAGAGGCGACGCAGGTAGCGGATGTCCATGAGGATTTCATCGGCACCGGCGCCTTCAGCGGCGGTACGCAGGATAAAACCGCCAGCCTCCTTGATGCCTTCCAGCGCCACGCAATCGCTGACTACCTTTTTCAGGCGTTCGCGCTCGCCTTCGTCTTCGATCTTCAGGGAGATGCCGACGTGGGCCGTGCGCGGCATGTACACCAGGTACCGTGAGGGAATCGACAGTTGCGTGGTCAGGCGCGCGCCCTTGGAGCCAATCGGGTCCTTGGTGACTTGCACCACCAGGCTTTGCCCTTCGTGCACCAGGGCACTGATGCTTTCAACCGCCGGGCCCTCGCGCAGGGAAATTTCCGAAGCATGGATAAACGCGGCGCGGTCCAGGCCGATGTCGACGAAAGCCGCCTGCATCCCCGGTAACACGCGCACGACCTTGCCTTTATAGATGTTGCCGACGATCCCGCGCTTTTGGGTGCGCTCCACGTGCACTTCTTGCAGAACACCGTTCTCTACCACCGCCACGCGCGATTCCATCGGCGTGATATTGATCAGAATCTCTTCACTCATGGCTGGGTCTCGTTCAGGCGTTTTCACAATAGTGACCGATCGCTTAAGGCTTGGCGCTGGAATACGGCGTTTAGCGCACGGTAAGGTTTTGCCAACAGGGTATGCCGAATTGGCCCAGCAGTTCTGCGGTTTCGCAGACAGGCAGGCCAACCACGGCGGAGTAGCTGCCATTGAGCCCGGCCACAAACACCGCTGCCAGGCCCTGGATAGCATAGCCGCCCGCTTTGTCCTGGGGCTCGCCGCTGTGCCAATAAGTGGTGGCTTCGCCCGCTGATATCTTGCGAAACCGCACGCGACTGCTGACCAGCCGCGTTTCGCAACGCTGGTCGTCAATCAGGGCGATGGCGGTAAGCACTTCGTGTTCACGGTCAGAAAGGGCCAGCAACATGGCCTGGGCGTCGGCCTGGTCCAGCGGTTTGCCGAGGATCTGGCCATCGAGGATGACTGCCGTGTCGGCGCCCAGCACACAGGCGCCAGCGGCATCGGCCAGGGCCGAGCGACCGGCCGCAGCCTTGCCGCGCGCCAGGCGTTCTACGTAGGACACGGGCGATTCGTTCGTAAGGGGAGTTTCATCAATTGCGGCGCTGACGACGGTGAACGGCACACCGATCTGTGTCAGCAGTTCACGCCGCCTCGGGGAGCCCGAGGCCAGGTAAAGCGAATTCATGCAGACTCTCCCTGTAGGGTTCGATAACCAGGCAGAGCCTCGCGATCCATTCAATTTATTTTATAGCGACGACGTAATCCACGCAGGCCAAAACTGATCCAGGGCCACAACAGCGCACTGACCAGCGCGGGCAACACCAGCGCCAGGGTCGGTTGGCGGTTGCCGGTCAAAGCACTGAGCCACAGCTGTACCAACTGCGCCAGGCCGAAGATCACCAGGATCACCAGGCACTGCTGCCACATCGGGAACATGCGCAGGCGCTGCTGCAACGACAGCACCAGGAAGGTAATCAAGGTGAGGATCAGCGCGTTCTGGCCGAGCAACGTGCCGTACAGCACATCCTCCATCAAACCCAGGCACATGGCCGTGACCATCCCAACCCTGTGCGGCAGCGCCAGGGCCCAGAACGCCAGCAACAAGGCGAGCCACAGCGGGCGCAGGATTTCCATGAACTGCGGCAGCGGCGAAACACTGAGCAGCAAGCCTATGGCGAATGTCAGCCAGACGATCCAGCCGTTACGCGAGTGAGTACCGGCCATTATTCTTCCCTCTGCCGAGTGGTTGCCGGGGCCGCAGCCGGTGGTTTGGCGGCGGCGGGCGGCTTGGCCGCGGCAGGTGCCGGCGCCACAGGCTTCGCCGGGCGGGCGCTATGGGCCACGGGCTTGGCTGGCGTCGCGACGGGTGCGGCTGGTGTGGCTGGTGTGGCCGGTACGGCTGCCGGTGCAGCGGGTGCCGCAGGCTTAGGTACAGTGGCCGGAATGATCGGTGTGGTGCCGTTTTGCTTGTCTTCCGCTTCCTGGGCCTGGGCGGCTGCGTTGGCGCGCTCTTCCGGGGTGCGGTTGTCGCTGAACACCAGCAGCAGGTAACGGCTGCGGTTCAACGCGGCGGTCGGCACCGCACGCACGATGGCGAACGGCTGGCCGGAATCGTGGATCACTTCCTTGACCGTCGCCACCGGGTAGCCCGCAGGGAAACGCTGGCCCAAGCCGGAGCTGACCAGCAGGTCGCCTTCCTTGATGTCAGCGGTGTCTGCGACGTGGCGCAACTCCAGGCGTTCCGGGTTACCCGTACCACTGGCAATCGCCCGCAGGCCGTTGCGGTTAACTTGCACCGGAATGCTGTGGGTGGTGTCGGTCAGCAACAGGACGCGCGACGTATACGGCATCAACTCCACCACTTGGCCCATCAAGCCACGGGCGTCAAGCACCGGCTGGCCAAGGACCACGCCGTCGCGCTCACCCTTGTTGATGATGATGCGATGGGTGAAGGGATTCGGGTCCATGCCGATCAACTCGGCCACTTCGACCTTCTCGTTGACCAACGCAGAGGAATTGAGCAACTCGCGCAGCCGAACGTTCTGCTCGGTGAGGGCCGCCAGCTTTTGCATGCGTCCCTGCAGCAGCAGGTTTTCGGTCTTGAGTTTTTCGTTCTCGGCCACCAGTTCAGTACGGCTGCCAAATTGGCTGGCCACACCCTGGTAGAGACGTTGCGGCAGGTCTGTGATCCAGTAAGTCTGCATCAGGACCAGCGACATCTGGCTACGCACTGGCTTGAGCAGTGTGAAGCGGGCATCGACCACCATCAGCGCAACCGATAGCACGACCAGCACCAACAGGCGCACGCCCAGTGAGGGGCCTTTGGAAAAAAGCGGTTTAATAAGCCGCTCCTCCCAGGCAAATGTTTTCTTTATTCATACGGCATCAAACCGGCCTGGATGCAGATTGAAGAAGATAAACGCCAACAGGCAGCACTGCAAAGTGCTGCCTGTGGGCGAAACATGGGCAAACCAGCAAAATCTTATTCGCTGGAGAGCAGGTCCATGGTGTGTTTATCCATCATTTCCAGTGCACGGCCACCGCCGCGGGCGACGCAGGTCAGCGGGTCTTCAGCGACGATCACTGGCAGGCCGGTTTCCTGGGCCAACAGCTTGTCGAGGTCGCGCAGCAAGGCGCCACCACCGGTCAGTACCAGGCCACGCTCGGCGATATCGGAAGCCAGTTCCGGAGGCGATTGCTCCAGGGCGCTCTTCACAGCCTGAACGATAGTAGCCAGGGACTCTTGCAGAGCTTCCAGTACTTCGTTGGAGTTCAGGGTGAAGGCACGTGGAACGCCTTCGGCCAGGTTGCGACCGCGAACATCAACTTCGCGAACTTCGCCGCCCGGGTAAGCGGTGCCGATTTCCTGCTTGATGCGCTCGGCGGTGGATTCACCGATCAGGCTGCCGTAGTTACGACGCACGTAGGTGATGATCGCTTCGTCGAAGCGGTCGCCGCCAACCCGTACGGATTCGGCATACACCACACCATTGAGGGAAATCAGGGCGATTTCAGTGGTACCACCACCGATATCCACCACCATCGAACCGCGGGCTTCTTCAACCGGCAGGCCGGCACCGATCGCAGCCGCCATTGGCTCTTCGATCAGGAACACTTCACGGGCACCGGCGCCAAGGGCCGATTCACGGATGGCACGACGCTCCACCTGGGTGGACTTGCACGGAACACAGATCAGCACACGAGGGCTGGGCTGCAGGAAACTGTTTTCGTGAACCTTGTTGATGAAGTACTGCAGCATCTTCTCGCAGACACTGAAGTCGGCAATCACGCCATCCTTCATCGGACGAATGGCAGCAATGTTGCCCGGTGTTCGGCCAAGCATGCGCTTGGCCTCGGTGCCAACGGCAACGACACTTTTCTGATTACCATGGGTCCGAATGGCCACAACCGATGGCTCATTCAGAACGATACCGCGCTCGCGCACGTAAATAAGGGTGTTGGCAGTGCCCAGGTCGATGGAAAGATCGCTGGAAAACATGCCACGCAGTTTCTTGAACATGGGGAAAGGACCCTAGGCAACGCGTGGGTAAAAAAGTGCGGCAAACTCTAACAACGACAGGGATTTTGGGCAAGGCGCCAATGTGCTAAATTGGCCGACTTTCTGTGCACCAACCCCCACAATCGCGGCCATATGACCCTAGAAATGCGGTAGTGTTCCTACAATCTAACACACGGATAGCTTCCGTTCTGTTTTCCACTGGAGAATCCCATGGCGCTTGAACGCTCCGACGTGGAAAAAATCGCTCATTTGGCCTGCCTGGGCCTCAATGAAGCCGATCTTCCACAGACCACCGCAGCCCTGAACAGCATTCTCGGGCTGGTCGACCAAATGCAAGCCGTGAATACCGACGGCATCGAGCCCCTGGCTCACCCGCTGGAAGCCAGCCAGCGCCTGCGCGCCGACGTCGTGACCGAGCGCAATCATCGCGAGGCCTACCAGTCCATCGCGCCAGCGGTCGAAAACGGCCTGTACCTGGTACCGAAAGTCATCGACTAAAGGGAAAGAGCCTGCAATGCATCAATTGACTCTGGCCGAGATCGCCCGCGGTCTCGCCGACAAAAAGTTTTCGAGCGAAGAGCTGACCACCACCCTGCTGGCGCGTATCGCCGAGCTGGACCCTGCGGTCAACAGCTTCATCAGCATCACCGAAGAGCTGGCCCTGAGCCAGGCCAAGGCCGCCGACGTACGTCGCGCCAACGGTGAGAACGGTGCCCTGTTGGGGGCGCCGATTGCCCACAAAGACCTGTTCTGCACCCAGGGCATCCGCACCAGTTGCGGTTCGAAGATGCTGGATAATTTCAAGGCGCCCTACGACGCCACCGTGGTCGCCAAGCTGGCCGCTGCCGGGGCCGTGACCCTGGGCAAGACCAACATGGACGAGTTCGCCATGGGTTCGGCCAACGAATCGAGCCACTACGGCCCGGTGAAAAACCCGTGGAACCTTGAACACGTGCCCGGCGGTTCTTCGGGTGGCTCTGCCGCAGCAGTTGCCGCTCGTCTGTTACCTGCCGCCACGGCCACCGACACCGGCGGTTCGATCCGCCAACCGGCCGCGTTCACCAACCTCACTGGTTTGAAACCGACCTACGGTCGCGTTTCCCGCTGGGGCATGATTGCCTACGCTTCCAGCCTCGACCAGGGCGGCCCCCTGGCACGCACGGCCGAAGACTGCGCAATATTGTTACAAGGCATGGCAGGCTTCGATCCGCAGGATTCCACCAGCATCGACGAGCCGGTGCCGGACTACAGCGCCAGCCTGAATACCTCGATCAAAGGCCTGCGCATCGGCGTGCCGAAAGAGTATTTCAGCGCCGGCCTCGACCCGCGCATCGCCGAACTGGTGCACAACAGCGTCAAGGAGTTGGAGAAGCTCGGCGCCGTGATCAAGGAAATCAGCCTGCCGAACAACCAGCACGCGATTCCCGCCTACTACGTGATCGCTCCGGCAGAGGCTTCCTCCAACCTGTCGCGGTTCGACGGTGTGCGCTTCGGCTACCGCTGCGAAAACCCGAAAGACCTCACCGACCTTTACAAGCGCTCCCGTGGCGAAGGTTTCGGTGTGGAAGTACAACGCCGGATCATGGTCGGTGCCTACGCGCTGTCGGCCGGTTACTACGACGCGTACTACCTCAAGGCGCAAAAGATCCGTCGCCTGATCAAGAACGACTTCATGGCAGCGTTCAATGAAGTCGACGTGATCCTCGGCCCAACCACGCCGAACCCGGCCTGGAAGATCGGCGCCAAGACCGGCGATCCGATCGCCGAGTACCTGGAAGACCTCTACACCATCACCGCCAACCTCGCGGGGCTGCCGGGCTTGTCCATGCCTGCAGGTTTCGTCGACGGCTTGCCGGTGGGCGTGCAACTGCTCGCCCCGTATTTCCAGGAAGGCCGCCTGCTCAATGTGGCGCACCAGTACCAGTTGAACACTGACTGGCACACTCGCACCCCAACCGGCTTCTGAGGAGAACACTATGCAATGGGAAGTCGTGATCGGGCTGGAGATTCATACCCAGCTCGCCACCCAATCGAAGATTTTCTCCGGTAGCGCCACCACGTTCGGCGCAGAACCCAACACCCAGGCCAGCCTGGTAGACCTGGGCATGCCCGGCGTGCTGCCGGTGCTGAACCAGGAAGCGGTACGCATGGCGGTGATGTTCGGCCTCGCAATCGAGGCCGAGATCGGCCAGCACAACGTGTTTGCCCGCAAGAACTACTTCTACCCGGACCTGCCCAAGGGCTACCAGATCAGCCAGATGGAATTGCCGATCGTCGGCAAGGGCTACCTGGACATCCCTCTGGAAGACGGCACCATCAAACGTGTCGGCGTGACCCGCGCGCACCTGGAAGAAGATGCCGGCAAGAGCCTGCATGAAGAATTCAACGGCGCCACCGGCATCGACCTGAACCGCGCCGGCACGCCGTTGCTGGAGATCGTGTCCGAGCCGGACATGCGCAGCGCCAAGGAAGCCGTGGCCTACGTCAAGACGATCCACGCGCTGGTGCGTTACCTCGGGATCTGCGACGGCAACATGGCCGAAGGCTCGCTGCGTTGCGACTGCAACGTGTCGGTGCGGCCAAAAGGCCAGGTCGAGTACGGCACCCGCTGCGAGATCAAGAACGTCAACTCGTTCCGTTTCATCGAGAAGGCGATCAACACCGAAGTGCGTCGCCAGATCGAGCTGATCGAAGACGGCGGCAAGGTGATTCAGCAGACCCGCCTGTACGACCCGAACAAAGACGAAACCCGCGCCATGCGCAGCAAGGAGGAAGCCAACGACTACCGTTACTTCCCCGACCCGGACCTGTTGCCCGTGGTCATCGAGGACTCGTTCCTGGCTGACGTGCGCGCCACCCTGCCGGAACTGCCACCGCAAAAACGCGAGCGTTTCCAGGAACAGTTCGGCCTTTCGGTGTACGACGCCAGCGTGTTGGCGTCGAGCCGCGAGCAAGCCAACTACTTCGAAAAAGTCGTGAGCATTGCCGGCGACGCCAAACTGGCGGCCAACTGGGTGATGGTTGAGCTGGGCAGCCTGCTGAACAAACAGGGCCTGGAAATCGACGAAGCGCCGGTTACCGCCGAGCAATTGGGCGGCATGCTGCTGCGGATCAAAGACAACACCATCTCCGGCAAAATCGCCAAGACCGTGTTTGAAGCCATGGCCGCCGGCGAAGGCAATGCTGATGAGATCATCGAGAAGCGTGGCCTGAAGCAAGTCACCGACAGCGGCGCGATTTCGGCCGTGCTCGACGAGATGCTGGCCGCCAACGCCGAACAGGTTGAACAATACCGTGCGGCGGATGAAGCCAAGCGCGGCAAAATGTTCGGCTTCTTTGTAGGCCAGGCGATGAAAGCCTCCAAAGGCAAGGCCAACCCGCAACAGGTCAACGAACTGCTCAAAAGCAAGCTCGAAGGCTGATAGCCACTGTCTCACTGCAATAGCCGGCTCCAGTGTGGGAGCTGGCTTGCCTGCGATAGCCTCACCTCGGTGCATCCGAAAGACCGAGGCGCTTGCATCGCAGGCAAGCCAGCTCCTACAGGAGCCGGTTACTGCATTAATTTCGGGGACACCTTGAAAATGAAGCGTCTACTCGGCCTTTGGGCCCTGTTCTCACTGCTCACCGGCTGCGCCAGCGGCCTCATCGACCCCAACGGCTACGACGAAACCGGCACCGCCTCCTACTACGGCGCCAAACACCACGGCAATCGTACTGCCAGTGGCGAACCGTTCAACCAGAATGCCCTGACCGCCGCCCATCGTCGCCTGCCCTTTGGCACACAGGTGAAGGTCACCAACCTCGACAACAACAGAAGCGTCGTTGTCCGCGTCAACGATCGCGGCCCGCACACCCGTGGGCGTCTCATCGACCTTTCACGCAAGGCCGCCGAACAGCTGGGTATGATCAGCAGCGGCACCGCACGCGTTCGCGTGCAAGCCCTCAGCAACTGACCGACGGAGCCCAGGCCATTTCTGTATTAACCGCCCTCTCGCCCTTCAGCGTGATCGAACTGATCAGCGGCTTGCTGCTGTTGATCGTCGGTGCCGAAGTATTGGTGCGCGCTGCGGTGCGCCTGGCGGCCAGCCTCAAGGTGCGCCCGCTGATCATTGGCCTGAGCATTGTCGCCTTCGGCAGCAGCGCGCCGCAGATGGCCGTCAGCCTGCAGGCCACCCTGGCGGATAACACCGATATCGCCGTAGGCAGTGTGATCGGCAGCAGTATCTTCAATACCCTCGTGACCCTTGGGCTGGCAGCCCTGATCATTCCGCTGCGGGTTTCGCGACAACTGGTGCGCCTGGACATCCCGGTGATGATCCTCGCCAGCCTGCTGGTGTTTGTACTTGCGGCCAATGAAGAGCTGACGCCGGTCGACGGCCTGTTGCTGCTGGTGGCCCTGGTGGCTTACCTGGGCGTGCTGCTTTACCAGACCCGTCACTCCCGCCGCCCCCGCACCCGCGATACCGTGGTGCAAGCGCCGTGGTTGAGCAGTGTGCTGCTGATGATCGGCGGGCTGCTGATTCTGATTCTCGCGGGGCACCTATTGCTGGGCGCCGCGGTGGACATGGCCGATGACCTCGGGCTGTCGGAGCGCATCATCGGCCTCACGCTGATTGGCGTCGGCACCTCACTGCCGTGCCTCGCCACCTCGTTGATCGCCGCCCTGCGCGGCCAGCGGGAAATTGCCGTGGGCAACGTGATCGGCAGCAACCTGTTCAACCTGCTCGGGGTGCTGGGCTTTACCGCCCTGGTGGCGCCTTCGCCGCTGTCGGTGTCGCCCAACGCGCTGGATTTTGACCTGCCGGTGATGCTTGGCGTGGTCGCGTTGTGCCTGCCGGTATTCTATTCGGGCTACCGCGTCACCCGCGCCGAAGGCCTGGTGTTCCTGGGCCTCTACCTGGTGTATGGGCTGCATGTGGTGTCGTTCACCTTCGGCATGCCGCTGGCCACCAAGCTTGAACAACTGATGCTGTATTACGTCCTGCCAGCGCTGGTGGCTTTCCTGTTGTTCACCTCGCTGCAAGCCTGGCGCCGCCAACACAAGAGGGAATTGTAATGACCGAACAGAAAAAAGCCGGCGTTGAAATGCGCCGCCAGGTAATGGGTGACGTGTTTGTCGACCGGGCGCTGGGCAATGCCACCGAGTTCAGCCAGCCGCTGCAGGATTTCGTCAACGAACACGCCTGGGGCAGCGTATGGAATCGCGAAGGCCTGCCGCTGAAAACCCGCAGCCTGATCACCCTCGCCGCGCTGACCGCCCTCAAGTGCCCGCAGGAACTCAAGGGCCACGTACGCGGCGCGTTGAACAACGGTTGCACCGTGGAAGAGATTCGCGAGGCGCTGCTGCATTGCGCGGTGTATGCCGGGGTGCCGGCGGCGATTGATGCCTTCCGCGCCGCCCAGGAAGTGATCGACAGTTACCAGAAAGACGCTTAAATCCAGCCGCCCGCCTGCAATACGAAGATCCCGATATTCGTGGTTACTGCCGCCATCAAGGTGGTGATCACGATAATCGCGGCCGCCAGTTCATGATTGCCCTGCGCCGCCCGCGCCATCACAAAACTGGCCGCCGCCGTGGGCGCACCGAAGTACAGGAACAAAATCCCCAACTCCGGCCCGCGAAATCCCAGCAGCCACGCGCCAAGGGTGGCGAGCACCGGCAGCCAGATCATCTTCATCAGGCTGGCACTCAAGGCCATGTTCCCGCTTTTGCGCAGCGCTGCCAGCGACAGCGTGCCGCCGATACAGATCAATGCCAGTGGCAAGGTCATGTCCGCCAAATACTGCCCGGAGGATTCCAGCCAGCCGGGCAGGCCAAGCTTGAAATACGCAAAAGGCGCCGCCACGATCACGCTGATGATCAGCGGGTTGGCCAGCACACTCTTGAAGATGCTCCACGGGTCGGACTTGATCACCGGGCTGTACACCGCCAGCACAATGGTCGACAGGGTGTTGTAGAAAAGGATCACCAGCGCCGCGAGCACCGCCCCGAGGGAAATCCCGTAGTCGCCGTACATGCTGGCCGCCAGGGCCAGGCCGATTACCCCGTTGTTACCGCGAAACGCGCCTTGGGCGTAAATGCCGCGGTCTTCCCGCGGGCACCGGAAGATCGCCCAGCCCCAGGCCACGGCAAAGCTCAACAGCGTGGCGACGGCAAAGTAGATCAGCAGGCCGGGCTTGAGGGCTGAATGCAGGTCTGCGTGCAAAATCCCGAGGAACAGCAACGCCGGCATAGTGACGTTGAACACCAGGGCCGAGGCAGTGTGGATAAAGTTGTCGTTGATCCAGTTGATGCGCTTGAGCAGGACGCCCAAGAACAGCATGGCAAACACCGGCGCGGTGATGTTCAGGGTTTGTAGGAAGATTGCCAGCATGCCGGAGAGAACCTTGGGTGGGCGTCGGTAGGTGGCTAATGATAAGCCACCTGGCACGGGTTCGTCTGGAGCACACCGATCAAATGTGGGAGCTGGCTTGCCTGCTCCCACACAGTGCACATCTGTCTCAGGTAATCGGCGCCGGATTGAACAAAGTGATGTCATTGTGCAGCTTGTGCTGCTCCGCCCACGTCTGCTGCTTGCCGCTGGCCACATCCAGATAGAAGTGGAACAACTCCCAGCCCAGCTCCTCGATCGTCGCGCGCCCGGTGGCGATCCGCCCGGCATCGATATCAATCAGGTCCGGCCAACGCTGCGCCAGCTCGGTGCGCGTGGAAACTTTAACCACCGGCGCCATCGCCAACCCATACGGCGTGCCACGCCCGGTGGTGAACACGTGCAGGTTCATCCCCGCCGCCAACTGCAACGTACCGCAGACAAAATCACTGGCCGGCGTTGCGCAAAAAATCAGGCCCTTGCGATTGAACCGCTCGCCCGGGCCAAGCACGCCATTGATCGCGCTGCTGCCCGACTTGACGATAGAACCCAGCGACTTCTCGACAATATTCGACAACCCGCCTTTTTTGTTGCCCGGCGTGGTGTTGGCGCTGCGATCCGCCTCGCCCTTGGCCAGGTAACGGTCGTACCAGTCCATTTCCCGCACCAGCTCCCGGGCTACGTCCTGGTTCTCTGCACGGGACGTCAGCAGGTAGATGGCGTCGCGCACTTCAGTCACTTCGGAAAACATCACCGTCGCGCCGGCCCGCAGCAGCAAGTCCGAGGCATAACCCAGGGCCGGGTTGGCGGTAATCCCAGAGAAGGCATCACTGCCGCCGCACTGCATACCGAGGATCAACTCCGACGCCGGGACGGTTTCCCGCCGACGCAGGTCGAGTTTCTTCAGGCGGGTTTCGGCCAATTGCATGATCTGTTCGATCATTTCGGTAAAGCCGTGGCTGGAATCCTGCAGCCGGTACAGCCACGGCTCACTCAGGTCTACCGAGCTGTCGTTGTCGTGCATTACCTGCCCCGCCTGCAACTTCTCGCAGCCCAGGCTGATCACCAGCGCCTCACCGCCCAGGTTCGGGTTACGCGCCAGATTGCGCACGGTGCGAATCGGGATGTAGGCGTCGGTGGCCGTAATCGCCACGCCACAACCGTAACTGTGGGTCAGCGCCACCACGTCATCGACGTTCGGGTACTTGGGCAACAATTCGTCCTTGATGCGCTTGACGGCGTGGTCCAGTACGCCCGTGACGCACTGCACCGTGGTGGTGATGCCAAGGATATTGCGCGTACCCACAGTGCCATCGGCATTGCGATAACCCTCGAAGGTAAAACCCTCCAGCGGCGCCTGGGCCTCAGGCACCTCGGTGGACAGCGGCAAGCTGTCCAGGGGCGGCGCCGTGGGCATGCGCAATTGGTCTTCCTGAACCCAACTGCCGCGCGGAATCGGGCGCAAGGCATAACCGATGGTCTGGCCGTAGCGGATAATCCGACCGCCTTCGGGGATGTCTTCCAGGGTCACTTTGTGGCTTTGGGGAATGAAATCCACCGTCACCAGGCCATCGGGAAACTCGGTCCCCGCCGGTACGCCCTGGTCGTTGACCACAATCACCACGTTATCCAGCGCGTGCAAACGGATGGAGCGCGGCGAATCGGCATGTTCAATCAACTGCATGACGCGGGCCCCTTCAGGAATGCGCTTGGGAAAGTTTAGTCAGCTCAGGGCCGTTGGCCGGCGGCTCTTTAAGCACCACACGCTTGATCGGGCCGACGATCACCAGGTAGCTGAACACTGCCAGCAATGCGTTGGCGCCGACGAACACCAGCGCCCATTTAAAGGAGCCGGTGGTGCTGATAATGTAGCCAATCACGATCGGGGTGCTGATAGATGCCAGGTTGCCGAACATATTGAACAACCCGCCGCTCAGGCCGGCGATTTGTTTGGGCGATGTGTCGGAAACAACCGCCCAACCCAGTGCGCCAACGCCTTTACCGAAGAAGGCCAGGGCCATAAAGCCCACCACCATCCATTCGATATCCACGTAGTTGCACGCCACGATGCTGCTGGAAATCAGCAAGCCACCAATGATCGGTGCCTTGCGGGCAAAGGTCAGCGAATGACCCTTGCGCAGCAGGTAGTCGGAGATCACCCCGCCCAATACGCCGCCGATGAACCCGCAGATTGCCGGCAACGAGGCGATGAAGCCGGCCTTGAGGATGGTCATGCCGCGCTCCTGAACCAGGTACACCGGGAACCAGGTCAGGAAGAAATAGGTGATGCCGTTGATGCAGTACTGGCCCAGGTACACGCCGAGCATCATGCGGTTGGTCAGCAACTGACGGATGTAATCCCATTTCGGGCCGTCGGTTTTCTTGCCTTTGCCCTTGTCCTGGTCCATGTCGACCATGGCGCCGTTGGCAGCGATGTGTTGCAACTCGGCCTCGTTGATCATCGGGTGTTGGCGCGGGCTGTGGATAACTTTCAGCCAGATCAGCGAGAACACGATACCAATGCCGCCCATCACCACAAACACGTGTTGCCAGCCGAAGGTGTAGACGATCCAGCCCATCAGCGGCGCAAACAACACCGTGGCGAAGTACTGCGCCGAGTTGAAGATCGCCGAGGCTGTGCCGCGTTCAGCGGTAGGAAACCATGCCGCCACGATGCGCGCGTTTCCGGGAAAGGACGGCGCTTCGGCCAGGCCCACCAGGAAGCGCAACATGAACAGCGCCACGATGGCGGTGGAGACACCAAACTCACCCACATAGCCTTGCAACACGGTGAACAGTGACCAGGTGAAAATACTCAGGGCGTAGACTTTTTTCGAACCGAATCGGTCCAGCAGCCAGCCACCGGGGATTTGCCCGGCCACGTAGGCCCAACCGAATGCGGAGAAGATATAGCCGAGGGTAACGGCATCGATGCCGAGGTCTTTTTGCAGGCTGGAGCCGGCAATGGCAATGGTGGCGCGGTCGGCGTAATTGATCGTGGTCACCAGAAACAGCATGAGCAGGATCAAATAGCGGACGTGAGTCGGCTTGGTCGCTTGCATGAAGATGTACTCCCACTAATTATTTTTTTTGCGGGTAATGTTTTAAAGCTGCTGGGTGGTCCGTTTTGTAGAGATCTGCTCTGTGTGGGAGCTGGCTTGCCTGCGATGACGGTGCATCAGGCGATAATTACGTTGCCTGACACACCGCCATCGCGGGCAAGCCCGGCTCCCACATAAAGCAGCGCCCACACGAGCCGGCGCCAACAGGTGTTGCGCGTTACGAACCGATGTAGCTGGTTTTCACCACGGTGTAGAACTCTTGCGCATAGCGACCCTGCTCACGCGAACCGTAGGATGAACCCTTACGGCCACCAAATGGAACGTGGTAATCCACACCGGCAGTCGGCAGGTTGACCATCACCATCCCGGCCTGGGAATGACGCTTGAAGTGGTTGGCGTACTTCAGCGACGTAGTAGCGATACCGGCCGACAGGCCGAATTCGGTGTCGTTGGCCATCGCCAGCGCTGCTTCGTAATCCGCTACGCGCACTACGTTGGCCACCGGGCCAAAGATCTCTTCTCGGCTGATGCGCATCGCGGCTTCGCTGTCGGCAAACAGCGTCGGCGCAAGGAAGTAACCTTCGGTGTCGCACGTCACCAGTTCACCGCCACTGACCAAACGAGCACCTTCGCTCTGGCCGATGTCGATGTACTTCAGGTCCTGGTCCAACTGGGCCTGGGAAACCACCGGGCCGATGTCGGTGCCGGTTTTCAGCGCATGGCCGACCTTGATCGACTTCATGCGTTCAGCCATGGCCGCGACAAACTGGTCGTGAATCCCGGCGGTGACGATAAAGCGGCTGGAGGCCGTGCAACGCTGGCCTGTGGAGTAGAACGCGCTCTGCACCGAGAGCTCGACGGCTTGTTTGAGGTCGGCGTCGTCGAGAATGATCTGCGGGTTCTTGCCGCCCATTTCCAGCTGCACCTTGGCCTGGCGCGACACGCAGCTGACAGCGATCTGACGACCTACACCCACCGAGCCGGTGAAGCTGATGCCGTCGACTTTCGGGCTGTTGACCATGGCATCACCGACCACACGGCCGCTGCCCATTACCAGGTTGAATACACCGGCGGGGAAGCCGGCGCGGGAGATGATTTCGGCCAGGGCCCAGGCACAACCTGGTACCAGTTCGGCGGGTTTGAGCACCACTCAGTTGCCGTAGGCCAGGGCTGGGGCGATCTTCCAGGCTGGGATGGCAATCGGGAAGTTCCACGGGGTTATCAGACCAACCACGCCCAATGCTTCACGGGTGACTTCAACGTTGACGCCCGGGCGCACCGACGGCAGGTAGTCGCCGGACAGGCGCAGGCACTCACCGGCGAAGAATTTAAAGATGTTACCGGCGCGGGTCACTTCGCCGATGGCTTCGGGCAGGGTCTTGCCCTCTTCCCGGGCCAGCAGGGTGCCAAGTTCTTCGCGACGGGCGAGGATTTCGCTGCCGACTTTATCCAGTGAGTCATGACGCGCCTGGATACCGGAAGTTGACCACGCAGGGAACGCAGCGCGGGCAGCATCAATGGCAGCGTGGACTTGTGCGAGGTCAGCCTTGGCGTATTCGCCAATGACATCAGACAACTCCGACGGGTTGATATTGGCCGAATAGTCGGCGCCGGCAACCCACTGGCCACCGATATAGTTTTCAAAACGCTTGGCTTGGGACACGAATTCTCTCCTGACGCAAAAAGCCGCTGATTACTCAGCGGCCTTGGTGATGGGTTATTGCGCGCCTTGCTTGTCGATCAGCGCGGCCAGGGCTTCGTATTCTTCCGGCAGCAGATCGGTCAGCGGCGTACGCACGGGGCCGGCGTCGTAACCGACGATTTTCGCCCCGGCCTTGACGATGCTCACGGCGTAACCGGCCTTGCGGTTACGGATGTCGAGGTAAGGCAGGAAGAAATCATCGATGATCTTGCCGACGGTGGCGTGATCTTCCCGGGCAATGGCGTGGTAAAAATCCATCGCGGTTTTAGGAATGAAGTTGAACACCGCCGAGGAGTACACCGGCACGCCCAAGGCCTTGTAGGCAGCGGCGTAAACCTCTGCAGTCGGCAAACCACCCAGGTAGCTGAAACGGTCACCGAGGCGACGGCGGATCGACACCATCAATTCAATGTCGCCCAGGCCATCCTTGTAGCCGATCAGGTTCGGGCAGCGCTCGGCCAGGCGTTCCAGCAGCGGCGCGGTCAGGCGGCAGACGTTGCGGTTATAGACCACGACGCCGATCTTGACGGATTTGCACACCGCTTCAACGTGGGCGGCAACCCCGTCCTGGCTGGCTTCGGTCAGGTAGTGCGGCAGCAGCAGCAGGCCTTTGGCACCCAGACGCTCGGCTTCCTGGGCGTACTCAATGGCCTGGCGGGTGGCACCGCCGACACCGGCAAGAATCGGCACGCTGGTGGCGCAGGTATCAACGGCGGTTTTCACCACTTGCGAATATTCGCTGGCCGCCAGGGAGAAAAACTCACCGGTGCCGCCAGCGGCGAACAAGGCCGTGGCGCCGTAAGGGGCCAGCCATTCCAGGCGCTTGATGTAGCCCGCCTGGTGGAAATCACCCTGGGCGTTGAAATCGGTCACCGGAAAAGACAGCAGACCGTGAGAGAGGATGGACTTCAGTTCTTGTGGATTCATTATTCGAACACCCTGGGCGAAGACTTTCTGTTGAGAGATTACGGATGGTTATCTTGATGTCGTACGTCATCGTACAACTATAAAAATATTCGTCAACTGCAATTCATCACCGCCTTCCCAATTGCTGCTTTCTTGACGTAGGAAGTTTTTCCTCTATGCTCGGGTTGGCTGTATATACATACAGCTATTACGGAAGATTCCTACGACATAGCAAGGAGCTAACATGTCAGGTCTTGAACTCGCCACACCCGAGAAAAACCCGCCCACCCTGCGTTTTGAAGGCGGCGAACACATCGCCATCGGCGACGATACCCTGCTGCGCTTCGCCAAGGACGTGCCGGCGATTCCCGCGCGTAAGGTCCAATTGCACTTGCCCAACGGCCTGGCCCTGAGCTACGGCCAGATCATCGGCGCTACCTGAAACTGGCGGCAGACAATGCCGACCAATTCGGCGAATGGGCGCTGGCGGCTTATCTGGCGGGTCATACGGCAGCACTGCAACAAGCCGTCGTGGCGCATCAGACCGGCACCGACCTGGCGCTGGAACTGGCCTACGCCATGAACAGTTTTGCTGATCACTTTTTGACCGATCTATTTTCCGCCGGCCACCTGCGGGTACCGCGCAAGCAACTGGCGGCGGTGGTGACACCGGGTGAACCGGGCTCGCTGATCAGCCGCTTCATGCACGATGAAGACAGCAAGTTCGGGCTCAATGTGCGCAACGCCCTGGGCGAGCAGTGGCATGCCTACGGTGATAAACGCTATTTCGACAGCAACGATGCGGCCAACCGGGCCATGGTCAAACGCGCCGTGCAGGCCTCGGCTGATGAGATCTTCGAAACGTTTATCAACGGCGTGGCGCCCTCTCCGGCCAACTTCAAGGCACCGCTGTATGTGCCCGACCTGAACGCCGCGCAAAACCCGGCGAATAACTTTTCACCGCTGTTCAAGGCCGAAGGCGACAAGGTGCTGCGGCGCAAGGACGTCAACAACCTGAATGACAAGCAGTGGACCAAAGACTGGTGGGGCTGGAGTACGTATCTGCTGCTCAAGGACTACAAGCCGAATCAGCCGGCCAGTTAAGCAAGCCCATCTTCAAGACAACACAGATCAAATGTGGGAGCTGTCGAGCCCCAGCGAGGCTGCGATGGGATCGACTCGGTGTACCTGCCAGACCTCAGCGCCTGCATCGCAGCCTCGCTGGGGCTCGACAGCTCCTACGTTTGAATAGGCATTAGCCGCGCTGCGCTTCCGCCTCTTCATGAGCATGGCGCAGCCGCTCACGGCTGTTGGTCAGGTGCAAGCGCATAGCCGCCCGCGCCGCATCCGAATCCTGGCGAGCGATCGCCTCATAGATCTCTTCGTGTTCGCGGCTCAGGCGGCTCATGTAGTGCTGCTGGTCATCATGGGCCAGGCGTGCCGAATTCAGCCGCGTGCGCGGAATAATGCTGGTGCCCAGGTGGGTCATGATGTCGGTGAAATAGCGGTTGCCGGTGGACAGGGCAATCTGCAGGTGAAACTGGAAGTCCGATGCCACCGCATCACCGGCGTGGGCCGCACTTTCGTTCAGCGCATCGAGGGCCGCGCGCATGCCCGCCAATTGCTCATCGCTGCGACGCTGGGCGGCAAGGCCGGCAGACTCCACTTCCAGGCTGATCCGCAGCTCAAGAATGGCCAGCACATCGCGCAGCGTCACCACCGTGGCCGGGTCGATGCGAAAACCACTGGGGCTTGGCGTGTCCAGCACAAAGGTGCCGATGCCATGGCGGGTTTCCACCTGCCCGGCCGCCTGCAAGCGCGAGATAGCTTCGCGCACCACAGTGCGACTGACCCCATGGGCGTCCATGATTGCCGACTCGGTGGGCAGTTTGTCGCCCCGTTTGAGTTGGCCGTCGCGGATCTGCTCGGACAACACCGTGACCAATTCCTGGGCAAGGCTGCGGCGCTTGCGGGGAAGACGAGGGGCGGCGCTGGAGTTTTCCATGATGAATCATCTATCTCGGCGATCTGAAGCACGCATGATAGCCCATGGCGGTTGTACGATCACCGTCCTGTCATGACTTTCATCTATAACCGGCGGGGTTTTGCCCAGGCAAAAAAATGCCCCGGCATCGCCGAGGCATTTTTTAACACCGGCCCGAAGGCCCGCGTGTTGTTACTTCACCACTTTCAGACTCGGCCGGCCGCTTGGACGCGGTGGCTCGGAATCCGGCGGTGGCACATCATCTTCGCCTTCGAGCTCGATCGCTTCGTCTTCCTCAAGGGAGGACTCCAGATCAAACACCATGCCCTGGCCATTTTCCCGGGCATAAATCCCGAGGATGGCGCCGATGGGCACGAACAACGTATGCGGCACACCGCCGAAACGCCCTTCGAAGCTGACCGCTTCATTGTCCATGTGCAGGTGTCGCACAGCACTGGGTGAAACGTTCAGGACGATTTGCCCGTCACTGGCAAAACCTTGCGGTACCTGAACCGCAGGAAACTCGGAATTGACCAGCATGTGCGGGGTGCAATCGTTGTCCACTATCCACTCATAGAGCGCGCGGACCAGGTAAGGTCGACTGGAGTTCATCAACGGCTCCTTAAGCCTTAGCGCATATCGCGTTCGACACCAGACAGACTCGCCTGGAAAGCCTCACGCGCAAACTGGCGCTCCATGTAGTCAAGCAGCGGCTTGGCAGGCCGCGGCAGTTCTATGCCCAAAATCGGCAAGCGCCAGAGTATGGGTAATAGGCAGCAATCCACCAGACTTTGTTCCTCGCTGAGGAAAAAAGGTTTGTCGGCGAACAACGGCGAAACACCGGTCAGGCTCTCGCGCAATTCCTTGCGCGCCTGGACCCGGGCCGCTTCTTTACTGCGTGAATCCAGAATCAGGTCCACCAGGCCACACCAGTCACGCTGGATCCGATGGATCAGCAGGCGGCTGTTGGCACGCGCCACCGGATATACCGGCAGCAGCGGTGGATGGGGGTAACGCTCATCCAAGTATTCCATCACCACGGTTGACTCCCACAACGCCAGGTCACGATCGACCAGGGTGGGCAAGCTGCCGTAAGGGTTCACTTCGATCAGTTTCGGCGGGTGACGACCCGCCTCGACAGTAATGATCTCTGCGCTGACACCCTTCTCTGCGAGCACGATGCGTACTCGGTGGGAATAGTGGTCGGCGGGGTCGGAGTAACAGGCCAACCGATTGGTCACGCCCATGGCGGTCCTCCTCGCTTGTTGAAATTATCGGAAGCTCAAAAACGAGCGCGCCCAGTGAGCATCTCCGTGACGCCTGGATAAACCAGACTTACCTTCAGAGATGCCGCTGGGCGCGCAAGATTAACAGCAATTACTTACGGTTGGATCAATGCACATCCTTCCAGTATTCGCGTTTCAGCAGATAAGCGAACACGAAGAAGAAGGCCAGGTACAGCAACACATAGGTACCAATGCGCTGATGCTGCAGCTTCACTGGGTTGGCCGAGTAGGCCAGGAAGGTCACCAGATTCTTGACCTTCTCGTCGAACTGCTCTTCGTTCAGCGCGCCGGTCTTCGGCACTATGGTCAGCTGATCGCACGCTTCATGCGTCAAAGGCGTACCGGTGAGCGGATCATACTGCTTCTTGCCGTCTTCGACGATTTGTACTTGCTTGCATCCTACCACTTGGCGGCCTTGCAGGCCGACCAGAACGTTAGGCATACCGACGTTCGGGAACACTTTGTTGTTCACGCCGTAGGGACGCGCCGGGTCTTCGTAGAAGGATTTCAGGTAACCGTACAGCCAATCGGTGCCACGTACACGCGCCACCAGGGTCAGGTCGGGCGGTGCAGCCCCGAACCAGGTCTTGGCGTCGGCAGGTTGCATGCCGATGGTCATGTGGTCGCCGATCTTCGCCCCGGTGAACACCGAGTGACTGAGCATCACGTCATGGGGAATGCCCAAGTCATCGGCCACACGCTCGTAACGCTGGAACTTGGCACTGTGGCAGCCCATGCAATAGTTGGTGAACGTACGCAGCCCGTCCTGCATTGCGGCCTTGTCCGACACGTCGATGTCGACTTTTTCCAGATCCGGGCCATGTTCAGCAGCGAAAGACAGCAGCGGCAGCGCCGCAAGAATGAATGCAACGAATAATTTTTTCATCAGCCAGTCACCCTATCCGGTACCGGTTTGGTCTTCTCGAGCCGGGTGTAGAACGGCATCAGAATGAAGTAGGCGAAGTACAGGAAGGTGCACACCTGCGACAGCAACGTACGCTCCGGGGTCGGCGCCAGCACGCCCAGTACACCCAGGATCACGAATGCAATGCAGAACACCCACAGCCAGATCTTGCTCAACCAGCCCTTGTAACGCATGGACTTGACCGGGCTACGGTCCAGCCAGGGCAGCACGAACAGCACCGCAATCGCCGCGCCCATGGCAATAACGCCCATGAGTTTGTCGGGAATCGCGCGCAAGATCGCGTAGAACGGGGTGAAGTACCAGACCGGGGCAATGTGTTCCGGGGTCTTGAACGCGTTCGCCTGTTCGAAGTTCGGTTTCTCCAGGAAATAACCGCCCATCTCCGGGAAAAAGAACACGATCGAGCAGAAAACGAACAGGAACACCACCACGCCGACGATATCTTTCACGGTGTAGTACGGGTGGAACGGAATGCCGTCCAGCGGTATGCCGTTCTCGTCCTTGTGCTTCTTGATGTCGACGCCATCGGGGTTGTTCGAACCCACTTCGTGCAACGCCAGGATGTGCAGCACCACCAGCCCCAGGATCACGATTGGCAGGGCCACCACGTGCAACGCGAAGAAGCGGTTCAGGGTGATGCCCGAGATCAGGTAGTCACCTCGAATCCACTGGGTCAGGTCATTGCCGATGACCGGGATCGCGCCAAACAGCGAGATGATCACCTGGGCGCCCCAGTAGGACATCTGGCCCCACGGCAGCAGGTAGCCCATGAAGGCCTCGGCCATCAGCGCCAGGTAGATCAGCATGCCGAAGACCCACACCAGCTCGCGGGGCTTCTGGTACGAACCGTAGAGCAAGCCACGGAACATGTGCATGTAGACCACGATGAAGAACGCCGAAGCGCCGGTGGAATGCAGCAGACGCAGGATCGAGCCGTACTCGACGTCGCGCATGATGTATTCGACGGAGGCGAAGGCTTCTTCGGCCGACGGGGTGTAGCTCATCGTCAGCCAGACACCGGTAACGATCTGGTTGACCAGTACCAAAAGTGCCAGGGAGCCAAAGAAATAGAAGAAGTTGAAGTTCTTCGGTGCGTAGTACTTGCTGAGGTGGTCTTCCCACATTTTAGTCGCGGGAAAACGGGCATCCACCCAATCCATGAACTTGCTCATCAGGCTTTCTCCCCCTCGTCGACGCCAATGACAATGACACTGTCAGTCTCGTAGTGATGTGGCGGAACTGGCAGGTTCAGTGGTGCGGGTTGTGACTTGTAGACGCGGCCAGCGAGGTCGTAGTGCGAACCGTGGCACGGGCAGAAATAGCCCCCGACCCAGTCCTTGCCCAAGTCTGCGGGCGCAACTTCCGGGCGGAAAGTGGGAGAGCAACCCAAGTGGGTGCAGATACCGATCAGCAGCAGAATCTCCGGCTTGATCGAGCGATTTTCCTTATCGACGTAAGCGGGTTGGTCGGAATTCTTCGAGTCGGGGTCAGACAGTTGGCCCTCGATCTTCTTCAGATTCCCCAGGATTTCCTCCGTACGACGAACGATGAACACTGGCTGACCGCGCCACTCAGCAATCATTTGCTGGCCTGGATCGATCTTGCTGATATTCACCTTCACCGGTGCACCTGCGGCTTTCGCCTTGGCACTGGGAAACCATGACCCCACGAACGGGACCGCAGCCCCCACCGCTCCTGCAGCACCCACCACGGATGTGGCTGCTACCAAGAAGCGACGCCGGCCTGCATTCACGCCGTCATTGCTCATTCAGTCCTCTCCCATCAGCTTTGTGGCCTGTTAAATCAGGCGTCTACTAAGTGTTAAATCTGAACTTATAAAAATTTTGCCGAATGGTAATGAAAAGCCACACGTCTGACAAGGTAATTGCCCCCGGCACTGGCTCCAAGCCTTTGAGTATAGGGGCTCTACGGATGTGGCAAGTTGTCACACAGATTTTTTTACATAAATAGCAGGCAATAAAAAACGCCCAGCTCCGTGAGGAGGCTGGGCGTTTTCTGGAACGTAAAAGCGAATTAACGCTTCGAGTACTGCGGACGCTTACGCGCTTTACGCAGACCAACTTTCTTACGTTCAACTTCACGAGCATCGCGAGTCACGAAGCCAGCTTTGCGCAGAGCGCCACGCAGGGTTTCGTCGTATTGCATCAGAGCGCGAGTGATACCGTGGCGGATTGCGCCAGCTTGACCACTTACACCGCCACCGATAACGGTGACGTAGATGTCGAACTTTTCAACGGTCTCGGTCAATTCCAGCGGCTGACGAACTACCATGCGGGCAGTTTCGCGACCGAAGAAGTTTTCCAGAGTGCGGTTGTTGATCGAGATGTTACCAGTACCCGGACGCAGGAAAACGCGAGCGGTAGCGGTTTTGCGACGGCCAGTGCCGTAATTTTGAGTCGCCGACATAATGAACTATTCCGTTAAAACTTCAGTTCTTGGGGCTGCTGAGCAGCATGAGGGTGAGCAGCGCCCGCATAGACTTTCAGCTTGCGATACATGTCGCGACCCAGTGGGCCCTTCGGCAGCATACCTTTGACCGCGATTTCAATCGGGGCTTCAGGCTTTTTGGAGATCAGGCCTTCGAAGTTCGAAGACTTGATACCGCCTGGGAAACCGGAGTGACGGTAGTACATTTTGTCTTGCGCTTTGTTGCCGGTAACACGTACCTGTTCAGCGTTGATGATGACAATGTAGTCACCGGTATCAACGTGAGGGGTGTACTCAGGCTTGTGCTTGCCACGCAGACGGCTGGCGACTTCAGTGGCCAGACGACCCAGGGTCTGACCAGCGGCGTCGACGACAAACCAGTCGCGCTGAACTGTTTCTGGTTTTGCAGTAAAAGTTGTCATTCTTTAATAGCCTCAGGGGCCGCCCTGTAAATTAGACGGCGGATCTTACTGAATAGTGCGTACTTTGACAAGTCAAAGGCAGCCGGATACAGACGCTATCGGGGGCTCGGGTCAGCGCGTCCGTTCAACGGCAAGATTCTTCGGCAGGCGGCGCATCACTTCCACTGCAGAAAGAGGTGGGCAATTATGCAGATTGCCAAAAAAATTTCAACCTGCTTTTATGATTGTTTTCCTCCAAGGAGTACCCGATGGACTATCGACAGCTGGGCCGAACCGATCTGAACGTGAGCGCGATAGCCTTGGGCACCATGACCTGGGGCGAGCAGAACAGCGAGGCAGAGGCCTTCGCGCAGATCGAACGGGCCAAGGCCGCAGGGATCAACTTCCTCGACACCGCGGAGATGTACCCGGTGCCGCCCAAGGCAGACACCTACGCCACCACCGAGCGATATATCGGTAATTACTTCAAAAGTCGCGGCGACCGGGCCGACTGGATCCTCGCCAGCAAGATCGCCGGCCCCGGCAACACCATCGACTACATCCGCGATGGCAAGCTCAAACACAACCGCCAACACATCGTCGACGCCCTGGACGCCAGCCTCAAACGCCTGCAAACCGACTGGATCGACCTCTACCAGCTGCACTGGCCGGAGCGCAGCACCAACTTTTTTGGCCAACTGAGCTACAAACACAAGGCCGAAGAGGACCTGACGCCGCTGGAAGAAACCCTTGAAGCGCTGGATGAACAGGTCAAGGCCGGCAAGATCCGCCACATCGGCCTGTCCAACGAAACCCCGTGGGGCACCATGAAGTTCCTGGCCCTGGCCGAAGCCCGTGGCTGGACCCGCGCGGTGTCGATCCAGAACCCCTACAACCTGCTCAACCGCAGCTTTGAAGTGGGCCTGGCAGAAATCGCCATCCGTGAGCAGTGTGGTTTGCTGGCGTATTCGCCGCTGGCGTTCGGCATGCTCAGTGGCAAGTACGAAGGGGGCGCACGCCCGGCCAAGGGCCGCCTGAGCCTCTACAGCCGCTTCAGCCGCTACTTCAATGCGCAATCGGAAGCTGCGTGCAGCCGTTATGTGGCACTGGCCCGTGAGCACGGCCTGGACCCGGCGCAGATGGCATTGGCGTTTGTGACGCAACAGCCGTTCGTGACCAGCAACATTATCGGCGCCACGACCCTTGAGCAGTTGGACAGCAACATCGCCAGTGCGGACCTGAAACTGTCGGACGAGGTGCTGGCAGGGATTGAGGCGATCCAGAAGGATCATCCGAACCCTGCACCTTGATTGATCTCTAGACCGCTATCGCAGGCAAGCCAGCTCCCACAGTTGACCGAGTGTTCCTGTGGGAGCCGGGCTTGCCCGCGATGGCGCCATCAGCAACACAGAAGAGTCAAAGCGCCCGCGCAATAATCTCCTTCATGATCTCATTCGTCCCCGCATAAATGCGCTGCACCCGCGCATCCGCCCAAGCCCGTGCAATCGGGTATTCCCACATGAAGCCGTAACCCCCATGCAACTGCACACACTCATCCAGCACCTTGCATTGCAGGTCCGTGGCCCAGTATTTGGCCATCGCCGCCGTCGGCACATCGAGCTTGCCCTCCAGGTGCAACTCCATGCACTTGTCGACGAACACCCGGCCGATCTGCGTTTCGGTGGCAATTTCTGCCAGCTTGAAACGGGTGTTCTGGAAATCAATGATCGCCTTGCCAAACGCCTTGCGGTCGCGGGTGTACTCCAGCGTCCACTGCAACGCCGCCTCGGCTGACGACAACGCGCCAATCGCCACCGTCAAACGCTCCTGCGGCAACTCCTGCATCAGATAGGCAAAGCCCATACCCGCCTGCCCCAGCAGGTTCTCTTTGGGCACCCGCACATCCTGGAAGAACAGCTCCGAGGTGTCCTGGGCCTTCATCCCGACCTTTTCCAGGCGCTTGCCCTTGTCGAAGCCCGGGGTGCTGGCCTCCACCAAAAACAAACTGGTGCCCTTGGCGCCGGCCTTGGGGTCAGTCTTGGCGACAACAATCACCAGGTCCGCCAGGAAACCATTGGTAATGAACGTCTTGGAGCCGTTGATCACATACTCATCGCCGTCGAGCACGGCGGTAGTCTTGACTCCTTGCAGGTCAGAGCCCGCACCCGGCTCGGTCATGGCGATCGCCGTGACCATTTCCCCGGAGATCAACTTGGGCAGGTACTTGTGTTTCAGCGCCTCACTGCCGTAATGCAGGATGTACGGCGCGACAATGTCCGAATGCAGGGAGAAACCTATCCCGGTCAACCCCAGGCGGCTGATCTCCTCGATCACCACCGCGCTGTAGAGAAAGTCCGCCCCGAGGCCGCCGTACTCTTCCGGCAAGTGCGAGCAGAGCATCCCCGCCTCCCCCGCCTTGTTCCACAGGTTGCGGTCAATGTAGCCCTGCTTTTCCCATTGTGCGTGGAACGGCGCCGCGTCTTTTTCGAGAAAGGTGCGCACGCTCTGGCGGAAGAGTTCGTGCTCCGAGCTGAACAAGGTTCTGGGAATCATGGGTCACCTGCGTGGATTGTCGGACAAGACCGGGATCACAGAGCCTAAGCCGCGAAGGCGTCACGGGACACTGGACACATGCGACAAAAAATAAGACGATCCAGCCGTCTGGTGACCACTTTCCCCTATAAGAATAAATGAAATTATGTCTAACCAAATCTCCACGCCCTTGCGGCGCGTCAGCATTTTGGCCGTTGATCGGGTATTCGCTTCAACCCTCATGCAAGCCAAGGATTTTTTCCATCTCGCCAGCCTGCGCTACGGCAAACAGCTGGGTCAGGGCCTTACTCCCGCCTTTGAAACCCGCCTGGTCAGCCCCGACGGGCAATCGGTGCGCAGCTTCAGCGATGTGATCATGCCGGTAGACGGCGGCCTCGAAAACGCCGACATCATCGTACTCCCCGCCTTCTGGGACGATTTCGATTCACTCTGCCAACGCTACCCCCAAGTGCTGCCGTGGCTACGCGAACAACACGCCCGTGGCGCAGTGCTCTGCGGCGAAGCCACCGGGGTGTTCTGGCTCGCCGAAGCCGGGCTGCTCGATGGCAAGGAAGCGACCACCTACTGGCGCTTCTTCAACGCCTTCAGCGAACGCTTTCCCAAGGTGCAACTGAACCAGGACAAGCACCTGACCGACGCCGACAACCTCTACTGCGCCGGCGGCACCACCTCGGCTTGCGACCTCTACATCTACCTGATCGAGCGTTTCTGCGGCGCCAACATCGCCCAGGCCGTGGCCCGCGACATCCTGTATGAAGTGCAACGCAACTACGCCCCCGGGCGCATCGGTTTTGGCGGCCAGAAGCTGCACCAGGACGTGATCATCCTGCAGATCCAGCATTGGCTCGAAGAGCACTTCGCCGACAAGTTCCGCTTCGAAGACGTGGCCCGGGAACACGGCATGAGCATTCGCAACTTCATGCGCCGCTTCCAGACCGCCACGGGTGACAAGCCGCTGCATTACCTGCAACGGTTGCGCATCGAAACTGCCAAGGGTTTGCTGTCGGGCAGCCGCAAAAGTATCAAGACCATCAGTTACGAAGTGGGTTACGACGACGCGAGCTTCTTTGCGCGGCTGTTCCGGCAACACACCGAGTTGTCACCCAACCAGTACCGCCAGCAATTCCAGCAGGCCGCGTAACCAAAGGGTATACACAGTAAAAATGTGGGAGCTGGCTTGCCTGCGATGGCGGCGTGCCAGGCGCCAGATGCATTAGCTGACAGACCGCTATCGCGGGCAAGCCCGGCTCCCACAGTTGATTTCTGTCGATCTGGAAATTTTGCATAAAAAAGGCCCGCATCGCTGCGGGCCTTTTTCATTTCAAGCACATCACTTACGGCTTGTGCGCCCGCGACAGGAACTCGTGGGACTGCATTTCCAGCAAGCGGCTCAAGGTGCGCTGGAACTCGAAGTTCAAGCGACCGCCGGTGTAGAGGTCCTTGAGCTCGACTTCGGCCGAGATGATCAGCTTGACGTTACGGTCGTAGAACTCGTCGACCATATTGATGAAACGCCGCGCGATATCGTCGGTGGTGACGGTCATCTGCTCAACGCCGCTCAGGATCACCGCGTGGAAGATCTTGCCCAGTTCGATGTAGTCGTTCTGGCTGCGAGGGCCGTCGCACAATTCGCGAAAATCGAACCAGGCCACGTCATCGCAGGTGCGCAGCGCGATGATTTCGCGGTTTTCGATGATCAACTTATCGTTTTCGACCGCCTGGGTGCATTCCGGCGTCAGCGCGCGGAAGCTTTTGCGCAGGCTTTCCTGGGCCGCTTCATTGAGCGGGAAGTGAAACAGTTCGGCTTGCTCAAGGTGACGCAGGCGATAGTCGACACCGCTGTCGACGTTGACGATGTCGGTGTTCTGCTTGATCAGCGCGATGGCCGGCAGGAAGCGCGCACGTTGCAAGCCGTCCTTGTACAGACCGTCGGGCACGATGTTCGAGGTAGCGACCAGGGTCACGCCGTTCTTGAACAGCTCTTCCATCAGGGTGCCGAGGATCATCGCGTCGGTGATGTCAGACACGAAGAACTCATCGAAACAAATCACCCGTGCCTCGTCGGAGAAGCGCTTGGCGATGATGGTCAGCGGGTTCTTTTCGCCCGGCAGGGTCTTCATCTCTTCGTGCACGCGCTTCATGAAGCGGTGGAAGTGAGTGCGGACCTTCTCCTTGAACGGCAGCGCTTCGAAGAACGTATCGACCAGGTACGTCTTGCCTCGGCCGACGCCACCCCAGAAGTACAAACCCTTGACCGGCGTGTGGTCTTTCTTGCCAAACAACTTGCTGAACATGCCCGGCTTGGTCTGCGAGGCCTGGACCAGATCGTCGTACAGGCGCTGCAAATGGCGCACCGCAGTTTCCTGGGCAGCGTCATGGAAGAAGTCGGGGCGTTTCAGATCAGCTTGATATCGTTCTAGGGGCGTCATATTCGTTAGCAAGGCAACAAAAACGGGCCGCCACTGTAACGACGGCCCTGAAGAATGGCAATCAACCCTTGGTCGGGTTAATCCTCGATTGGGGTCAACGCAACGCGCAAGGCTTCGATCGCCGCATCGCGCGAGGCGCTGTCGGCGAATGCCGGGCTATCGGCAACGGCCGCGCCTTCCAGCCATACGCTGAAGCTCAGGGCTTCACTGCGTACATCCAGCGCCTGGCCCGATTGCAGTTGCTTGGTCACAGCGCCCGCGGTTTTACCGTCGGCAAAGTTGCGCGACAGCAGCAATTGCTCGCCTTCGGCCGCCAGCAAACGGAAGCGGAAGCTGCCATCGTCTTCGCGGAAGCTGACAAAGCGCGCGGCTTTGGCGGCTTTTTTCTTGGTGGTGGCAGCCACGGCGGTTTGGTTGACGAACGAACGCAGGCCCACGGCTTCACGCAGCTCGGCCAGGAACGGGGCAGCCACGGCACGGGCTTTCGTGGCGCCGACCAACAGCAGGTCTTCCATGTCGGATGGGCGCGACATCAGTTGGTGATAACGCTCGCGCGCTTCCCCCAGTTGGCCGTCCAGCAGCTGGAACAGACGGTTCTTCGCCTCGCCCCAGCCCAGGCCTTGCAGCAATTCGCCGCGGAATTCTTCTTCCTGAGCCTTGGTGGCAAACGCCTGGTACAGGGTGAACAGGTGCGAATTGTCCGGATCCTTCGCTTCGCCCGGCGCGCGGGAGTCGGTGACGATCCGCGAGATCGCCTCCTTCATGTCCTTGGCGCTGGTGAACAACGGGATGGTGTTGTCGTAGCTTTTCGACATCTTGCGGCCATCCAGGCCCGGCAAGGTGGCGACGCTTTCTTCGATCAACGCCTCGGGCATGGTGAAGAATTCTTTACCGTTGCCAAACAGGTGGTTGAAACGCTGGCCGATATCACGGGCCATTTCCACGTGCTGGATCTGGTCACGACCGACCGGGACTTTATGCGCGTTGAACATCAGGATGTCCGCCGCCATCAGCACCGGGTAGCTGTACAGGCCCATGGTGATGCCCGCATCCGGGTCTTCGCCGTTTTCCAGGTTCTTGTCCACCGAGGCCTTGTAGGCGTGCGCACGGTTGAGCAGGCCCTTGGCCGCCACACAGGTCAGCAGCCAGGTCAGTTCGGGAATTTCCGGGATGTCGGACTGGCGATAGAACGTCACCCGGTTCACATCCAGGCCACCGGCCAGCCAGGTCGCGGCGATTTCCATGCGCGAGCGCTGGATGCGCTGCGGGTCATCGCACTTGATCAGGGCGTGGTAGTCGGCCAGGAAGTAGAAGGAATCGGCGTTGGCGTCCTGGCTGGCAAGGATCGCCGGGCGAATCGCCCCGGCGTAGTTGCCCAGGTGCGGCGTGCCGGTGGTGGTGATGCCGGTGAGGATGCGGGTACGGGTCGTCATGGGTGATCGCTTGTCATCAATTCGAAAGACGTGGCAGCACAAGATCCTTGAGATCGGTCAGCTTGCCATGAAAAAAGTGTCCGCATTCTGCCACTTTCAGCAGCGTATGGGGGCGATTCAGGCCGGCGGACCAGTCGTAGACCCGTTGAGGGTCGACCACTTCGTCGGTTTCCGGCTGGATTACGGTCAATGGGCAGCCTTGCGGCAGCACGTCGTTATCGCGCAGGCGCATCACGGCCGCGGCCACCATGAACAGGTGCGCGAGTTTTTCGCCCTTGGCTTCCAAGCGGCCACCGAGGGTGGCTGCAACGAACCCGCCGAAGGAGAACCCCAGCAGGGTGATCGGCAGGTCGGGATGCTTTTCACGCAGCCAGGTGGCTGCTGCTTCGGCGTCGTCGACTTCGCCGGTGCCCATATCGTGCGTACCGGCGCTGGCGCCGACACCGCGATAATTGAAACGTAACGTGATCAAGCCGGCATCGCGCGCCGTGCGTTGCAGGGTCGATACGACTTTGTTGAGCATGGTGCCGCCCTGCACCGGGTTAGGGTGGCAGATCAGCGCCAGGCCACGTGGCTCGGGGTGATCCAGATACAGGGCTTCCAGTTGGCCTACCGGGCCATCGATCAAAACGGGGGTTTCACGCATGAGCAAGGAAGGAACTCCGTGACCTCTCAAGGGGTCGACTCGTCTAGCTAAAAGTCTGTGCATGGCATCATTGCGAGCTTAATCGCGGTATACAGCGCAGGTCCGAGCCGTTAACGTAAAGCAAAGCCGTTTATAGAGGAAGGACTCGTGGAACACTCGCTCTTAGTTTGGTTGTTGCCGACTCTCGCCTTGGTTGCCGGTGTCGCGATTGGATTTCTGGTTGCCCGCCTGCTGCCGAATGCCGCGCCTAACCGCACGCAGCGTCAGCTGGATGACATTCAGGAACGTTTTGACAGTTACCAGAACGAAGTTGTTACCCACTTCAACAGCACCGCGACCCTGGTGAAAAAGCTCACTCAGAGTTATCAGGAAGTACAGGATCATCTCGCCGAGGGTGCCAACCGCCTGGCCCTGGACGACATCACCCGCCAGCGCCTGCTGGCCGCGCTGCATTCCGATGCACCGCAAGCGCCACGGGAGCGGCTGACCCCGCCTCGGGAAAATCAGGAACCGCCACGGGACTACGCGCCAAAAACGCCGAACGCCCCGGGGATGTTGGATGAGCATTACGGCTTGAAGAAGTAATACGTTTTCGAGCGACACTGAAAAGCCCGGCTGATCGATGATCAGCCGGGCTTTTTTTGTTTGGCTTCGCTGGATGGAGTGAGTACATATCCGTTGATGGGGTCAGGGCTGCTATTGGTTCCGCTCTTACAGCGGGTCACTTTTGAAAGGAGCCCAAAAGTAACCAAAAGGCTCTTGCCCCACCACTAGGCACCTCGCTTAGGCTCGGTGTGCCCGAACGCAGGCATTACTACGCGGGCCGCCGCGACGGGGCGTCCCTGCCCCGTCGCGGCTAAACCGGCGTCCTGCCGGTTTACCCGCTCCGTAATACCTGCGTTCGGCCAGCGTGGTTGACGGGGCGCCTAAGATCAAGATCACAAGCAGATCAAGAACACAGCGGCCTACAGGCCGGCTTGAGTGTTAAAAGCCAGATCAAAAGCTAAAGCAGGCACGGTTCAAATGTAGGAGCTGGCTTGCCGGCGATGGCATCGCCGTGGTGTGTCTGAAAAACCGAGTCGCCTGCATCGCCGGCAAGCCAGCTCCTACAGAAAAGCAGCTCTGCTTTCGCTCTGGATCTTGCTTCTAACACTCAGGTCGGCTTTCAGGCCGCCGTGCTCGGCGGTTCAAATGTGGAAGCTGGCTTGCCTGCGATGGCATCGCCGCGGAGTGTCTGAAAAACCGAGTTGTCTGCATCGCCAGCAAGCCAGCTCCTACAGCTTTTGATCTGGCTTTTAACACTCAGGTCGGCTTTCAGGCCGCCGTGCTCTTGCTTTTGATCTTGATCTTAGGCGCCCCGTCAACCACGATGGCCGCAAGCAGGCACGGTGGAGCGGGTAAATCGGCAAGGATGCCGATTTAGCCGCGCCGGGCCATGGATGGCCCGTCGCGG
>NZ_JBUZVP010000035.1:0-73288 GCF_055409485.1 Pseudomonas sp. A125
CTTGCTCCCGCTGGGTCGCGCAGCGGCCCCAAAAACTGGGCCTGCTGCGCAGTCCAGCGGGAGCAAGCTCCCTCACCACAGGTACGGGCCACTCAGGTAGTGTGTGGACCTCACATCGCCGCCCGCAACGAGCGCGGCGACAGCCCATAATGCGACTTAAACCTCACCGCAAACCGTGAAGCCGACGCATACGCCACACGCGTTGCAAATTTCCCCGATGAGAAATTTCAGCCATTAACATCGTACCTGTAGTGAGGGAGCTTGCTCCCGCTGGGTCGCGCAGCGGCCCCAAAAACTGGGCCTGCTGCGCAGTCCAGCGGGAGCAAGCTCCCTCACCACAGGTACGGGCCACTCAGGTAGTGTGTGGACCTCACATCGCCGCCCGCAACGAGCGCGGCGAAAGCCCATAGTGCGACTTAAACCTCACCGCAAACCGTGAAGCCGACGCATACCCACACGCGTTGGAAATCTCCCCAATGGAATCCCTGGAGGTTTGCAGCCACTGCAACGCCGCCCCCAGCCGAACATTTTCCAGAATGGACCTGAAGCTCGCATCCTCGTTGGCCAGCTGCCGGCGCAAAGTGGATTCCCCCAGATTCAACTGCTGCGCAACCGTGGCAACGGTCCAGTCCCGGGACAGGTTGCTGCCGATCAGCCGCTGCACCCGCTCACTCAACGGATCATTGCGATCCATCAGCAACGGCCCCGCCTGGCCGGCCAGGCTCAGGCACAGCAGCACGGCTTCACCATAGTGAGTACACAAGGCCGCCGGGGCGCCTGAGCTGAGTGCAATCAACAGTTGGTCCCAGGCTTGGCGGGTCTGGTTGTCCAGGCGCACGCACAGGTCGGTATTCAGGCTGCCCTTGAACTGCGCGCCATACCGGGCAACGAAGTTGCGCAGCACCGGTACCGGAAACGACACCACATCGGCGATGTAGTCACCTTGGGCGCCGGGAAAGTTGGTCACGCCGAGCTCGCGGCCCGCCGGCAGTAAAATCAAATGCTGGGGGCCGGCACGCATTTCGCGCGCGTCCCACTGCAACCGTTTTTGCCCTTGGCGCACGCGGCACAGGGCGGTCACGAAGATCGGCACGCGTTGCAGGGTGTGGTGTTGCCGGGCCCTGATCACGCAGCGTTCGATGATGCTTTCCCGGTGCCGCAAACCTTCGTGAACATCCATCGTGACTAGCGTCCGTAAGGGGCCGTGATTGTGGCCTTGGCCAGGCTGTTGGCATTGAGCATGTAACCGACCAGGGCGCCGCTGGATTGATTGTCGATCGCCAGCGTGTCGACTTTCAACGCCCATACGGTGAATTGATAGCGATGCGGTTTATCACCCACTGGCGGGCACGCGCCGCCAAAGCCGGGTTGGCCGTAATCCGTGCGCCCTTGCACCGCCCCGGCCGGCAGGTGCGTGCCGACATTGCTCGGCACGCGGGTGACGGTAACGGGCAGGTTGACCAGCGTCCAGTGCCACCAGCCGCTGCCGGTTGGTGCATCGGGGTCGTAGACGGTGATGGCAAAGCTTTTGGTGCCCGCCGGGGCGTTGCTCCAGGCCAGGGCAGGGGAGGTGTTGGCGCCGTTGCAGCCGAAGCCGCTGAATTCTTGCAGGCGCGTCAGCGGTCGCTGGTCGGCAATGTCCGGGCTGCTGAGTGAGAAGCTGGCGGCGTGCCCGCTGGCGGCCAGGACCAGGGTGATCGCAGGGGCAAGTGTTTTGAGTTTCATCGCGGTGGTATCCAGGCGTGGTTTGAGCCTTGATCCTAAACAGCGCGGGGGTATGGCATTGCGCCGAAGCGCTCGATGATTGTGCCGAAACGCTCTGTTCACTAAGGCTGAACCCTCAGCGCCCGGATGATGAACGCATGCAGGCTATTGACCGCCTTGGACCCACGAGACGCCCGGCTGCGCAGAATCGAAACCTCCATGGGTTCAATGCTGCCCAAACCGTGTTCGTCACCCAGTACCTGAAGCGAGTCTTGTACGGTGCACTGCGTGATCGCGGCAATCGCCAGTCCGCCCTCAACGGCGGCCACCTGGCCGGCAAGGCTGGAGCTGTTGTACACCACCTTGAATTCGCGGCCCTGTTGGGTCAGTGAGTTCACCGCATATCGCCGGGCCAGGCTTGCGCTTTCGTAGACCGCGATAGGAATCGGGTTTCGCCGCCACAGTTCGAACTGGGGTGAGCCCACCCACACCATGGGCTCCTTGAACAGGAATGTGCCGCTCTGGGGAGAGTCCCTGGACACCAGCGCCAGATCAAGGTCGCCGCTTCGCAACCGCGGGATCAGCGTGGTCGACTGTTCACAGGTCAATTCGATTTCCACGCCGGCGTAGCGCGGCGAATAACGCTTGAGCAGCGGCGTGAGGTACCGGGCCGCGTAGTCTTCTGCGACGCCCAGGCGGATGCGCCCGGTCAGTTCTTCACCGTGAAACGCCGCCTGGGTTTCAGCGTGAAGGGCGAGCATGCGCCGGGCGTAGCTGAGTAGCGTCTGGCCGTCGGCGGTCAGTTGCAGGTGCCTGGGGCCACGGCTCAACAGTTGCCGCCCAAGGGCCGCCTCGAGTTTTTTCATCTGCATGCTGACGGCGGACTGTGAGCGATTGACCTCGTGGGCAGCGCCCGACAGCGAGCCGGCGTCCACCACGGCCACAAAGCATTTAAGCCAATCGAGTTGCAAATCGCTGGCTGGCATCGCGGTTTCCTTTATTCGTTAATCGAATGGCTAAGGCCTGAATTATGCGCTTTTCATGAAGGTTTGTTCACCCGCAACATTCTGCCCAGAACCAACACCTACTGGATCGGATCATGCCTTTTGAGACCTGGTTGCTTTACCTGGTTACCTGCTGCGGCATCGCGGTGGTGCCCGGGCCCAATGCGCTATTGGCGCTGACCCATGGCGCCCTGCATGGCAGCCGCAAAACGCTGTTCACCATCAGCGGCGGCGTGCTCGGTTTTGCGGTCGTGCTGGCGCTGTGTGCCTTGGGGTTGGGTGCACTTATCCAGGCGTCGGCCAGCTTATTCACGGCATTGAAGGTGGCGGGCGGGCTGTATCTGATCTGGCTGGGCTTCGGGCTGTGGCGGGCTGCGCCCATCAGTCTTGAGGCGACCGGCACGACCAGCTCGCGCAGTTGGTCGCTGTTCCGCCAGGGGCTGGTATCGGCCATTTCAAACCCCAAGGCGTTGCTGCTGTTCACCGCGTTCATTCCACCCTTCCTGGACCCGCACCGCAGCATCATCGCGCAGACCCTCACCATCGCGCTGACCTACGCCGTGGTGGAGTTTGTCGTTGAGTACCTGGTGGCCAGCGCCGCGCACCGGGTGCGGCCTTGGCTGGCGCGAACCGGCCGGCGATTCAACAAGGTGTGTGGCGGGTTTTTTGTGCTGTTTGGGTTGGCTCTGCCGATTCATGCCTGAAGGCACCGGCCCACTCCTCAAGGGTGTTCAATCACCATCACCGCCGTGGTATCCGCCTCAAGTGCCTCAAACACATGGGGCGCATTCGCCAGGTAGCTGATGTAGTCGCCCGCGATGATTCCTTTTCGCCATCCATCATGATCGGGCTATGATCGGCCCACCCGAACCAGACGCTTCCCTGACCTATGCCCATTGACCTGCACGCCCTCTATCCCAAACTGATCCACTTGATGCTGGATACGGTGTTCGTGGTCGACAGTGAAAACCAGATCGTGTTTGTGAGTGATGCCTGCGAAGCGTTGCTGGGGTACTGCGCCGACGAACTCACCGGCACCCTGATCACCGACTATATGCACCCTGAAGACCTGGCGCGCACCCGGGCCTCGATCGTACGGGTGATGAATGGCAAGCCCCATGTCGACTTTCGCAACCGTTACATGCGCAAGGATGGCAGTGTCGTGCACATCCTGTGGGCGGCCTTCTGGTCCCAGGAAGTGGGCGCGCGGATTGGCGTAGCACGAGACATCACGGCCCTGACGCAAGCCGAGGAAGAACTGCGCTTTCTCGCCCATCACGACCCGCTGACGGCCCTCACCAACCGCTCACTGTTCAATGACCGGCTGGACGAGGCCCTGTACGCGGCCCGCCAGCACAAAAGCGCCCTGGCCTTGCTGTTTCTGGACGTTAATGACTTCAAGGGCATCAACGATGTGCACGGGCATGCCCTGGGCGACCGCGTGCTCTGCGTGATTGCGCGGCGGCTGGAAGGCTGTGTACGTGAACGTGACCTGGTGGCACGCATGGGTGGCGATGAATTCACCGTGCTGCTGGCGGATATCCAGTCGCCGGAGGCCGTGGCTGCCAAGGTACAGCAGATACTCGCGGTGATGGCCCAGCCCCTGAGCGCTGAGTTTGGCGCGGTGAAGATGCCGTCCTGCAGTATCGGCGTGGCGTTTTACCCGGCAGACGGTGAGGACGCCGACAGCCTGCTCAGTCATGCGGATGGCGATATGTACCGGGTTAAAAGGCAGCGGTTTGCAACCGAGTGACCCAGGTTCAACACGGCACTACGGATTAACGCTGCTGAAACGCTATTTTCAGCCCCAACCCCATGAACAGCGTCCCAATGATCTTCCCCTCCCAACGACGCAACCTTGAAAGCCCCGTCATCCAGCGGCTCAACGGGCGGATCGCCACCGAAATCAGCGTGGTGTACACCGCACTGAGCCCCGAAAAAATCAAACCCAATACCGCGAATTGAGCCAGGGAAGAACCCGATTCCGGGTGAATGAACTGCGGTAGGAACGCCAGAAAGAAAATCGCGGTCTTCGGGTTCAGCACTTCAGCGCCCACCGCCTGGAAATACGCCTGGGCCGCTGTCACCGTGGGCAGATCCTTGCGCGTGCTCGCGCCAGGCTTGGCCATGAAGGCGCGCACGCCCAGGTAGATCAGGTAACAGGCGCCCACGATTTTAACCACGTTGAACGCCACGGCCGAGGTCATCAGGATCGCCGACAAGCCCAGCGCTGCGCACAGCGTATGGATCAGGTCGCCCGAAGCCACGCCCAACCCAGTAGCAATTCCGACCTTGCGGCCACCCTGCAGGGTGCGGGTGATTACCAGCAGCACGGCAGGGCCAGGGATCAGGAACAGGCCGATAACAACGGCTACGTAGGTCAAAATGGGGGCCAGTTCGAACATCGCGAGTTCATCTCAGGAGTGGAAACGGCCTACAGTAATCCTCATTCTGGGGGTTAACGCAATACAACTGGGTTGGCGGCGTTCGGCCCCGAGGCACTCATGTGCCTCACTTCGCAAACGCGTATTCCCCACCCTGTTCCAGCGCCTTGCGATACGCCGGCCTTTGCTGGAACCGTTGTACCCACGCCGCCACGTTCGGGTACGCCTGCAGCTTGCCCTGGGCCCTGGCGAATTCGCCAATGAAACTCATCTGGATATCCGCGCCAGTCAATTCCTCACCCACCAGGTACGGCGTCAGCCCCAGCGCGTTGTTCAGGTAACCCAAATAATTGGCCAGCTCCGCGTCAATGCGCGGACGCAACGGCGCGCCGGCGTCACCCAGGCGCCCGACGTAAAGGTTGAGCATCAACGGCAGGATGGCCGAGCCTTCGGCGAAGTGCAGCCATTGCACGTACTCATCGTACGTGGCGGTGGCGGGATCGGGTTGCAGGCGGCCGTCGCCATGGCGGCGAATCAGGTAGTCGATAATCGCGCCGGACTCGATCAGCACGTGGGGCCCGTCTTCAATCACCGGCGATTTGCCCAGCGCATTGATGGCCTTGAGCTCCGGTGGCGCAAGGTTGGTTTTCGGGTCGCGCTGGTAACGCTTGATTTCGTAGGGCAGGCCGAGTTCTTCGAGCAGCCACAGGATGCGTTGCGAGCGAGAGTTGTTCAGGTGGTGGACGATGATCATGTCGGCTCCGCAGGGCGAAAGTAGGTGTGTTTAGGAAAGACCGCTGTGGCGCTGTGGAGTGCCATGAATTAAATGTGCTTCGATAGCGGCATGAAAGATGGATAATCACAACGGCAAGCACTGATTAAAAACCGGATAGAACACATGAATCGTCAAAAAAAACTACAGCAGTTGTTCAAGGCCAAGGCCAAAAAGGCCAGCGCCAAATTGGCACCTGCGCGCAAGGACAAGTACATCAGTAAAGCTGACCGATTGAAACTGGCGACTGAATCTACTGATGAGCCCGTTGTTTCTTCTGAGGGCTGATCCAGAAGGCCTAAGCATCATCCGATAGGGAATCGACGGAAAAACCATGAATACTGCTCAACTCGCGATTCAGCACTACATACTCGCCAAGGACGGCAACCGCCCGCATTTGTTAAGCCGCGCGTTTGTGCCCGAGGCAATCCTGGACATGGTGGTGCGCACCGGTTCCATCTCGTTCCCGCCCCACGTTGAAGGGGTTGCCGGCATCGGCGACGTGCTGGTACGGCGATTCGGGCGGACCTTTGAAAACGTCTATACGTTTTGCCTGGGGCAGCCACCCGAGGCGGGGGCCAAAACCTATCAGTGCAAATGGCTGGTGGGCATGTCCGACAAAAACACCGGAGAAGCCCGGGTTGGGTGCGGCGTGTATGAGTGGCAGTTCAGCGCCGAATCGGGGCTTGTTGAAAAGCTCACTATCACTATCGAGCATATGAAAACCCTTCCAGCGGCGGATCTGGCGGGTGTCATGGAATGGGTATCAGGGCTGAATTACCCATGGTGCAGCCTGGAAGCCGCAGTGAGTACTGCGCCACAGAGTGTGGCGGTTAACGAGGTCACCCAGTTTCTTACTGCTCAAATGCCTCGTTTCTAGTAGGGGCCATCGGCTCGTAGCGCATTCAGAACAAGCGTAAAGGCAGGTGTTGGCAAGCGACGGCTTGGGTAGTACAGGTGATAACCCGAGAACAACGGGCACCAGTCCTCCAGGACTCGTACCAGGCGGCCATTCTCGATATGCGGTGCAAATTCTTCTTCCGGCAGGTACGCGATGCCCAAGCCGTTAACGGCCGCAGCCGGTACATGTGCGCTGGTGTTAAGAATGATTTGGCCTGCGACGCGCACGTTGACCTTGCGGCCACGCTTTTCGAATTCCCAGACAGCGAGCCCGCCAAGCGTTGGATAGCGAATATCGATACATCGGTGATTCACCAGATCCTGTGGCTTTTTTGGTACGGGATTGCCGGCGAAATACGCTGGCGCCCCTACGACAGCCATCCGTACCTGCGGGCCGATAGGGATGGCGATCATATCTTTATCAACGGTGTCGCCAAATCGGATGCCTGCATCGAAGCGGTCCGCGACGATGTCCCGGAAGCCATAGTTGATATCAAACTCAACCTTGATATCGGGGTATTCGAGGAGCAACGGCGTGAGCCGGGGAAGCAGTATTGTCCTCAGGACAAAATCACCACAGGTAATGCGCACCGTGCCTGCGGGCTTGTCCCGCAGCTCGGTCAAGGCATCCAGCTCGGCCTCGATTTCATCGAAGCGATGACCGATGGTTTGCATCAGGCGCTCACCCGCACTGGTCGGCGAAACGCTACGAGTGGTGCGTGTCAGGAGTCGTATTTCCAGGCGCTTTTCAAGCCCGGAAACAGCCTGGCTCAGCGCGGACTGTGTGACACCCAAGTGAGCCGCAGCCCGTGTAAAGCTGCCTGCCCTGGCGACCGTCACAAAGGCCAGAAGGTCATTCAGATTATGTCTTGGCATCGTAGGCCGCCTATCTGGATTGATTAGTCTGACTTATAGCTTCAACAAGCTTTCATTAGATTATCAAGCATGACGCACTCACGGAGAATAGGGCAAGCCTCGTCTGTTATCACAGGCGTGGTCCTTACCCCTTGCTGGTCTTGGCCGGCACCTATTCAACGATGGGAGCACCTCATGAGAAAACTGGTTGTCTTGCTGGGCCTTCTGATGTCGTCGCTCTGTGCACTGGGAGCAGGCATGTCTAACGGAGCCGATAATTTTTACAAAAGTGAGAAGGTCACGATGCAGAAGGTGACTTTCAAAAATCAGTACCAGATGAACACCGTAGGGAATCTGTTCTTCCCAAAAGATTTGAAACCGGGCAGCCAAAACGCCGCGATCATCGTTGGCCATCCCATGGGCGCGGTTAAAGAACAGAGTTCGAACCTGTATGCGCAGAAGCTGGCAGAGCAGGGTTTCGTGACCCTTGCCATCGATCTGTCGTTCTGGGGCGAAAGTGATGGCCTGCCGCGCAATGCGGTGTCGCCGGAAATCTATGCTGAAGACTTCAGTGCTGCCTTGGACTATCTGGGCACACAGACGTTTGTTGATCGAAACCGGATTGGTGTCCTGGGCATTTGTGGCAGCGGCAGCTTCGTTATCAGCGCTGCAAAGATCGACCCGCGAATGAAGGCGATTGCCACGGTCAGCATGTACGACATGGGCGCAGCCAACCGAAACGGCTTGAAGCATTCCGTCACTGTCGAGCAGAGGAAGCAAGGCATTGCCGCGGCTGCCGAACAGCGCTATGCCGAGTTCACCGGCGGCGAAACCCGATACACCAGTGGGACAGTCCATGAACTGACGGACAAATCCAACGCGATAGAGCGCGAATTCTACGATTTCTACCGCACGCCACGCGGTGAGTTCACCCCCAAAGGCCAATCACCGCTGCTGACCACTCACCCAACGCTGACCAGCAACGTCAAGTTCATGAACTTTTATCCGTTCAACGATATCGAGACGATCTCGCCACGCCCGATGCTGTTCATCGCCGGTGAACAGGCTCACTCCCGTGAGTTCAGTGAAGAGGCTTATCGACTGGCTGGCCAACCCAAGGAGCTCGTGATCATTCCAGGTGCGGGCCATGTGGATCTCTACGACCGAGTCGACCTGATTCCTTTTGCCAAACTGACCTCGTTCTTCCAGACCAACCTGAAGTGACCGACCCGATGAGCAGCACCGTTTTGCCTACTCAAACAGCGAGCCGTCAGGTATGGGGAGCAGTCCTGGCGATGGCGCTGTGCGCCTTCGCCCTTGTGACTTCCGAGTTTCTGCCGGTGAGTTTGCTCACGCCGCTTGCGAACGATCTCGGGCTTACGGAGGGGCAGGCTGGACAAGCGATTTCGATTTCCGGCCTCTTCGCGGTCATCACCAGCCTGTTCATCTCCAGCGTCATTCGCAGGCTTGACCGAAGGTCTGTTTTGCTATTCCTGACGGCCTTGATGATTGCCTCCGGCACGCTCGTTGCCTTTGCCCCGAACTACTCGACACTGATGGTGGGGCGCGCCATTTTGGGCATAGCGATCGGAGGAAGTTGGGCAATGTCGACCGCGGTCATGATGCGGATTGCACCTAAGCCTTTCGTGCCTAAAGCCATCGCGTTGATCCAGGGCGGTACCGCACTCGCCACGGCGGTCGCAGCGCCGATTGGCAGTTTTATGGGCGGACTGATCGGCTGGCGAGGTGCATTTTTTTGCGTGGTTCCACTCGCGGCTCTGGCGCTGTGTTGGCAAGCCTTCACCCTGCCGAAAATGCCTGGTCAAGATGAGCCTGGGTCTGCTGTTGATGTCTTTCGGTTGTTGGGTCGCCTCAACGTCTTTCTGGGCATGGCGGCAGTGGCATTTTTGTTTATGGGGCAGTTCGCGCTATTCACCTATCTGCGCCCGTTCCTTGAGTCGGTGACCCGCGTTGATGTGTCGGGTTTATCCCTGCTACTGCTGATCATCGGGATGGCCGGGTTGGCGGGTACGATGCTGATCGGTTCATTGCTGAACCGCAGTCTTTATCGAGTGCTGACGCTGATTCCGCTGTTGATGTCGGGCATTGCCATGGCGTTAATAGTCTATGGCAGTTCAATGCTGGCTACAGCCGTTTTGCTGGGCGTGTGGGGGCTGGTTGCTACGTGCGCGCCTGTGGGTTGGTTCACTTGGTTATCGCGCACATTGCCTCAGGATGCCGAAGCCGGAGGAGGGCTGATGGTGGCTGTCATTCAGTTGGCTATCACCCTCGGCGCGACGTTAGGGGGCGTGTTGTATGACGGGGCTGGCTACCAGGCCACTTTTATCGTGAGTGGCATGTTTCTTCTGTTGGCTTGCGTGCTTGCATTGCTCGTACCACGGACGGATACGCCACCGGCACGATGATGCGGCACCCTGCGTGGCGTGGGTGCCGTCATCTTCAATGCGCATCCGCCGTCGGCTGCTTCGGCGGCTGCACCTTGCGCATCAGGGGCACCAGCAACACGGCGACGATGAAGCACACCATGATCATCAAAAAAGCATCCGCATAGGTCAGCGTCTGCGCCTCGCGCCAGGTCAGCGCCCACAGTTGATGCAGCGCGAACTGGCTGGCGTCCAGGCTGTTTTGCCCCAGCAACTGGGCATTGCCGGAAAGCTGCTCCAACCACACATTCATCGATTCGTTCTGGATGTTCAGATGCTCGGCCAAGCGCAAGAAGTGCAAATTGGTGCGGTCATTCAGTACCGTGGCGCAGGCCGCGATGCCAATGGCACCGCCGAGGTTGCGCATCAGGTTGAACAGCCCCGAGGCGAGTTTTAGCCGGTCGGGAGCCAGCGCGCCAAGGGTAAGCGTGACCACGGGCGGCACCGCCATTTGTTGGGCAAACCCGCGTATGGCCTGGGGCAGCAGCAACTCCTTGGCGCCCCAGTCGTGGGTGATAGGGGAGAAGTCCCACATCGACAGGGCAAACAGCGACAAGCCGAACATCAGGATCCAGCGCAAGTCGAAGCGGTTGGCCAGTAGCGCGTACACCGGGATCGCCAGTAACTGGAATATCCCCGTGGAAAACACCGCCAGGCCGATATCCAGCGAGCCGTACCCGCGCACCCTGCCGAGAAACAACGGCGTGAGGTAGATGGTGGCAAAAATGCCGATACCGGTGATGAACGAAAACAGGCAGCCCAGGGCGAAGTTTCTATCCCGCAGGGCGCGCAAATCGACAATCGGCTCCTTGATTTCCAGGCAGCGCCAGATAAACAGCCCGCCACTGATGGCGGCGATCCAGGCGGTGGTGGAAATGGTGCTGTCACTGAACCAGTTCCAGCGCGGGCCTTCTTCCAGGGTGTATTCCAGGCAGCCGAGAAACACCGCCATCAACGCCATGCCGGTGTAGTCGGCACCCTTGAGCAGCGACGGGTTGGGGCGGTCGACCTTGACCAGCATCGGCACCGCAAAGGTTACGAACAGGCCGGGCACCAGGTTGATGTAGAACAGCCAGTGCCAGGAGGAAATATCGGTGATCCAGCCGCCGACCGCAGGGCCGAGTGTGGGCGCCAGGGACGCGATGGCGCCGATGGTGGAGGCGGCGATCACCCGTTGCTTGCCGTTGAAGTACATGAACGCGGTGGTGAACACCAACGGGATCATCGAGCCACCCAAAAAACCCTGCAAGGCGCGAAACGCGATCATGCTCTGGATGTTCCAGGCCATCGCACACAGCAGGCTGGTGAGGGTAAACCCGGCTGCCGATGCCGCAAACAGCCAGCGCGTGCTCATCACCCGCGACAGCCAGCCCGACATGGGGATGACGATGATTTCGGCGATCAGGTAGGCGGTCTGCACCCATGCGGTATCGTCTGCACCGGCAGACAACCCGCCGCCGATGTCCTTGAGCGAGGCGGACACGATCTGGATGTCGATCAAGGCGATGAACATGCCCACGCACATGGTGGCGAAGGCCGCGACCTTTTGTGATGTGCTGAGGGTGGGCAACGGGCTGTTCATAGCTGGGCCTTGAGTGCGCTGGCCTGGTCGTCGAACGGCTCATCGGTGTTGACCCGGGCCATCACCGACAGCCCCGGGCGCAGGGCGCCAAAGTCAGCATCGTTGCTGTCGAGCCGTACACGTACCGGCACGCGCTGCACGATCTTGGTGAAGTTGCCGGTGGCGTTTTCCGGCGGCAATACACTGAATTGCGCTCCAGTGGCGGGGGCCAGGCTCTCGATGTGCCCGTGGAATTCGCGGCCCGGCAGGATATCGGCGCGGATATTCACGCGTTGGCCAATTTGCAGGCGCCCCAGTTGGTCCTCCTTGAAATTGGCGTCTACCCACAAGCCTTTCGCCGGCACCACCGAGATCAACTGGCTGCCGGCCGCGGCGTAGGCACCGACCCTGGCGCGACGGTTGCCCACATAGCCGTCCACCGGGGCACGCAGTTCGGTGTAGCTGATGTTCAGTTGTGCCTGGTCGCGCTCGGCCTGGGCCTGTTGCAGCGCGGCGCGGGCCTGGCCGCGCTGGGTTTCAATCACGTCGATTTGCCGGTTGGCCGCCATCAACCCGGCTTGCGCCCGGGAGTGATCGGCGCGGGCGGTCTTCCACACCGCGTTGACCCGTTGCGCGCTTTCGACCGACACCGCCTGGCTGCGCACCAGGTTCTGGTAACGCGCCTGATCGTCGCTGGCCCGTTGAGTTTCGGCGTCGGTAGCGTCGATCTGGGCCTTGGCCTGGTTGATCACCGCCAGTTGCAGTTGTTCGGTGGCGTCCAGGTTGGCGAGCGAGGCCTGTTGCGCGGCCACGGCGCCATCGGCTTTGGCCAGGGCCGTGCGGTAGTCGCGCACATCAATGCGGGCCAGCACGTCACCGGCGTGCACGAACTGGTTGTCGAGCACGGTCACTTCGCTGATATAGCCTGGCACCTTGGCGCTGATGACCGTCACATCCGCGCCCACGTACGCGTCGTCGGTGTCTTCGACAAAGCGGCTGACCAACCACCAGTGGCTCGCGTACCACACGCCACCCACCACGGCCAGGGTCAGCAGGCCCAGGCGCAGCACCTGTTTGCGCCGGGATGTTTTCGTGGGTTCGGGCACAGCGCTGGTGTGAGCGTCCATGGCGAAATGACCTCATTGAGTCTTAGTGGGGGAAGGGGCTGACCAGTTGGTCTTTTTCGGCGTAGGCGCGGCCGGTTCGCGCGCGCCACAGGGTCAACGGTTCGGCATCGGCAGCGACATGTACACGGTGGCTATCGCGGGTGATGGGCTTGCCGGTGTTGGCGTCCATCAAGCCCAGTAGCACCGGGCGCCCGGTGGCTTCGTCGGCGAGAAACACCTTGGTCGAGCCCTCGGCATGCCGCGCACCCCAGGCCATCAGCGTGAGGATGACCTGGCGCAAGTCGCGGCCGGCTTCGGTCAGGTGGTATTCGTGACGCGGCGGGTTGTCCTGGTACGGGCGCCGCTCCAGCAAACCGCTGACCACCAGCGTGTTCAGGCGGCGGGTCAGGGTGTTTGAGGCGATCCCCAGGCTGGTCAGGAATTCATCGAAACGGCGCAGCCCGTAGAACGCATCCCGCAGGATCAACAGGCTCCAGCCATCACCGATGTGCTCCAGGGCACGGGCGACCGGGCAGGGCATGGGCTGGAAGCTGGCTTTTTTCATAATGCTCTCCAAACCTGTTGCTAAATATTACGGGAGTAATATTGCATAGTGGGTTTCATAATGAAAGTGACTTGGAGAAAATAGTGCAGACGCAAAAAAGCCCTGGCATTCAGGGCTTTTCAGAAGGGAGCGTGAGGTGCCAACGCAGGGCCAGTCTCAAGACACCGTTAGTTCCTCCCCGACGCCGGCCTGCGTCCGCGTTGCCCGCAGCGCCATCACCAGGGCCAACACCGGTGCCAGGGTAAACAACGCGAACAACCAGCGCGCCGCGTTGGCGATGCCGACATTGCTCGCCACGTCGTCGATACCGGCCATGTTCGAGATCACGCCCGCCAGCGCCGCGCCCATGGCCATGGCGAACAGTTGCAGGGTGGTGATCGAGGAGGCCGCCGTGTCTTTATCCTGCTCGGAGGCCACCTGCAGGATGCGCGTCAGCAGATGCGGCCAGCCCAGGCCAATACCAAAGCCCACCAGGAACAGCCCGAGGCAAATAGGCGCCAACAGCGTCCAGTCCCCCTCGCCGGCGATCGGCGTAGTGATTGCCAGTATCACCAACCCGGCCACAATAAACAGCGGCCCCGCGAGGATGGCGCGGTGTGCACCACGGCCGGTCCAGCCCGAGCTGAGGATTTCCGATACGGTCCAACCCGCAGCCATCAGCGCCGCCATGTAGCCGGCGATCAGCGGTGACTGGCCATGCAGGTGCTGCAGAAAGTACGGCATGAAAATCTCGCTGCTCATGCCAATTATCAACAAACAGGTGGTCGCATACAGCGCGCAGAGCGGGGTGCTGAACTTCAGCGCATCCCTGGGCAAAAGACGGATTGTGGCGTTGGATTCCTTGCGGATCAGCAGCCACACCAGCACCGCGCAGGTCGCGATGCCCAGCAGGTTCCAGCTCGGCAGCGGCGAGACGCTGCCCGCGCACACCGCCAACACCGCGCCGGCCAACAGCACCAACTGCGGCACCGGCAAACGGGCGGTAGCGGTCGCGGCGGTGTCACGTGGGGGCAGCGCACGGCTGGTCAGTACCATGTACGCCAGGCTCACCGGCACCATCGCACCGAAGGCGAAACGCCAGGCGTCCATCTCGGCGAAGACCCCACCCACTGCGGGCCCGACCAGCGTCGCCACGCCCCACATCCCGGACACCAGCGCCATTGCACGCGGCCACAGGCGTTCTTCAAACACCAACTGGATCATCGAATAACACAACGCCAGCAACATCCCGCCGCCCAGGCCCTGAATGAAGCGCCCGGCCAGCATCACCGGCATGCTCGGCGCCATGGCGCATATCAACACGCCAACCATGAACACCATTGTTGCGAGCGCATATGCCAGCCGTGGACCGGTGCGTTGCAGCAGCTTGGAGGTGAGGGCCGAGCCGAGGATCGAGGCCACCACATACAGCGTGGTGCTCCATGCATACAGCTCCAGGCCGCCGATCTCGGCGACCACCGACGGCAGGATAGTGGTGGCGATGTACGTGTTGGTGGCATACAGCGCGATGCCGCCTGAAAGCGCGATGGAGCGGGTGGCGTTCTTGCCGCGGAGCAACTCGCCCCAGCTGCTGTCTTGGGTGTGCATCAACGATTCCTTGTAATGCGTTCGCGGTGTGGAACCCGGCGAATGGCATGGGCGTCAGGCTTGGGGTTAATTAACCAAGCAATTGCTTTTAATATTGAGGCGGGGCGGATTATTTTGCAAGAAGTGGCTTGGATCCTGGTGCCCACTGCTTGAGGTTCTCAGCGGCTCGGGCTGGCTTTCACCGGCAAGAAAAGTTTGCATTCCCCCGAAGAATAATTCCTATGCTTGCGGTCTCTCTACTGCCGCGTCCTGCAAAAAGGAATGCTTGTCTGGCGAAATATCCAAGCGTCCAACCCCAGGAACTGAACATGACTCTTCAAGCAAAACTCGATGCCTTCAACGCTGACTTCGTGGCCGGCAAGCCGCCCTACAACGCGCCCCCTCAAGTCCACGTGATCATGAAACGCGCCACTGCAGAGCTGATCGCCACCGGGCAGGCCGAACGCGCGCTGAAGGTCGGCGACAAAGCCCCTGCATTCAAGCTCAACGACCCGGACGGCAACCCTGTGTCCTCAGTGGAATTGTTGGCCAACGGCCCGCTGGTGATTACCTTCTACCGGGGCGTGTGGTGCCCGTACTGCAACATGGAACTGCAAGCGCTGGAAGAGGCGTTGCCAGCGTTCCGTGAGCTGGGCGCAAGCCTGGTGGCGATCTCTCCACAGAACAGCGTGAACAGCCGCAAATCAGTGCGCGAGAACAAGCTGAGTTTCCCGATCCTGTCCGACACCCTGAGCGAGGTTGCCGATGCCTTCGGCCTGCGTTTCACGTTGCCCGACTACCTGGTGGCCCTGTACAAATCGTTCGGCAACGACCTGCCGGCCTTCAACAACAACCCGGCGTGGGTGTTGCCAATGCCGGCACGTTTCGTGATCGGCCAGGACGGCGTGATCACTTACGCTGAGGTCAACCCGGACTACACCCGTCGTCCGGATCCTTGCGAGCTGCTTCCCGCGCTACGCGGTTAACGGCGCGCCATCAACTGCTCGACAAAGTCGACAAAGGCACGGGCCTTGGCGCTTGCCATTCGGCCGGTGGGGAATATTGCCCACAGGTTCAGGTCGGGCAGTGACCAGTCCCCAAGCACCGCTACCACCTCGCCACTCGCTAGCTCGGGTGTAAACATCCACTCTGACGAGACGGTGAGGCAGTAGTTCGACAACACCGCCGTACGCACGCCCTCGGCAGCGCTCACCCGTATTCGGCCGCGCAGCACGACAGGCTGCTCGGCTCCCGCCTTTTTGAATGACCACGCGGTGCCACCGCCCCCCAGTGTGTAGATCACGGCTTCGTGGTCGACCAGGTTGGCGGGTGAATCAGGTACGCCGCGCCGCTGGAAGTAAGCCGGCGTCGCCATCACGAACCGTCGGCACTGGGCGATTTTTCTCGCGGTCAGGTTCGAGTCGCTGAGGTCGCCCATGCGCAAGGCCACGTCGATGCCTTCTTCAATCAGGTTCATCGAGCGGTCATCCAGCCGCAGGTCGACATCCAGCAAAGGGTGCAGCGCCAGGAACTCGCCAAGGTGCGTAAGAATGTGCAGCCGGGCGAACGTGGTCGCCGCCGAAATACGCAAGGTGCCGGTGAGCCCGGCAGCCGACCCGCGAGCGGCGAGCTCTGCTTCGTTTGCGCCCTCGATGACTTTTTTGGCGTGCTCGAAAAATAGCGTGCCGGCCTCGGTGGGCGTCAACCCGCGCGTCGAGCGGATCAGCAGGCGCACACCCAGGTGTTCTTCCAGTTGTGCGATGGTTTTGGAAATGGCGGGTTGCCCGACGTCCAGGCGCCTGGCCGCTGCAGAAAAAGAACCGGTCTCAACCACGTAGACATAGGTTTCCATAGCCGCCAGCCGATCCATTCTGTTGTTCCCCGCAATGATTCAACTCGATGCGGGCAGTCTGCCGGGAATGCAGGAGGGGCGCCAGTGAGTCAAGGCTTGCGATATGCCTTGTAGTCGTTCTGCAAGACGATATGGTCTGCCACATACTTCGCATCGTGCCACACCCCATAGATAAACGAAGACGCACGGTTCACCAGGTTCGGCAAACCCAAGAAGTAAATCCCGCTCTCTGCCGAGATCCCGCGCTTATGGAAAGGCTCGCCTTTTTCGTCAAACGCATTCACCTTCAACCAGCTGAAATCGAAGCTGAAGCCGGTGGCCCACAGAATCGTGGTCACGCCGGCGGCGGCCAAGTCCAGGCTCATGATCGGGTTCACCAGGCACTGCGGGTCAGCCAGCAATTCCCACGCTTGCGGCTCCGGCGCAAACTCAAGGCCGTTTTGTTCGATATAGGCGTCGGCATCGCGCAGCACATCGAAGTAGGCACGATCACCTTCTGCCACGTTGGCCGCCAGGCCCGGCTCAAACTCCATCACGCCGTTATCCCACGAGCGCGTGACGCCGACCAGCGTGATGCCCATGTGCGCCAGGCGGCGGAAGTCGACCGTCTTGCCGCCTTCATAGCCACTGACGGCAAACGCCACATGCTTCTTTTTCGGCTGGGTCTTGACCTCATCCCACAGGCCCAACGCACCCAGCCACCAGCAGTAATCCCGGCCACGGTAAGCGCGGGGAGGGCGATAGTGTTCGCCCACCGAGAGGTACACTTTCTTCCCGGCTTTTTGCAGTTCTTCGGCAATTTGCGAGCCTGATGCACCTGCGCCTACCACCAGCACCGCACCCTCGGCCAACTGGCCGGGGTTCTTGTAGGTGGAGGAATGAAGCTGTTGAACCGTGGCGTGGCTGGGCACCAGGTTCGGGATGGACGGGCGTTGAAACGGCCCGGTGGCTGCCACCACATTAGCCGCTTCAATCACCCCCGCCGAGGTGGTCACCTTGAACCCGGGCCGGCCGGTGTGGCGTTCCACTTGCTGCACTTCGACGCCGGTACGCACCGGCGCCTTCAGCATGTTCACGTACTCTTCAAAGTATGCCGCCATGCGCTCCTTCGGCGGGAAGCTCTCGGGGGAAATGCCCTCGAATTTCATACCGGGAAAACGGTCGTGCCAGGCCGGGCCATTGGCGACCAGCGAGTCCCAGCGTTCCGACCGCCAGCGCTCGGCGATGCGGCTGCGCTCCAGCACGATGTGCGGCACGCCCATAAGTGACAGATGCTCGCTCATGGCGACCCCCGCCTGGCCTGCGCCGACCACCAGGGTGTTGATTGTTTCAACTGACATGTGAGCTTCCTAATGATAAGCAACCATCGACAGGTGCCAGTGTGATCAAGCGCCGGCCGGCCGCAAATTATGCTTTTTGAACGTAGAGGTTAGGCAAAACCAAAGCGCCTTAATCCGCCTCCAGCAGCTCGGCCACCGCCGTCAGGGCCAGCCGATAGCCCAGCGCGCCGAGGCCTGCGATCACGCCGGTGGCGGCTTTGGACACATAGGAGTGATGCCGGAACGGCTCGCGCTTCCAGATGTTGCTCATGTGCGCTTCGATGATCGGGCCGTCGAACGCGAGCAGCGCATCCAGGATCGGCACCGAGCTGTAGGTCAGGCCGGCGGCGTTGATGATGATCGCGTGGGCGTTGAGCCGGGCTTCCTGAATCCAGTCCACCAGCACGCCTTCATGGTTGCTCTGGCGAAACTCCAGGGTCAGGCCCAGTTCGGTCGCGTGGCGCTGGCAACGCGCCTCGATGCTGGCGAAACTTTCGCTGCCGTAGGTGCCGTTTTTGTCCAGCCCATACAGGTTGGCGTTGGGCCCGTTGAGGAAGTACACAGTGCGGGGCATGGGAACCTCCTGCTCGTGAAGTGACCGGCTCATGCCGGTTGGCCAGGGTTCCAGTCATCCGGTACCACGGCAATCACATCAATCTCCATCAACCATTCCGGCTGGCCCAGGCCGGAAATCACCAGGCCGGTGGAGATCGGGAACACGCCTTTGAGCCATTTGCCGACCTCCTGGTACACCGGTTCGCGGTAGCGCGGGTCGATCAGGTAGGTGGTGGTTTTTACGATATGCGACAGGTCGGAGCCGGCTTCTTCCAGCAGTTGCTTGACGTTTTTCATCGCCTGCTCGGCTTGCGCGCGTGGGTCGCCCAGGCCAATCAGGTTGCCTTGGAAATCCGTGCCGATCTGGCCACGCACATAAATGGTGTTGCCGGCGCGCACGGCCTGGCACAAGTCGTTGTCCAGCGACTGGTTGGGGTAAGTCTGCCGGGTGTTGAACATGCGAATACGGGTATGGGTGGGCATTGCTGGCAACTCTTGGGGAGCGGAATAAACCCAGCTTCACATTGGCCCCGCCCGCGCGAAACCAGCATTTGCGCGAGGTAATGCTTAGGCAAAACCGAAGCGCCGTAGCCGAGCGCCCGCGTAAGGCCAAAACGGCATCCGGCATGAACCATGCAACGTCACCGTCAAGGCCGTCGACGCCCGCTTGGCGTCAGCTTATTGATGATGTGGAGGCGTGATGCTCAGTCGTATTACCCAGCGCCAACTGGAATATTTCGTGGCTTCCGGTGAGGCAGGCAGCATCAGTGCGGCGTCTGAACGCATTCATGTGTCGTCACCGTCTATCTCGGCGGCGATCACCCACATGGAGGCCGAGCTGGGCATCCAGCTGTTTGTGCGCCACCACGCCCAGGGCATTTCCCTCACGGCGGTGGGGCGCCAGGTGATGCAAGAGGCCAAGCTGATCCTGGAGCAGATGACCAACCTCTACACCATCGCCTCCGAGTCGCTGAACACGGTGCGGGGCCCGTTGCGGGTGGGTTGCCTGGAATGGCTGGCGCCGATGATCACCCCCGAGCTGGTGTTCGGTTTTGGCCGCGCGTTTCCAGGTGTACGCCTCACGCAAGTCGAAGGCAACCACGAGGAAATGCTGGAAAAGCTGCGCAGCGCCGAGATCGATATCGCCCTGACCTACGACCTGGTGACCAGTGACGACATCGACTTCCAGCCGCTGGCGCAATTGCCGCCGTATGTGATGGTGGGCGAATACCATCCGCTGGCGAGCCTGTCGGCCGTGAGCATGCTCGACCTTGAGGATTACCCGGTGGTGCTGCTGGACACGCCCTGGAGCCGGGAATATTTCCTCAGCTTCTTTATGCAGGCGGGCACCACCCCGAACATCATCATGCGCTCCAGCAACCTGGAAACCGTGCGCTCGATGGTGGCCAATGGTATCGGCTATTCCTTCGCGAATGCCCGGCCCAAGGCCAACCTTTCCCAGGATGGCAAGCGTTTGATCCGCCTGCGGTTGTCCGGCCCGCACCGGCCCATGCAGCTGGGCTATGCCACCGCGAGCAATACCCAGTTGTCGCGTGTGGTGTCGGCCTTTGCCGAGCGTTGCCGCATGTTCGTTTCAGACCAGTACATCCCGGGCATGGCCGCCCCGAGCTTTTTCGATGCCCATGCGGTGCGCACCCTCAACAGCGTGAGTTGAGGCACTGCTTTCCTGCTTTTCTGTGGGAGCTGGCTTGCCTGCGATGCGGGCACCTGGGGCTTGCAGATACACCGAGGCGATGCCATCGCTGGCAAGCCAGCTCCTACAGAGGGTTGTGTTCGCATTGCACCAAAAGATGGCGCTGGTTGCATTGCGCACACGGCGTCGCACCAATACGAGTCAAGCTGTTTTGACAGTCCAGTCGCCACCCAGGGAACGGTGACGCTGCGTAGGTTCTCCCTACCCAATAGGCCGGCTTTTACGAATTGACCCCAAGGGCCTCCTCCCACGAATCTCAGTCCATCGGTGCAGATCAGGGTTCGACCTTCACGTTGAGCATTCGGTGGGCATTTTCATTTTTTTTGTCGAGCACAGTGACGATGACTTTCAACTGGAACTACATGTTTGGTTTGCTGGCCGATGCCGAGTTCTGGCGGGCAACATGGACGGTTATCCAGCTCAGTTCGTTGACATGGGTCCTGAGTATTGCCCTGGGTTTCCTGCTGGCCCTGGCCAAGCAGTCCAAACACGCGCTGATCAGCCTGCCGGCGCGGGGCTACATCTGGTTGTTCCGCAGCCTGCCGCTGCTGGTGCTGCTGATCTTCATTTACAACCTGCCGCAGGCGATTCCCGCCACTTCAGTGATTCTGGCAGACCCGTTTTGGGCCGGCCTGCTGGCGCTGGTGATCTGCGAAACCGCCTACGTTGCCGAGATTCATCGGGGCGGCCTGTTGTCGATTCCCAAGGGCCAGGGCGAGGCTGCGCGGGCGCTGGGGTTGAGGTTTTTCGGGATCCAGTGGCGGGTGGTGATTCCGCAGGCTTTGCGGGTGGCGTTGCCGTCGCTGGCGAACGAATACATCTCCATCGTCAAGCTCACCTCCCTGGTGTCGGTGATCTCGCTGACCGAGATTCTCATGGTCGGCCAACGCCTGTACTCGCAAAACTTCCTGGTGATCGAGACGATGGCGGCGGTGGCGTTTTTTTACGTGTTTATCGTCACGGTGTTCGACTTCCTGCTCAAGCGCCTGGAGCGTTTTCTCGACGTCAACCAGCGCAACGTCTCTCGGGTGCCCGATGCCGAAGTGCTGGCGCTGGCGACCCAACAGCGTGTCGCCCTGCAGCGCCCGGCCAGCACCGAAGGCCCGGCACTGCAGGCTTCGCGGCTGCATAAAGCCTACAACGATGTGGAAGTGCTGGGCTCGGTCAACCTGCAGATCCAGCCCGGCGAAATGGTGTCGGTGATCGGGCCTTCGGGCTCCGGCAAGACCACGCTGATTCGTCTGCTCAACGGCCTGGAGCAACTGGATAACGGCGAGATCAAAATCAATGGCCAGCCGTTCATTCACCTGAACAAAGTCGGCGCGCAAAAACCACAGTACGTGGAGCACGCCGAGCACCGTCTGAACATCGGCATGGTGTTCCAGAGCTTCAACCTGTTCCCGCACCTGAGCGTGCTCGACAACCTGCTGATGGCGCCGAAGTACCACCGCCTCGGGCGTGTCGAAGAGCTCAAGCAACAGGCCTACGCGCTGCTGCACAAGGTCGGCATGCTCGACCACGCCTGGAAGTACCCGCACCAGCTTTCCGGTGGCCAGCAGCAGCGCGTGGCCATTGCCCGCGCCCTGATGATGCGCCCGCAAATCATGCTGTTTGACGAGCCCACCTCGGCGCTCGACCCGGAAAAAGTCAACGAAGTACTGCAAGTCATCGAAGCCCTGGCCCAAGAGGGCATCACCATGGTCATCGTCACTCATGAGATGAATTTCGCGTTCAAGGTCTCCGACCGGATCGTGTTCATGGAGAAGGGCCGGGTGGTGTGCGACGACACCCCGCAGGCGCTGCGCAGCGGCGAAAACCCACGTGTCGAGGCGTTCCTCAAGGACGTCTCGCTGGCGTGACTCCCTTAACGTTCGAGCGACAAGAGAGCAACAACATGATCGAGCAAGCGCAAATTGAACAGTTCCACCGCGACGGCTTCCTGGTGGTGCAAGACGTGCTGTCGGCTGCAGACGTGGCCGCGTTGCAGCACGACTTCGACCAGTGGGTAGAAGACAGCCGTAGCCACGACCAGGGCTGGGGTGAAACGGTAGATGGCCGTGCGCGTTTTGACCTGGAAGGCGACCACCGCCCGGATCATCCCTCGCTGCGCCGGGTGAGTTCGCCCACCGAGATTTCGCCGGCGTACCAGCGCGTGGCATTGCAATCGCGAATGGCGCAGATTGCTGCGCAACTGATCGGGGCCGGCGGCACGCGCTTTCACCACAGCAAGATCAACTCGAAACTGCCCCACACCGCCACACAGGTTAAGTGGCACCAGGACTTTTTGTTCACGCCTCACAGCAACGACGACATCGTTACGGCGTTGCTGATGGTCAGTGAAGTCACTCCGCAAAATGGCCCGCTGACGGTAATTCCCGGCAGCCACAAAGGCCCGCTGTGGTCGCACTGGCACGAGCAGCGCTTTACCGGCGCGGTGGAGGCCGCGGTGGTCGACGACCTGTGCCAGAACCCGGTTGCCTGTTATGGGCCGGCCGGTTCCGTGTGCTTCATGCACACCCGACTTTTGCATGCTTCAAGCCCTAACGAGACTGAACTGCCGCGCACTCTGTTCATCGGTGTATACGCCGCTGAAGACGCGTTGCCATTCGGCGAAAACCCGCTGCCCAGCGCACACGCCGGCCTGATGGTCGCCGGTCAGGAAAGTGGCTTGGTGCGTTCCACGGACAATCACATGCGCTTGCCGCAAAAGCCCCGTGGCGCCTCTTTCTTTGTGCAACAGGCCGGCCAGGATTCACCCACCGCCTAACCTTCTTCTCACCTTGCAGGGTATTACCATGACAGCGTTTCATATGATTGCTCGCCCTATTGCCGTGTGCCTGCTGGGCGCTGCGGTTGCAATGACGTCGTTGGCGGCTTCGGCCTTCCAGAAAGACGGGAAAATTGTCGCCGGTTCCGATTTGACCTTCTTTCCCTATGAATACATGGATAACAACAAGCCCGCAGGCTTTGACATCGAGTTCATGGTTGGCCTGGCCAAGACCATGGGCCGCACCGTCGAGACCCTCGACACACGCTTTCCCAACCTGATCACCGGGTTGCAGGCGGGCCGGTTCGATGTGACCAACTCCTCGATGTACATTACCGCCGAGCGGGTGAAGGTCATCGACATGATTCCCTACCTCAAAAGCGGCGAATCGATCCTGACCCTCAAGGGCAGCGAGTTCCAGCCCAAGACCCCGGAAGAGTTCTGCGGCCACAAGATCGGCTCGATGGGCGCCACGTCCTGGCTGGCGCAGATGCACAAGCTGTCGGATGAGTACTGTGTGAAGAAGGGCCTGAAGCCGATCGCGATCAGCGAGTACAGCACCGACCCACAAACCACCCAGGCCTTGCTGGCCCATGCCGTTGAAGCGCAGATCACCGACGCCGCAGTAGCGCGTGGCGCGGCCGACAAACTCAGCGGCCGCGTGGTGATTTCTTCCGACACCTTGATCTACCCGGTGCTGAACGGCTTTGGTGTGAAGAAGGGCAATGACGACGTGAAGAATGCCTTGGTCGAAGGCATCAAGAAATTCAGCGCCACCCCTGAATACGCCGCCTTGCTCAAGAAATACAACTTCCAGGCGCCTACCGATGCCGACATTGCCGAGCTGATGCCCAAGTCCTGATCACAAGCGTGCTCTCTTAACGGTACGCACCGAACCTGTGGCGACCGAGCTTGTTGTGGCGAGGGAGCTTGCTCCCGCTGGGCCGCGAAGCGGCCCCTTCGCGTTATCCAAGCGAATGGGACTGCTGCGCAGTCCAGCGCGAGCAAGCTCGCTCGCCACAATAAACCCCTCGCCATCCAATTGCCCTGCGGAGAAAGCTACATGGCGTTATCACTTGAAGAGCAAACCCGCATCGACCTGGCGGCGACTTTTCGCATCGTTGCGCACCTAGGCATGCATGAGGCGGTGGCCAACCATTTCAGCGCGGCGGTATCAGCCGACGGCAAACAGTTCTTGCTCAACCCGAAGTGGAAGCACTTCTCGCGTATCCGGGCCAGTGACCTGTTGCTGTTGCACGCCGACGACGCCAGCGGCGCCGAGCATCCCGACGTGGATTCCACCGCCTGGTCGATCCACGGGCAGATTCATCGGTTGTTGCCGCAAACCCGCGCCGTGCTGCACCTGCACCCGGTTTACACCACCGCCGTTGCGTGCCTGGCCAACCCGCATATTCCGCCGATCGATCAGAACACCGCGCGCTATTTCAATCGCGTGGCGGTGGACGAACTGTACGGCGGCATGGCCGACACCGAGGCCGAAGGCGAGCGCCTGGCCGGGTTGCTGGACGGCAAGCGCCGCTTGTTGATGGGCAACCACGGAGTGATGGTCACCGCCACGTCCATCGGTGAGGCATTCGACGATATCTGGACCCTGGAGCGTGCCTGCCAGATCCTCGTTACGGCGTGGTCTACCGGCCAACCGCTGCGGGTTCTGTCTGACGAAGTGGCCGAAAAAACCGCGCGGGGCTGGGAAGGCATCACGGATTTCTCGCAACGCCATTTTGAAGAAATGAAGCAGTTGATGATCGACGCCGACCCTTCGTTGCTCGACTGATTTAACCCCTCACAGGCAGGAATCTCCATGACCTTTTCGGTTGTCGCCCGCTGTGCCGAAACCGGCCAGCTGGGTATTGCTATCAGCTCGTCGAGCATTGCCGTGGGCGCCCGTTGCCCGTGGTTGCGCCCGGGCGTGGGCGCGGTAGCGTCGCAGAACATCACCTTGCCGGCACTCGGCCCGCACACCCTGGACCTGTTGGCCGAGGGCATGACGCCCAGTGAGGCCCTGGCGGCTGTGCTCGCCCCGCACAGCCACAGCGAGTATCGCCAGGTGACGGTGATTGACAGCGCCGGCAGAACCGCGCATTTCAGCGGCGCGCAGACCCTGGGCATTCACCACGCAGTCAGCGGTGAGCAATGCGTGGCGGCGGGGAACATGCTGGCCAATACCGGCGTGATCGAAGCCATGGTGCGCGCCTTCGAAGGCACGCCCGGGCACCTCGCCGACCGACTGCTTGCCGCGATGCACGCAGGCGTAGCCGGTGGCGGGGAAGCGGGGCCGGTGCATTCCGCCGCGCTGGTGGTGGTCGGTGACCACTTGTGGCCCATCGTCAACCTGCGGGTGGACTGGGCCGAAGACGCTCCGATCAGTGCCCTCGACCAACTCTGGCAGGCTTATCGCGGGCAAATGCAGGACTACATCGACCGTGCCATCAACCCGCAATTTGCCCCGGGCTACGCGGTGCCGGGAGACGAGCGATGAGCCACAGCCGTGAGCTGTTGGCGCAACTGGTCAGCTTCGACACCACCAGCCGCGAATCCAACCTGGCGCTGATCGACTTCGTGCGCAACTACTTGCAGCACCACGGCGTGAGCTGCGAGCTGTTGTTCAACGAGCAAAAGAGCAAGGCCAACCTGTTGGCAACCATCGGCCCGGCGGATGTGCCGGGCATTGTGCTGTCGGGTCATACCGACGTGGTGCCCGTAGACGGCCAGCGCTGGAGCGTGGCGCCGTTCGAACTGACCGAGAAGGATGGCAAGCTGTACGGCCGTGGCACCGCCGACATGAAAGGCTACATCGCCTGTGTGCTGGCCAGCGTACCCGCGCTGGTGCGGGCGCCGCTGCGCATGCCGGTGCATATCGCGCTGTCCTACGATGAGGAGGTGGGTTGCCTGGGCGTGCGTTCGCTGATCGAAGCCTTCCACGCCAAGCCCGTCAAGCCGCTGCTGTGTGTGATCGGTGAACCGACCGAACTCAAGCCGGTGCTGGGCCACAAGGGCAAACTGGCGATGCGCTGCGAGGTGCATGGCGCGGCGTGCCATTCGGCGTATGCGCCGTCGGGTGTGAACGCCATTGAATACGCCGCGCAGTTGATTCTCGAACTCGGTCGGCTGGGTGAAGAACTCAAGGCACCGCAACACCACAACGGGAGTTTTGATCCGCCGTTTTCCACCGTGCAAACCGGGATGATCGCGGGCGGAAAGGCACTGAATATCGTGCCGCAAAACTGTAGTTTTGACTTTGAAGTGCGCTCGCTACCTGCGCAGAATCCTTGGCACGTTGCGAACCAATTGCGCGGTTATGCCGAACACACGTTGTTGCCTGCGATGCAGGCGGTGAGTGCGCAGTGCGCGATCAACTTCAGTGAACTGTCGAGCTACCCGGGGTTATCAACCTCGGTGCAGAGCCAGGCGGCTGAATGGGTTGCCGGTTTCTGCGGCTCGCGGGAATACGGCACGGTAGCGTTCGGCAGCGAAGGCGGGTTGTTTGATCAGGCGGGAATTCCCACCGTGGTGTGCGGGCCAGGCAGCATGGACCAGGGGCACAAGCCCGATGAGTTCATCAGCGTTGCGCAGCTTGAGGCCTGTGATCGGATGCTGGAGAAGGTGTTGGCTTTTGTGAGCGAGTGAGAGTCCCCCACGGTTACAGTGCTGTTGTGGGCACTGAGTTATTTCGCCCCATTTTTGTGCATACCTGACTGTGCAGTGAGTGACGCACCGCGTATCTGTGGGCCCGGCAACAGCGGTCCGCTTCTTGCTAGAGCCAGCTTAATCAATGACATGGCATTTTGCCGCCAATCATTTAAAAGCTTTATTCGCCGCTCAGGCGAGTGGTTCTAGGAGTAGTCGGACATGCAGAGTCTTTTGTCGCCAGGAATCCACCTGCTCGGACGTTTTGGATTTGCGCGCAAGTTTCAGATCCTGTTTTTTCTGTTCATGCTGCCCCTGGCGGGTAGTTTGTGGATGATCGCGCAGGAGTACCGCACCAAGCTGACGGTGATCTCCAACGAGCAATCCGGTGTGCGTGAACTGCTCGCGCTGGATACCCTGGACGCTCAACTCACCGCCCAGCGCAACCTGGCTGCGCGCTGGAAAGCCGCGGACATCCTGCATGACCAGACACCCGCCGCCAAGGCGGCCATGACCGCCGTCGACACCAACTTCCCGCTGATCCTGCAAAGCGTACAGGCTCTGGGTGAGGCGCTGAAGGCCCAGAATGCCAGCGTGGACACCCTCGCGCGTTTTGAAGCATTGCAGGCCTCGGTCAAGGGCATGGACTCGCCATCCCTGCGTGCGGTGGGTTGGTGGCCGGATGGCTACGACCGCTTCACGTCTGCGTTGAGCGCGATGCAAACCCTGCGCGAGCAAATCACCATGGACACCGGGTTGATCCTCGACCCCTGGCTTGAAACCTACCTGTTGATGCAGATTTCCACCCAGCAGACGCCCGACCTGGTGGAGCGCATCGGGCGCATGGCGAGCGTCGGGCAATCGTCCATCGCCTCGGGGCAGTTCACCCTGCAAAGCCGGTTGCAGATGCGTGATTCGCGCGGGCGCATCGGCGATGCCCGCGACCAGTTGGTCAAGGCGGCCATGTCCCTCAAGGCCAAGCAATATCCGGGGCTGCAAGCCTGGATCGTGCAATACGACGACAGCGTGCAACGCCTGGATAATGAGCTGAAAACCCTGGACGAAGGCGTGTTTGGCGGCACCATCAAGCTTGATACCACAGGTTTTGAACGCAGTGTGGATGGCATGCTCGGCACCCTGGGCGCGTTGCGCACCCAATCGCTGACCTCGCTGGATGCGCGCCTGGGTTACTACCGCCAAAGCTCGCTTAAGCAATTTATCCCGGTGGCGGTGACGTTCAGCGTGTTGGCGTTGGCGGCCCTGTACCTGTTCGTGTGCTTGCAGGCGTCGATCCGCCGCAGCGCCAGCGGTATCACCACCCTGGCCGAATCGCTGCGCGACGGCAACCTGTGCGTGGAGGTGGCGGTGCAAGGGCGTGACGAACTGGCCGCCATCAGCACGGCACTTAACGTGGCCGTGGTGCAGTTGCGCACCAGCCTTCTGGGCGTCAATCACGAGACGCAGCAGTTGGGCTCTGCGGTGCTGATGTTGAACTCGCAATCGGGCAGCACGCTCACCGAAGTGGAAGACCAGCAACAGCAAATCAGCCAGATTGCCGCCGCCGCCACGCAATTGGCCGCGACCTCCTTGGGCGTCGCCAAAAGCTGTGAGCAGGCCTCCGGCAGCGCGCAGAAAACCCGGCAGATTGCCGAGGACAGTAGCCGCGATAGCCAGCGCACCACCGCCAGCATTCAGCAACTCAACCAGCGCTTGACCGACACCTCCGATGCGCTGGAGCGCGTCAGCCAGCAGGGGCAGCAAATTCAGTCGGTGGTCGACACCATTCGCGGGATTGCCGAACAGACCAACCTGCTGGCACTGAACGCCGCCATTGAAGCAGCACGGGCCGGCGAGCAGGGCCGGGGTTTTGCGGTGGTGGCTGATGAAGTGCGCAGCCTGTCGCAACGCACCCAGGCCTCCACGGCGCAGATCGCCGGCACGGTCGACAGCTTGCGTTCGACCGTGAGCCAAGCGGTGACGCTGATGGGCGCGGCGTGTGAGCAGGCGGTTACCGACGCCGAGTCGGTCACCGGCCTGGGCCATCGGCTGGGCGAGATCGCCAGTGCCGTGCAGAGCGTTACCGATACCTTGGCGCAGATCGCCACGGCGGTTGAGGAGCAGGCGGCGACGGCAGACGAGGTGAGCGGCAATATCCAGCAGGTTGACCAGGCGGCAGGGCGCCTGCTTGAGGGCGCACGGGCGGTGAATCAGGCGGCGGACAGCTTGAGCAAGGGCAGCCGTGCATTGAGCGACAATACCGCGCGGTTCCAACTGGGTTGAGGGTGTGTCGGCAGGCTGAACTGTGGTATTCAGCACACTCCACTTCGTCGAGCCAGGGACTTTATCGATGACCTCCGATCCGTTCCGTATTCCAACCGATGCCGAAATCGAAAAGGCCGGGCGCAACCTGAACTTCCCGTTCCCGGCTGCCTATGTCGAATTCCTCAAGGGCGGCAGCGACGTCGCCAATGCGACGCTCGAGCCCGCCGTGATCCTGCCGGGCACGAGCCATCTCGACTTGTTCGAAATCGCCCAGGTCGCCTGGAATCAAATGGGTGTGCCGAAGGACTGGCTGCCGTTCATTGAAGACAATGGCGACTACTTTTGCGTGTCACAAACGGGCCAGGTTCGGTACTGGTCGCACAATGGCCCGACGAATGAACGCTGGCCGAACTTTTCGGCGTGGTTTCAGCAGGTGTGTGTGGCAGCTCAATAGCGGGCCGCTGTCGACCGGCGACTGGAATGCTCTATCATGAGTTTTCATTCATAAAGGCGGGCGACCGCCCGAGCAGCCATGCCATGCGAGACCTGCCACCGACCTCGACATTGCGCGCCTTTGAAGTTGCCACGCGGCACGCCACCTTCACCTCGGCTTCAGAAGAGCTGCACGTCACCCAGAGTGCCGTCAGCCATCAACTCAAGCACCTCGAAGAGCTGTGGGGATTGCAGCTGTTCCAGCGGGGCAAGTCACTCAGCCTGACGCCCGCCGGGGCGGCCCTTGCGCCGATCGTGCGGGAGTTCTTCATGAACCTTGAGGCCACGCTCGCAGACTTGCGTGAGCAAAAGGGCCGGGTACGCCTCAAGGTCAGCACCACCTATTCCTTCGCACTGAAATGGCTGCTGCCACGCTTGCCGAGCCTGGCCCAGCAGCATCCGGAAATTCTCGTCACGCTGGACTCCAGTGACAAAGCCATCAACTTCTCAAGCGCAGAAGCGGACGTGGCGATCCGCTTCGGCAATGGCAATTACCCGGCGCTGTACTCGGAGTTCCTGTTCCGGGAACAGATTTTCCCGGTGGCGAGCCCAGAATTGTTAAAGCGCTTTGGCATGCCGCACGCGCCTGCCGAGTTGCTGCGCTACCCGCTGTTGACGCGAGACGGTGCCGACCTGGTGCCAAAATGGGAAGTCTGGTTTCAGCACGTGGGGCTTGGGGTTTCGCCGCTCAAGGAAAGTGTCAGGTTTGCGGACACCAACATGACGATCGAGGCGGCATTGCTCGGCCAGGGCATCGCCTTGGCGCGCAGCGGGCACGTGGAATCAGAGCTGGGCGACGGACGCTTGGTCAAGCTGTTCGATGTGCCGTTCCCATCGCCTGTGGCCTATTATTTTGTTTGCCCCAAAGGCCTCGAATCCCGGCCGCACATTGTCAGCTTTCGTGACTGGCTGATGCAGGAAGCTGTGAACGCCGGACTGGCTTATGCGTAAGGCATGAGGATTTGCTCATTATTCAATGAGCAGACTTCGTTTCAGTTAACGCGCCGGATTGCTTAGGATTGGCGCATGCCTTATCCCATCGTTCTCCTGGTCCTTTTCGCCGCCTTGCTGCACGCCAGCTGGAACGCGCTGCTGCGTGGCGGCGCCGATCGGCTCTGGTCGATGACGGTGATGTGCCTGGCCGTGGCGGTTGCCAGTGGCGCCACTGCCTTGTTCCTTGCGCCACCGGCACCGGCCAGTTGGTTCTATGTGGTGTTGTCAGCGGTGCTGCACGTTGGCTACAACCTGTTTCTGGTGCGCAGCTACAAGGTCGGCGACCTGGGGCAAACCTATCCGATTTCACGCGGTTCTTCACCCGTGTTGATCACCCTTGGCGCAGCGGTGTTTGCCGGGGAGAGCGTTTCGGCCAGCGCGCTGCTGGGCATTGCCCTGGTGTCGGGCGGCATCATTTCACTGGCGTTCAGAGGGCGCCGGCTGGCGGTGCCCAGCCTCCCATACGCCCTGGGTACCGGGGTTTTCATCGCGGCCTACAGCGTGACAGACGGCATCGGCGCGCGCCTGTCCGGTGACCCGATGGCCTATACGGTGTGGATGTGCGCGCTGTGGGGCGTGTTGATGCCGGCGGTCTATATCGGCCTGCGTGGGCCAACGAGTTTGTTCCGCGTGCGGCCCGGGTTTTTCACGGCCTTCGCCGGTGGGCTGGTATCTCTGTTGGCCTACGGGATCATCATTTACGCCATGACCGGTGCGCCCATGGGGGCGGTGTCGGCGCTGCGTGAAACCAGTGTGTTGTTTGCGGCGCTGATCGGCTACTTCTTCCTTGGCGAGGCACTGACGGTTCGAAAAGTACTGGCGTGCGTGGTGATTGCCACGGGCACGATTTTGATCGGCTGACAGCAGGCAACGCATTTTCCCACCACCACATAAAGGTACGCTCAATGGATACCGTCCCGCAGGCCCCGCTGATACTGATAACGGGTGGAAGCCGTGGCGTAGGCGCCGCCACCGCGCGGCTGGCTGCCGCACAAGGTTACGACGTGGCGATCAGTTTCGTTTCCGATGAGTCTGCTGCCCTCGCGGTGGTGGCGGATATCGAGGCCGCCGGTCGCCGGGCGCTGGCGGTGCGCGCCGACAGCGCCGAACCGCAGCAGGTTGCCCAACTGTTTGCCGCGATCGACCGGGCATTCGGGCGCATCGATGTGCTGGTCAACAACGCCGGGATCAACGCGTTGCAGTCCCGGGTCGAGGACCTGGATTTCGAGCGGATGCAGCGGATTTTTGCGGTGAATGCGATCGGGCCGATGCTGTGTGCCCAGCAAGCGGTGAAACGCATGTCGTTTCGTCACAACGGGCGCGGCGGCTCTGTGGTGAATATCTCGTCGGCATCGGCCAGGCTCGGCAGTCCCAATGAATACGTCGACTACGCGGCGTCGAAGGGCGCGCTTGAGACCTTTACCATCGGGTTTGCCAAGGAAGTTGCCCGGGAAGGAATCCGCGTTAACTGTATTCGACCCGGGCACATCTACACCGATATTCATGCCAGCGGCGGAGAGCCGGGGCGGGTTGACCGGGTGAAGGATTCGATCCCCATGGGGCGCGGCGGTCAGCCTGAAGAAGTGGCGCAGGCCATCCTTTGGCTGGCGAGCGCCGAGGCGTCTTTCATTACGGGGACGTTTCTGGATGTCACTGGCGGCAAGTGAGGAGCAGGGCGCGGCACCGAGGCTTCCCCTCGGTAGGCCGCGCCAGGCATGCCCGCAGTTAATCAGCGGTGTTGAGCTTGACCTGCTCCTTCGCCAGCTTCACCACATTCTCCAGGGTAAAGCCGAACTTGGCCTGCAACTTGGCCAGCGGTGCGGATGCGCCAAAGCTGTTCATCACCACCTTGGCGCCGGTCTGCCCCACGTAGCGGTCCCAGCCCAAGGGGCCGGCCTGTTCCACCACCAGCCGTGCCTTCACCGCCGGCGGCAGCACGCTGTCGCGGTAGGCCTGGTCTTGTTCTTCGAACAGTTCCCAGCTGGGCATCGACACCACTTGCGCTGCCACGCCCTCGGCCTTCAACTGCTCATAGGCGTCCACTGCCAGGCTGACTTCACTGCCGGTCGCCATCAGGATCACCTGGGGCTTATCGGCACCGGCCAGCACATAGGCACCACGTGCTGTCCCCGTTGCCGCTGCATACTTCGTGCGGTCCAGGGTCGGCAGGTTCTGCCGCGACAGCACCACGCACGTCGGGCGATGGGTCTGGGCCAGGGCAATCTTCCAGGCTTCCAGGGTTTCATTCGCGTCGCCTGGGCGCAGGGTCAGCAAGCCTGGAGTGGCGCGCAGTTGGGTCAGGTGTTCGATGGGCTGGTGGGTGGGGCCGTCTTCGCCGACGCCAATCGAGTCATGGGTAAACACAAACACCACCGGCAGTTCCATGATTGCCGCGAGGCGAATCGGCGGTTTCATGTAATCGCTGAACACCAGGAATGTCGAGGTATAAGGCCGCAGGTACGACAACGCCATGCCGTTGGCAATCGCGCCCATGGCGTGTTCGCGAATACCGAAGTGCAGGTTGCGCCCGCCATAGTTCTGGGCGCTGAAACGCCCGGCACCGTCGAACGTCAGGTTGGTCTTGGTGGAGGGCGACAAGTCTGCCGAGCCGCCGAGCAGCCAAGGGATCTGCTGGGCAAACGCATTCAATACCTCACCCCCGGCAGCGCGGCTGGCGACACCCTTGGCATCGCTGGCAAAGTTCGGCAACTGGTCCTGCCAATGCTCGGGCATCTCGCCGGCACGCATGCGCCGTAGCTCATCGGCCAGTTCCGGCTCGTATTGTTCCAGGTGGGACAGGGTTTGCGTCCATTGCTCGTACAGCGGCTTGCTGCGCGACAGCAGCGCATCCCGCAGGACGGTGCGCGCTTCATCCGGGACCAGGAAGCTTGAATCTTCGGGCCAGCCGTAAGCGGCTTTGGTCAAACGGATTTCCTCGTCGCCCAACGGTTCGCCATGGGCCGAAGCCGTGTTGTGTTTGTGCGGCGAGCCATAGCCGATCACGCTGTCGACCACGATCAGGGTCGGTGCGCCGGTGTTTTTCTGGAAGGTGCCCAGGGCATCGCTCAGGGCCAGCAGGTCATTGGCATCGGTAACGTGCAAAGTGTGCCAGCCGTAGGCCTGGAAGCGCTTGATCACGTCCTCGCTGAAGGCCAGTTCGGTGTGGCCTTCGATGCTGATGGTGTTGTTGTCGTAGATCCAGCACAGGTTATCCAGCTTCAAATGCCCGGCGATGGACGCGGCCTCGCTGCTGATGCCCTCCATCATGTCGCCGTCGCCGCACAGGGTGTACACGTTGTAGTCGAACAGCACCCGGTCGTCATGGTTGAAACGCTTGGCCAGCCAACGCTCGGCCATCGCCATGCCGACGCTGTTGGCACAACCCTGGCCGAGTGGCCCGGTGGTGGTTTCCACGCCGGTGGTCATGCGGTATTCGGGGTGGCCGGGGGTCTTGGAACTCATCTGCCGGAACTGCTTGATGTCATCCAGGCTGATCGCCGGGTGGCCGGAGCGCTTGCCGTGAGCGTCGATTTCCACCACGCCTGCCAGGTGCAACAGCGAATACAACAGCATCGAGGCGTGGCCCACCGACAACACGAAACGGTCACGGTTGGGCCAGTCGGGGTGTTCGGGGTGGTAACGCAGGAAACGGCTCCACAAGGTGTAGCCGACGGGCGCCAGGCCCATGGGTGTGCCGGGGTGGCCGGAGTTGGCCTTCTGCACGGCGTCCATGGCCAGGGTACGGATGGTGTTGATGCACTGGGTGTCGACAGCGTTGGCAGCGTGATTCATGGAACCTGTTCTCCATCGGGTGACGATCTACAGTGGAGGGCAGCGTGCGCCAAAGGTTTTATGAAATCGTCTGCCCAGCGACGAACGGGGGCGCAAACGCGACAGGTTGATCTCAAACATGACAAGAGCCCGTCGGATGGGCTAGCTTCAAGGGGCATTCAGTCATTGATCAACTTGCGGAGGTACTCCATGCCAGTGAAACACGACCTGTATCAGGACCTGACTTTCACCAAGGAAGACATTCAACAGCGCAGGGCGGGCGACAACTACCTGGATTCGCTGCTCCACCAATACGACGGCGCCGACAAGGAGGTACTGGAACTTGAGTCCTCGAGCGGCGCTGATGAGGAGCTGGAGAAGCTGAAGAAAAAGCGCCTGTTGATCAAAGACAAAATTGTCGAGCAGTTGGAGAAAGCGGCGGCCAAGTAGAAGATTTGTTCAGAATTGCCTGAAAGACAGCGACCCCGTCGCTGCCTATCATGCCCAGCGTTCGCCCGGCACTGGGGCTTTTAGACGGCGCATGGAATGCGCTGTGGCCGGGCGGACGCTGTCTTTCAAGCCAGCAGCGCGCGTTTGCATTCGTCAATCGAGCGCTGCTGGGTTTCCCCGTACAACTTAAGCTCATCAATGGTCTGGCGGCCCAGGGCCTTTTCAAACTCTGCCTGGTTGGAGTTGGCCGCGTAGTGACTTTGCGCAGCATCCCCCAGGTTCGACTGGAAAATCCCCGCCGCACTCACTGGCAGAAAATCCTCGTACACCAGCGGTTCCACGTCCACGTGGCCGGCGGCGATCAGTTCGTCCAGGGTTTTAACCTTGTCCTGGGCGGCCAGGCCTTTCTCGGTCACGAAGTAGCGGAAGTACGCCAGTTCCTGCTCACGCATCTCGCGGTGGTTATCGGGAAACGCCTGGAAGTGCTGCTCCATCAATTCGGTGTAGCGCCCGGCATTGGCCTCATTCGGAAACGCCCCCAATTCATCCCGTGCAGCATTCAGCAGTTGGTCATACAGCGCTCGGCCCTTGGGTGTCAGCGCCACGCCGCGTTGTTCTATTTCACCGAAGCGGGCGCTGTGGCTGCCCTTGGCGTCGGTAAAGGCAATGGCTTCATCCAGCGCCTTGAAGCTGGTCTGGCGCAGCAAGATCGGGCACCGGCGGCGGGGCGGGCCTTCGATCACGGCCTTGGGGGTGATGCCTTTGCCGGGCATCGCGGCCTGCACCTGGTCGATGTCCAGGGTGCGCGGCGTCAGGTGGTTGATGTGCGGGCCCTTGAACGCCACCACGTCGGCGATCAGCCGGTGCTGGTCGCTCAGTTGCTGGTACTGCGCGGCGGTGACGGTGGCGGTGTGGTGCCAGCGGAAGGTTTCCAGGGCTTGCTGGATAAACTCCTCGGCGTGGGTGGCGTCGAGGCCGTCTTCGGCTTCGGCCTGCTGGATCAGCTGCAGGGCGCGCGGGGTGAAGATCGAGCGCTTGGTCAGGGCCGACTGGGCAAACGCCCGCAGTTCAGGGTTCTCGATCAATTCCAGGCGCAGCAGGGAGGTGAACACCCGAAACGGGCTGGTTTGCAGCGCGCTTTCATGCACCGCGCGAAAGGCCGTGGAGTGCACCGGAACCCCGGCCGGCGTGAGGTCGTAATAGCCCACCGGCTGCATGCCCATCACCGCGAACAGGCGGCTGATGGTCGCCAGCTCTTCGGCGGTGCCCAGGCGAATGGCGCCATGGCGCTCCATGTCCAAACGCTGGATTTCCCCGGTGCGTTGCAGTTGGTGAGCCAGCCCGGCGTCGGTTTCCAGCACTCGGGCATTGGTCTGGGCCACCAGTTCCATCAATGCGCCATACAACGGCACTTCATCGCGGTACATGTCGGACATGGCTTTGGAGAAGCCTTTGCGAATCTCGTCAGGGCTGACGGTGGGCATAGAAAAATTCCTGGCGGCTACGAGAGATAAAAAGCACGGTTGCCTGATTTTGTTGGGCCTGCCAGTGCCTTGCAAACGAAGATTCCTCTGGACTTCATTCTGCAAATGAATGAGCTGGATGTCGCCAGCTTCACGTGCATCTCACCGCCGATGGGCTCTACACTGGCCGCCACCTCTGAACGCGACGGAAGAATCGATGACGGCACAGCCTGCGACGAACATTCTGGAAACGATTGAAGGCCAGCGCCTGGCCAACACTGACGGCGAGCGCTGGCGTGACTGGGGCCCCTACCTAAGCGAGCGGCAATGGGGCACGGTACGCGAAGACTACAGCGCCGACGGCGATGCCTGGCGTTACTTTCCCCACGAACATGCCCGCAGCCGCGCGTACCGCTGGGGCGAGGATGGCCTGGCGGGGTTCAGCGACAAGGCCCAGCGCTGGTGCCTGGGCCTGGCGCTGTGGAACGAGCATGATGCGCTCATCAAGGAGCGCCTGTTCGGCCTGAATAACGCCGAGGGCAACCACGGCGAAGACGTCAAGGAACTGTACTTTTTCGTTGATGGCGTGCCGAGCCATGCCTACATGCGCATGCTCTACAAATACCCCCACGGCGCATTTCCCTACGACGACTTGATCACCGAGAACGCCCGGCGTGGGTTGGGGGACGCCGAATACGAAATCCTCGACACCGGGGTTTTCGAAGACAACCGCTATTGCGACGTCACGGTGGAATACGCCAAGCACCAGCCTGACGATGTGTTCATGCGCATCACCGTCCATAACCGTTCGGCCCAGCCCACGCGCTTGCAGGTATTACCGCACCTGTGGGCGCGCAACGACTGGAGCTGGGACGCGGATGCGCCCAAACCCGAGTTGCGCCTGGAGGGCGAACAGGTGGTGGCGCGGCACCATGAATTGTTTGACCGCCACCTGAGCGCGTGGGGCCAGGACGGTGTGGAATGGTTGTTCTGCGAGAACGAAACCAACTTCCCCAAGCTGGACGGGCAGCCTGCGCCGGGGCCGTTCAAGGACGGGATCAATGACTATGTGACCACGGGTTGCGAAGCGGCGATTCGCCGGGATTCGGGCACCAAGGTCGCCGCGCGTTTCATCCTGGAACTGGCGGGCCAGGAAAGCACAACCCTGTACCTGCGCTTTGCCCCGGCGGATGCGCCCTGGATCAACGCACGCAAGCTGTTCGAGCAGCGCCGCCAGGAGGCCGACGATTTCTACGCGGCGCTGCAACAGGGCATCGCCGATGCAGATGCGCGCAATGTGCAGCGCCAGGCCCTGGCCGGGTTGCTGTGGTCCAAGCAGCTGTATTACTTCGACGTGAACCAATGGCTCGACGGCGACCCGTCCCAGCCCGCGCCACCGCCCGAGCGTTTGCATATCCGCAATACCCATTGGCGGCACCTGTCGAACTTCGACATCCTCTCGATGCCCGACACCTGGGAATACCCGTGGTATGCCTCGTGGGACCAAGGCTTTCAGGCGGTAGCCTTTGCGCTGATCGATCCGGGTTACGCCAAGCAGCAGTTGTTGCTGTTGGTGAAGGACCGCTTCATGCACCCGAATGGCCAGTTGCCGGCCTACGAATGGCGGTTTGACGATGCCAACCCACCGGTGCATGCCTGGGCCAGTTGGCGGGTATACCAGCAGGACAAAGCGCTGAGTGGCGTGGGCGACATGGATTTCCTTGAGCGGATCTTCCACAAGCTGCTGCTGAATTTTTCCTGGTGGGTGAACCGCAAGGACGCCGAGGGGCGCAACCTGTTCCAGGGTGGGTTCCTTGGGCTGGACAACATCGCGCTGTTCGACCGCTCGGCCGATTTGCCGCCGGGTTATCAGCTGGACCAGGCTGACGGCACCGCGTGGGTGGCCGCCTATGCCCTGGACCTGATGCGCATCGGCCTGGAGTTGGCCAAGCGCAACGTGGTGTACGTGGACATAGCGGTGAAGTTCTTCGAGCACTTCCTGTACATCGCCGGCGCGATCAACCGTGTCGACGATGGCGCCGAAGGCTTGTGGGATGAGCAGGACCAGTTCTTCTATGACGTGCTGCACCGTCCCGGTGGTGAAAGCGAACCGGTGCGGTTGCGCTCTATCGTCGGCCTGATGCCGCTCTTTGCGGTGCTGGTGCTGGAGCAGCGTGAACACGAAGGGTTGGAAGGTTTGCGCGAGCGCTTGCTGGGCTTTATGAAGCATCGGCCGGACCTGGCCAAGCTGGTGTCGCGCTGGAACGAGCCAGGGCAGGGCAACCGCCTGTTGCTGGCGTTGTTGCGCGGGGAGCGGACCAAGGATTTGCTACGGCGCATGCTCGATGAGTCCGAGTTCCTCTCGACGTTTGGCGTGCGCTCGCTGTCCAAAGCGTTTGCCGAGCAGCCGCTGGCGCTGAAGATGAATGGCAACACGTTGTGTGCCCGCTATGAGCCGGCGGAATCGGACTCGCGGTTGTACGGCGGTAACTCCAATTGGCGCGGGCCTTTGTGGATGCCGGTCAACTACATGTTGATTGAGTCGCTGCGCGAATTTCATCGCTACTACGCCGACAATTTCTCGGTGGAGTACCCGGCGGGAAGTGGGTATCTGGCGTCGTTGGAGGAGGTTGCCGATGGTCTCAGCCAGCGCTTGATCGGGCTGTTTCTAAGGGATGAAAACGGTTCAAGGCCATCAATGGTGGGGTATGCGCAGTTGGAGGCTGACCCGGCGAGTCGCGACCTGGTGTTGTTCCATGAGTACTTTCATGGTGAGACCGGGCGTGGGTTGGGGGCTTCGCACCAGACGGGGTGGAGTGCGTTGGTGGCGCTGTTGTTGCAGCCAAAAACCTGAAAACAACACAACCTGAAGGTGGACGCGGGCCTGTGTGGGAGCTGGCTTGCCTGCGATGCAGACGCCTCGGTGTATCAGTTGCACCGAGGTGATGCTATCGCGGGCAAGCCCGGCTCCCACACAGGCTCGCATGGTCTGGCAGGGTTGCCCTGATCAGGCCGGGAACAGGTCGCTCAATTTCATCGCCAGCATCATGTCGCCTTCAGTGCGTAGTTTGCCGCCCATGAACGCTTGCATGCCGTCGGTTTCGCCGCTGACGATGCCTTTCATGGTGTCGCCGTCCATCACCAGGGTGACTTGGGCGTCAGGGTTTTCACCTTCCAGCAGTTCGCAGGTGTTGTTTTTCACCACCAGCGAGAAGTTCTGGGTGTCGTCGATACGGAAACCGAACACCAGGTCCAGGCCGTCGGCAGCGGCTGGGTTGAATTTGGCTTTCATTGCTTCTACGGCTTTAGCTACGTCAGTCATGGTTTCGATCCTTTAGGGTGAGTCCAGTGACCTTGGGGTCACGGTTGGCCGCAGTTCATCGGAAGGTGATGAGCTGCGGCGCCTTCAACAGTTGCAAGTGGGTATGGCTGTTGAAGGAAGCCAGTGCCACCTCGCGACCACGGAATTTAAGCTGGTTGAGCGAGGTGTTAACAATTTGCCAGTTCAGTTCGAAGGCCTGTGCGGCAGGCATTCGGGTAATCAGGTGAAGCAGGGCAGTGATGGTTCCGCCGGAGGTGAACACGGCGATCTTGTCACTGCCCTGGGCCACTTCGAGGATGCGTTGCAGGCCACCCTGCACACGTTCGACAAACCCCAGCCAGCTTTCCAGCCCCGGCGGGTCGTACGTGCCGGCCAGCCAGAGTTCGACAATCAGGGAAAAGATGCGCTGGAACTCGCCACGGTTTTGCGCGGCGTTGCGCAGGATGTGCAGGGCTTCGGGTTCGCTGTGCAGCAAGTCCGGGAGCAGGGCGCGGATGATGGCCTCGGCGTCGAATTCGTTGAACGCGCTGTCGATTTCCAGCGTGGGTACCGGCAGGCCGAGGGCGCTGTATTGTTCGAAGGCCGCAGTGGCGGTGTGCTGCTGGCGGCGCAGGGCGCCCGAAACGCAGCGGTCGAAGCTCAGGCCCAGCTCGGCCAGGTGGCTGCCCAGCACTTGCGCCTGTTGCACACCGATGGGCGACAGCACGTCGTAGTCGTCTGCACCGAAGGAGGCCTGGCCATGTCGAATCAGGTAGATGCTGCCCACGTCCGTTTTCCCGGTACGTTGAAAGTCTGGCGAGGTTATGAGGATGCCGGGAAGCTGTCAATGAAAAAACATACGCTTGTTTTAAAAGCCCGTTAGAGGCCCGCTGCTGGCGGTTTGATCACTGGCCCCGGGGCGGTGGCGTCGGTATGCTTGGGCAATCCGCGCCTGGCGCACTGCATTAGTAAGGAGTCACATGGATTTTTTGGCTGAGTACGCAAGTTTCCTGGCTAAAACCGTTACCTTGGTCGTCGCCATTCTGGTGGTGCTGGTCACGTTTGCCGCGCTGCGCAGCAAGGGGCGTCGCAAGTCCGCCGGCCAGTTGCAGGTCAGCAAGCTCAATGATTTCTACAAGGGCTTGCGTGAGCGCCTGGAGCAAGCCTTGCTCGACAAGGACCAGCTCAAGGCGTTGCGCAAGTCCGAAAGCAAAACCGAAAAGAAGAACAGCAAGAAGAAACCCGAGGCCAAGCCTCGGGTGTTTGTGCTGGATTTTGATGGCGATATCAAGGCGTCGGCCACCGAAAGCCTGCGCCATGAAATCACTGCATTGTTGAGCCTGGCCACGCCCAAGGACGAAGTGGTACTGCGCCTCGAAAGCGGCGGCGGCATGGTCCACAGCTACGGCCTGGCGTCGTCGCAACTGGCGCGTATCCGCGAGGCGGGCGTGCCATTGACCGTGTGCATCGACAAGGTCGCGGCCAGCGGCGGCTACATGATGGCGTGCATCGGCGAGAAGATCATCAGCGCGCCGTTTGCCATCCTGGGCTCGATCGGTGTGGTGGCGCAGTTGCCCAACGTCAACCGCCTGCTGAAGAAACACGACATCGACTTCGAAGTGCTGACCGCCGGTGAATACAAACGCACCCTGACCGTGTTTGGCGAAAACACCGAGAAGGGCCGCGAGAAGTTCCAGGAAGACCTGGACATCACCCATCAACTGTTCAAGAACTTCGTGTCGCGCTACCGCCCGCAGTTGGCGATTGATGACGTGGCCACCGGCGAAGTCTGGCTCGGTGTTGCCGCGCTGGACAAGCAACTGGTGGACGCGCTGCAAACCAGCGATGAATACCTGGCAACCAAAGCCAAGACCGCCGAGGTGTTCCACCTGCACTATGCCGAGCGTAAAAGCCTGCAAGAGCGGGTGGGCCTGGCGGCCAGCGGTTCGGTAGACCGGGTGCTGCTGACCTGGTGGAGCCGCCTGACCCAGCAGCGTTTCTGGTAACAATTCAACTGACCACCACATTGAGTTGTGGTGGTCACATTACCGAGCTGGTAGTGAGGCCTGTTGCACTGCTGGTATTGGATGCCGCATCAACGCGCCCACCACCAGCGCCCCCAGCAAACCCAACAACCCCGCCACCCACAACACCACGCTGAACCCGCCCACAAACGCCTGCCGCGCCAGTGGCTGCACCGTCTCCCGCGCCGACTCAGGCAGCAAAGCCATCGCCGCCGGCATATCGCCTGCCACCACCCTTGAAGCAATCCCTGCCACCTGTTCCTGCCACTGAGAGCTGATGCCCGCGTGCAGCAACTGTTCGCTATGGCTGCTCAACAACGCTCCATACACCCCAATCGCCAACATGATCGCGCTGAAACGCATGGTGGTGCTCATGCCCGACGCCATCCCCGCGCGGTCCCGTGGCACGCAGGCCATGATGTTTTTCTGCGTATCGCCATTGAGCAATCCCGCACCGGCGCCTGTGACGGCAATCGCCAGGGCGAACGGCAGATAGCCGCCGATATTGACCGCCCAGGCACTCAGCAGGTTGCCGCAACCCACCAGCGCCAGCCCTGTCGCCATCAGAGTGGCCGGGGCAAAGCGGCCGGCCAGGCGCGCGCCTATCCGCGGACAAATCAACATGGTCAAGGCAAACGGCAACATGCCCAGCCCGGAGGCAATCGCGGAGAACCCCAGGCCGTTTTGCAGGTAGAACGGCAGCAGCGTCATCATCACCTGGGCACAGCCGGCGTAGGCGAACATCCCCAGCAGTGCGCCGATGAAGCGCGGGTGTTTGAATAACTTCAGGTCCACCATGGGCCGTTGTTGCAGGCGTTCGGCGAGTACAAACAAACCTAACAGCGCAGCACCACCCAGCAGCCGCGCGTAAGTCAGCGGGTTGTCCCAGCCGATGCGATTGGCTTCGATCAGGCCCCAGATCAAACACAGCAAACTCGCGCTGAAGGTCAGGCTGCCCCAGGGATCAAGCCTGGCGGACTGGGCGTCCCGAGACTCCGGAATCGCGCGCAGCACCAGTCCCATCAGTACCAGGCCGACCGGCAAATTCAGATAGAAAATCCAGCGCCAGCCGAGGAACTGGGTAATCAACCCGCCAAGGGTCGGCGCAGCCGTCATCGCCACGCCCATGCACGCGCCCCAAAAGGCCCAGGCCTTGGCGCGTTCCACTTCGTCATGGAAGGTATGGCCAATGGAGGCCAGGGCCGAGGTCAGCAGCAGCGCTGCGCCGACACCTTTGACGGCACGGGCGATATCCAGGAACAACGCATTCGGCGCCGCACCGCAGCCCAGGGAAGCGAGGATGAAAATACCCAGGCCCCAGACCAGGGTCTTCTTGCGACCAAAGCGGTCGGCAATGCTCCCGGCCGGCAGCAACAGCGCAGCGAAGGCCAGCATATAAGCGCTGACCACCCATTCGATATCGGCGAAATTCGCCCCCAGGTCCCGGGCAATGCTCGGCAGGGTGACGGCGACTATGTTGGTGTCGAGCACAATCAGCGAACAGACGCCGGAGGCGGTCAGCAGTGTGAGGCGCGGGCTGACTTTGCTCATGGTCGAATTACCTGTCGGGCAATCCTGAAGCGGAATTTGACGTGCATCGCAAATGCTCTCTAATGTGGACCTGCTGCGAGCTTATCTCCGACTTCGACGGCTTGTGTTAGGCGCGACCGAGCACTTCATTACCTTTGAGCTAATCCTGTGATGGAAATACGGCATTTCCGCTACTTCCTGGCCGTTGCCCGGCAACGCAATTTCACCCGTGCTGCTGAGCAATTGGGCATTGCGCCGCCGACCCTGAGCCGGCAGATCCAGGACATGGAAAACACCCTTGGCACCCGCTTGTTTATTCGGCGCCAGCGCGAAGTCAGCCTGACCGAGGCGGGCGCGGCGTTGTTGATCGAGGCCGAGGCCACCGTGCGCCAGTTTGAATTTGCCCAGCGCAATGCCCAGCGTGCCGGGCGTGGCGAGATCGGTCATATCGAGTTGGGGTATGTGGCGTCGGCGGTGTATTCGGGGTTGTTGCAGCGCCAGGTGCAGTCGTTCAGCGCGGATTGCCCGGATGTGAGCCTCAGCGTGCGGGAGAGTCCCATGGCAACGTTGCCGGGGCTGGTGGCCGAGGGGCGCTATGACATTGGCTATATTCGTTCGCCGATGACGTTGCCTGACGGTGTCGAGGCCGTGCGGTTGGGCAGTGAGGGATTTGTGTTGGCGCTGCCCCAGGATTCCTGGCTGCTGGGACTAAAGGCGATTACGCCCGAGCACTTGCAGAACGAGACCTTCATCTTGCCCGAGCAAATCAGCGGCACGCTGCACGTGGCGGCGCAGGGCGGTTATGCCCCTCGGTTAGGGCCGCAGCCGGGTGGCTTGGTGGCAGTGATTGCCTTGGTGTCGCTGGGGCAGGGCGTGGCGGTGGTGCCAGCGTCGGTGGTGGGGCATGTGGGCTTGCCGAATGTCGTGTACCGCACGATTGACGGCAGTGAGGCATCGTCGTGGCTGTCGCTGATCCACCGGCGCTTTGAAAAGGCGCCGGCGGTGGCGCGGTATATCGAGCAGGTGCGCAAGGCGTTTCCCACGTCTTTGGCCTGAGCGCGCTTATTTGTGGTGAGGGGTTTACACCAACCTCGGTTGAACCGAATCCGCCAACCGCGTCAGTATCAGGCAGCACGACACCGCACCCGCATCCAGCACGCCCAGCGAGCGCTCGCCCAGCCGGCTGGCCCGCCCAATCTTCGCCACCAGATCCCTGGTCGAATCCCGGCCCTGCGAGGCAGCACTTTTCATCGCATCCAGCGCCTCACTGAACGACGCCCCCGACGCATGGGCCTGTTCAAACGCTTCCACCGCCGGAATCAACGTGTCCATCAAGCACTTGTCACCCACGCCGGCCTCGGTGATGTCCTGCAACGAAGTCAGCCCGCCCCGCAGCAGATGCGCAAAGGTCGGCGCATCAATCTCGTCGCTGCCCCGCACCTCATCCGCCATGCCGATAAACAGGCTGCCATACAGCGGCCCCATGGAACCGCCGATGCCTTCCATCAGGCTCAGCGTCAACTCGTCCAGCGCTTCGGCCAAGGTCAACTGGCGGCCTTCAATCGTGCGCCCGCAATGAGCAAAGCCCTTGGCCATGTTGATACCGTGGTCGCCATCGCCGATGGCGCCGTCGACTTCGCTCAGGTACTCACGGTTGGCAACGATCACGCTGACCAGGTCGGTGACGATGGCGCTGCCGTCGTGGGTGGAGAAATGCTGGCTCATGGTTTAATCCGCCTGGGTCATGCCGATGGAGCGGCAGGGTTGGTCGATCAGGGTTTTCAGCTCGGCGTCCAGGCCGAGCAAGGTCAGGGTCACGCCCATCATTTCCAGGGAGGTGAAGTAGTTGCCCACGTAGCAGCGGTGAATCTTCAAACCCTTGGCCTGCAACTGACGTTCAACCTCGGCGTAGAAAATGTAAAGTTCCATCACGGGTGTCGCACCCAGGCCGGAGACCAGTACTACCACACTGTCGTCCTGGCTGAAGTCGCGGTCGGCGAGGATCGGCGCGAGCATGCGCGCGGCCATGGCTTCGGCAGATTCGATCGCGATGACTTCAATGCCCGGTTCGCCGTGGTGGCCGATGCCCAGTTCCATCTGCCCGTCGGGGATCTGGAAGTTCGGCTTGCCTACCGCTGCAATGGTGCAGGGCGTGAGGCCGATGCCGATGGAGCGGCAGTTGTCGACGGCCTTTTGGGCGACACGAATCACCCCATCCAGGTCGTAATGCTGGGCAGCGGCAGCACCGCCGACTTTCCACATGAAGATTTCCCCGGCCACCCCGCGACGCTTGGCGATGTCGGCCTTGGGCGCCGAGGCCACATCGTCGTTGGCGACCACGGTGCGGATCTGCATGTCTTTGCTGGCGGCCATTTTCATCGCCAGCTTCACGTTCATGTTGTCGCCGGCATAGTTGCCGTACAGGCATGCCACACCGGCGCCGTGGTCGGCGGCGCGGAAGGCGTCGAAGAAGCTTTTGGCGGTGGGTGAGGAGAAAATCTCGCCAACCGCCACGGCGTCCACCAGGCCCGGGCCGACATAACCGAGAAACGCCGGCTCATGGCCGGAACCGCCGCCGGTCACGATGCCCACGCGGCCCTGCGGCGAAGGCTTGGCCTTGCCGATCACCCGTGGATTGGTTTCGTATTGGTGCAGCTCGGGGTGCGCGACCAGAATGCCGCGCAGCATGTCCTCGACCACCTGGTCCGGATCGTTTATCACTCGATTCATAACGCGGTTTCCTGTGTTCTTATTCTTGGTGTGGGAGCCGGGCTTGTGTGGGAGCTGGCTTGCCTGCGATTGCATCGGCTCGGTGTCACTGATAGACCGAGGCGTCTGCATCGCAGGCAAGCCAGCTCCCACAAAAAGCCAAAGCCCGGCTCCCACAGGGTTCTGTGTTATTAGGCAAATCAGGGTTCCAGGACGACTTTAAGCGACTTGTCCCCGCGTTCCATCACCGCAAACGCTTCCTTGAAGTCTGCCAGGGCAAATTTGTGGGTCACCACGTCGCGCATGTCGATCTTGCGGTTGCCGATAAAGTCGATGGCGCGCGGGTACATGTACGGCCCCAGGTGCGAACCCAACACATCCAGTTCCTTGCGGTCGCCGATGATCGACCAGTCCACCGTGGCCTCGTCGTTGAACACGCTGAACTCTACAAAACGCCCCAGCTTGCGCAGCATCGCCAAGCCCTGGTTCACCGCCTTGTGGTGCCCGGTGGCCTCAATGTAAATGTCGCAACCATAGCCATCGGTGATTTCGCGAATCTTCGCCATCACGTCGACTTCGGCCGGGTTCCACACTTCATCCGCCCCCATGCGCAGGGCAAGGGCGGCGCGTTCGGGTTTCATGTCGAGCACGATGAGTTTTTTCGGGTTGCGCATGCGCACCGCGCCGATGATCCCCAGGCCCAGCGTACCGGCGCCGGCCACTACCACGATGTCGTCGAAATCCACATTCGCCCGTTCTGCGGCGTGCAGCGAGCAGGCCAGCGGTTCGATCAGGATCGCCTCGTCCGGGGCAATCGAGTCCGGTACCTGGTGGATGATGCCTTCCTTGGTGAAGATCATGTACTGGGCCATGGCGCCCTGGACGTTGTTCTGGAAGCCGTACAGGTCGTGTTTCTGGCACATCCAATACTGGCCGTGGTTGCAGAAGCGGCAGCCCCAGCACGGCACGATCTGTTCGGAAATCACCCGGTCGCCGACCTTCACCCCACGCTTTTCCGCGCCTGGGCCGAGGGCGACTACGCGGCACACGAATTCGTGCCCGGGAATCATTGGCGGCTTCACGTAGCGCGGTTGCTCGGCGTCGCCCCAGAACGACGGCGCACCGCGATAGGTCTTGATATCGCCCATGCAGATGCCGCACAGCTCGACCTTGGTCAGGATCTCGTCGGGGCCGGGCGTGGGGACGTCGACGGTTTCCAGGCGGTAGTCTTCGGGGCCGTGGCAGACCACGGCCTGCATGGTTTTCGGGATGACGGGCGACAGTTGCTCAGGCGTGCGTTCGGTGACAGTGGACATGACGATAAACCTCACGACAAAAGATCAATTATTGGATGCTGTAGCCGCCGTCGATCACCACGTTTTCCCCCGTGATCATCTGTGCGGCGTCGCTGAGCAGGTACAGCGCCAGCCCGGCGATTTCTTCCGGCTGGGCAAAACGCCCCGCCGGGATCTGCAATTTGGCCCGTTCGCCCAGCTCGCCGGCCCAGGCCTTTTTGCCCAGGGCGGTTTCGACGATGGTCGGGGAGATGGCGTTGACGTTGATGTGCGGTGCCCACTCCATGGCGAGTACTTTGGTCATTCCGACCACGGCGGCCTTGCTGGCGCAGTAGGCGACGTGACGGTCCAGGCCGATCACCGCCGCTTGTGAAGCAAGGTTGACGATGCGCCCGCGGCCCTGGGCAAGCATGTGTTTGGCGCAGGCCTGGGCCACGAAGAAGCTGGCCTTGAGGTTGATGTCGAGGGTGGTGTCCCAGGCGTTTTCGCTGACGTCCAGGGCCTTGTCCAGCAGGGCGACGCCGGCGCTGTTGACCAGGTAATCCAGGCGCTTGAAGTGATCGAACACGTAGTCGACGGTGCTCTGCACCTGGTCGAGTTGGCGCAGGTCCAGGGCGATGCCGATGTTCCCGGCGCCCAGGCTTGCGGCGACTTCGACCACGGCCGGGTCGCGGTCGAGCAGGGCCACCCGCGCGCCGCGTTCCACCAGCAGGCTGGCACACGCCAGACCGATCCCGGCGGCCCCGCCGGTGATCACGGCACAGCGGCCGGTGAGGTCGAAGGCTTGATTCCAGAATCCAGACATGAACATGACTCCTCTTGCTGACAATCGAGATCTAAAGGTGGAGCCCGGTCAAATGTGGGCGCTGGCTTGCCTGCGATGGCATCACCTCGGTACTCCTGATACACCGAGTCGTCTGCATCGCAGGCAAGCCAGCGCCCACATTGATCGTGTTTTTACTTCGTACCGCTCACCTGCTGATACAGCGCATCCGCATTCGCATTGGTCACCGGCACCCATGGCAGGATGTAGTTCTTGGCGGTGCCGTCACCCCATTTCACGTCCTTGCCATAGCGTTCCCAGATCACCGACTGCGGCTTGTAATCCTTGCCGGCCAACGCCCGCAACGCTACATCCAGCGCGCCTTGGGATTGCGCCTGGGCGTCTTGCAGGAAGGTGGTCACCTCATCTTTCTTCGCGGCCTGGATCGCGTCCGGCATGCCGTCGATGGACGTCACCGGTACGTCCTTGGATGTTAGCCCGTGGGACTTCAACGCCTGCACCGCGCCGAGGGCCATGTCATCGTTCTGCGCGATTACCCCGTTGATGCCCTTGGGGTGGGCGTTCAGCCAGTCTTCTGTCAGGGCCAGGGCCTGGGCACGGTCCCAGTTGGCGGTTTTCTTCTCGATGATCTTGATGTCCGGGTGTTTGCCCAGCACTTCCATCTCACCCTTTTCCCGGTCGATCTGGGCCGACTGGCCAATCGGGCCCTGGATGATCACCACGTTGCCACGGCCGTTGAGCTTGTCGACCATGGCCTGCGCCTGGAGGCGGCCACCTTCCACGTCATCGTTGCCCACATACGGCACGTTGGCGTCTGCCACTTTGGTGTTGGAAGCGATCACCACTACGTCGTTGCTCATGGCGGCTTTCACGGTGCCCACGCCGGCCTTGGTGTCGATCGGCACAAACAGGATCGCGTCGTAGTGCTGGGTCACCATGTTTTCAATCTGGTTGTTCTGGGTCAGGGCATCGTAGTTGCCGTCGAATACGGTCAACTGCACGGTGCCGTCCTTGACGGCCGGGTGCTCCTTGAGTTCGCGCACCCAGTTCTGCATGAACTGGCCCTTGAGCCCGTACACGGCGGCGCCGATCTTGTAGGTCTTGCCATCGGCAGCCAGGGCAATGCTGCTGGCAAGCAGGGAGAGTGCCGCGACGGCGGCCAGGGAAATACCAACTTTCATGATGAGAACTCCGCTTATTGTTGTAGGTCGTTCAGTTCGGTTTTCGAGGAAAAGCGACTAGCGTTTTTTCTTGCGCCACACATCAATCAGTACTGCGAACACGATGATCAGGCCCTTGGCGACCTGCTGGTAATACGAGGAAACGCCGAGCAGGTTCAGGCCGTTGTTGATCACGCCGATCAGCAGTGCCCCAAACAGCGTGCCGACAATCGTGCCGGTGCCGCCCGACAGGCTGGTGCCACCGATGACCACGGCGGCAATCGCATCCAGCTCATAAGAAGTGCCGGCCTGGGGCAGGGCGGAGGTGGTGCGCGCCGACAGCACCACACCGGCCAACCCGGCGAGCAGCCCCGAGACCACGTACACCGAAAACATCACCTTGCGCACGCCGATCCCGGAGGTGCGCGCACTCTTCTCGTTGCCGCCCACCGCGTACACATAACGCCCGTAAGTGGTGTAGCGCAGCACCATCCAGAAGATCAGCGCGACCACGGCGAAGATCACGATCGGCACGCCAATCGGGCCGATCTTGCCGATGCCCAGCGCCAGATAAGCGTCGGGCAAGTCGGTGATCGGGCTGCCGTCGTTGAGGATGAAGGTCATGCCCCGGGCGATGCTCAACATGCCCAGGGTCGCCACAAACGGCGGGATCGACAGATTGGCAACCATGAACCCATTCACCACCCCGAGCATCGCGCCCGCGAACATCCCGGCACTGACCGCCGCCAGCACGCCATAGCCCTGGGTCGCGACCATGGCGCTGCACAATCCGGCAAAGGCCAGGATCGAGCCCACCGACAGGTCGATGCCCTTGGTCAGGATCACGTAGGTCATGCCGACTGCGAGAATTCCGTTGATCGAGGTCTGGCGCAGGATGTCCATCCAGTTGCGCCAGGTCATGAAGTATTCGCTGGCGAAGGCCATCACCAGGCACAGCAGGATAAACACCAGCGGCAGGCCGAAGCGGTCGAGGGAAAGACGCAGGCGGCTGCGCGGTGCGGTCGTGATCGGGGCGGCAATGGTTTTGGCATTCATGAGGCAAGACTCAACAAGGCTTCCTGGGAAAGGGCGGTATCGCTGCTGATGGTTACCAGCCTTCCGCCTTTGAACACGGCAATACGGTCACTCAGGTGCAGCAGTTCGGGGGCTTCGGACGACACCACAATCGCCGCGCCACCGGCGCGCGCGAACTGGTCCAGCAGGTGATAGATCTCCTGCTTGGCGCCTTCGTCGATGCCCCGGGTCGGTTCATCGCACAGCAGGCAGATCGGCTGGGTCGACAGGCATTTGGCGAGCACTACTTTTTGCTGGTTGCCGCCGCTCATGGACTCCACCGGCAGGTCCAGGGACGTGGTCTTGATCTGCAGGCGCTTGACCATGTCTTGGGCCAGCTGGTTTTCCTTGCGGGCATTAATCAGCGACCAGCTCGACAACTGCTTGTATGCCGACAACGCGATGTTCGAGAGGATGCTGGCGCTGAGTACCAGGCCGCTGTCCTTGCGGTCTTCGGTGACCAGCGACACGCCGGCCTGGATCGTCGCCTTGGGCAGGCCGATGGGCATCGGTTTGCCTTGCAGGGTCACGCTGCCGGAGTCTGGAGTGGTCAGGCCGTAGATGCAGTTGAGGAATTCACTGCGGCCCGAGCCCATCAGCCCGTAGATGCCGAGAATCTCGCCCTGGCGCAGCTGCAGGCTGATGTCCTGGAACTCGCCGGCGCGGCTCAGGCTGTCGACGTCCAGGCAGCATTCGGCGGCGCATTCGCGGCCCACCTTGTGGTCGATGCGGATGAGTTCCTGGCCGACGATGCCGCGCACCAGGTGGGCGCGGTCAATATCGGCCATGCGCCCGGTCTCCACAAAGGCGCCGTCGCGAAAGATGCTGTAGTCGTCGGCGATTTGCGCCAGTTCGCTGAGGCGGTGCGACACATAGACGATGCCGGCGCCACGGGCGGTGAGGCGGCGGATCGCCTTGAACAGGGTTTCGGCCTCGCGCTCGCCGATGGCCGAAGTCGGTTCGTCCATGATCATCACCTGGCAGTCGTGGCTGAACGCCTTGGCGATCTCCACCAACTGGATCTGCGCCACGCTCAGGCGGTGCATGGGGCGGGTGGCGTCGACGTCGAACTCCAGGCCTTCCAGCAATTCGCGAGTGCGCCGATTGAGTTCCTTGCTGTCGACGATGCAGCCGGCGCGGCGTGGTTCGCGGCCCAGCCAGATGTTTTCGGCGACGGTCATGTAAGGGATCGGCTCCAGCTCCTGGGTGATCATCGCGATCCCCGCAGCCAGTGCTTCACTCGGGCGGTTGAACTGAACCGGTGAGCCGTTGAGCAGGATGGTTCCGGCATCGCGCTGGGTGATGCCCATCAGGATGCTCAGGAAAGTCGATTTGCCTGCGCCATTGCCGCCGCACAGGGCGTGAACGCTGCCGGCCCGCAGAGAGAGGCGCCCCTCACGCAGGGCAGGGATCCCGGCGTAAGCCTTGGCGACGTGTTCAGCCTGGAGCAGTAATGGCGTGGCCATCGGCGTGTCCTCGTGCTGTGAATTCTTATTAGGTCGCACAGTCATGTTTCACTGTGAGCATATGTGTATCAAATGAAATTCTGATCAGTCAATCTCTTTCACTTAAAAGTTGTAAATGGGTGAATTTGCGCAAAGTGCGCCGGTTTAGAGGGCTTTGACTGTGAGGTCAGCTAAATCCTGCTTGACAGGGCGCCAGGAATGTCCGAGAAATGACTGAGCGAAATTTCATAGAGTGATCATATGATCATTCTCCAGTACCCAAAACGGCAGCGGAGCCAAACGCCATGAACACACCTTTCCCGGTGGCTATCGGATGCGATGAAGCGGGTTATGAGCTCAAAGAACTGTTGAAGCGCCACATTGAGGCGCTGGGTTACCCGGTGACCGACTTCGGCACCCATTCCACGGCGCCGGTGCTGTACCCCGACATCGCCCTGGCCGTGGCCACGGCGATCAATGCCGGCCAGCAACGGCTGGGCGTGCTGGTGTGCGGCACCGGCATCGGCATGGCCATCTCGGCCAATAAAGTCCTGGGGATTCGCGCGGCCCAGGCCCACGACACCTATTCGGCGGAGCGGGCGCGCAAGAGCAACGATGCGCAGATCCTGTCCATTGGTGCACGGGTGATCGGCGCGGAGCTGGCCAAGAGCGTCGTCAAATCCTTCCTGGAGTCGGAGTTCGAAGCCGCGCGTTCCGGGGCCAAGGTCGACCGCATCAACGCGATCGAGCGTGACGGGCATCAGTAGTGGACGGAACGGGGCAAGAGTCGGGAGAATGCGCCTTTGACACCGAAACGGAAGCCCGTGCCCATGAGTGACAGTACCCAGCGCATCGCCAGCGACATCGACCTGATGACCGAAGTGGCGATGCTCTATTACCTTGAGAACGTCACTCAGGAAGCCATCGCCAAGTGCTTCGACCTGTCCCGGGCAAAAGTCAGCCGCCTGCTCAAACGCGCACGGGACGAAGGCATCGTCGAGGTGCGGGTGTTGCAGCACCCGGCGATGAACAACGAGTTGGAACAGGCGCTGGTCGAGCGCTTCCAACTGGACCGCGCCTTGATCGCGGTTGACCACAGCGACCCCGACACCCAGCGTTCGGCCGTTGCCAGCCTGGTGGCCAACTACCTGAACAAAACCCTCAGCGACGGCATGATCGTCGCGGTCGGCATGGGGCGTAATGTTGGCGCGGTGGCCGACAACGTGTTCTTGCCGGTGACCCGCAACTGCACGTTTGTGTGCGCCATTGGCGGTTCGCTCAAGGCCGGTGAATACATGAACCCCGACCACATCTGCCGGCGGCTGGCCCTGCGCTTTGGGGGCGAGAGTGAAAGCTTGTACGCCCCGGCGCTGGTGGCCAATCCGGAATTGCGCGGGGTGTTGATCAGCAATGACACCGTGCGTTCCACACTCGACCGCGCCCGCCGTGCCGACATGGCATTGATCGGCATCGGTGACATGAGTGAAAACAGCAACATGGTGCGCATGGGTTGGTTTTCATCGCAGGAAATCGCCCAGGCACGTTTGTCCGGGACTGTGGGGGACATGATGGGGTATGACTTTATCGACATCCACGGGCAGCCGGCGGTCAACGCCATCCAGGGGCGGGTGATCGGGTTGACGGTGCAGGAGCTGTTCCGGATTCCGGATGTGGTGGCGATTGCCAGTGAAAACACCAAGGCGGCGGCGACGTTGGGGGCGTTGCGGTCGGGGGTGATTAATACCCTGGCTACAACGGTGACCAATGCGCATACCATCCTGGCGTTGGATGATGCGACGCGTAAAGGCTGAGGCGCGCGATAGATCAATTTTTTGGGTTGAGTTGGGGGGTGTATATCCATTATTTGGGGTGTTGCTGAAATGGGTTCCGCTCTTACTGCGGCTCACTTTTGAACAGCGCAAAAGTAAGCAAAACGCTCTTGCCCCACCACTCGGCACCTCGCTGTGGCTCGGTGTGCCCGCACTCCGGTAGTACTGCGCGGGCCGCCGCGACGGGGCGTCCCTGCCCCGTCGCGGCTAAACCGGCGTCCTGCCGGTTTACCCGCTCCGTACTACCTGCGTTCGGCCAGCGTGGTTGACGGGGCGCCTAAGATCAAGATCACAAGCAGATCAAGAACACAGCGGCCTACAGGCCGGCTTGAGTGTTAAAAGCCAGATCTACAGCTAAAGCGGGCACGGTTCCAATGTGGGAGCTGGCTTGCCTGCGATGGCATCGCCGCGGGGTGTCTGAGAAACCGAGTCGCCTGCATCGCCGGCAAGCCAGCTCCTACAGATTTTGCCCTGGCTTTTAACACTCAGGTCGGCTCTCAGGCCGCCGTGCACTTGATCTTGCTTTTGATCTGACTGCCCCCTTCAGCCCGAGGCCGAACGCAGGGATTGAGGAGCGGGTAAACCGGCAGGACGCCGGTTTAGCCGCGACGGGCCAGGGACGGGCCGTCGCGGCGGCCCGCGGAGCAATTCCGGAGTGAGGGAACGCCGAGCCACAGCGAGGCGCCGACAGGCGGGGCAGAGCGTTTTGGTTACTTTTGCGCTTTTCAAAAGTGACCCGCTGTAAGAGCGGAACCATAAGCGGCCGTTACGCAAATAACGGATATACACCCACCCCAACCACAGCGTGAACCATCAAGGCTTCCACACCTGCACATCCTGCGCATCCACCGCCTTGGGCAACAACCCCGCCTTGAAGAACGCATCTGCAATCTTCTGCTGCTCTCCCAACTGATCCAGCGTCACCGGCTGCACCTCATAACTGCGATGAGCATTGGCGGCCTCCACCGTCGCCACATCCAGGTTGCCCCACAACGGCCCCAGCACTTTCGCGGCATCACGCGGATGGCTCTTCACCCACTCACCAGCCTGGTGCAGTTGCTCATAAACCACTTTCAGTACCTCAGGATGCGCCTTGGCGTAAGGCGTACCCGTCAGGTAATAACGCTTATAACTGGCAAGCCCAGTGCCGTCCGCCAGGGTGCGAGTGGGCAGTTGACGCTGCACGCTGGTGAGGAACGGTTCCCACGTGACCCAGGCATCCACCTTGTTGTTTTCAAGCGCGGCGCGACCGTCAGCAGGCGTCAGGTACGCCGGCTCGATATCAGAGAACGCCAGGCCCGCTTTGTTCAGCGCAGCGATCAACAAGTAATGAGTGCCGGCAGCCTTGGTCACGGCGATTTTCTTGCCTTTCAAATCCGCCAGTTGCTGGATCGGCGAGTCCTTGCGCACCACGATCGCCTGCGCTTGCGGCGACGGCGCCTCCTGAGCGAAGTAAGTGAGTTTGGCCTGGGCGGCCTGGGCGAAGATCGGCACGGTGTCAGCCACATCGGCGCTGATATCGACGTTGCCGACGTTCAGCGCTTCCAGCAGCGGCAGGCCACTGGGGAACTCGTGCCAGGTGACGTCAATGCCGTCGGCCTTGAGGGCTTTTTCCAGGGTGCCCTGGGTTTTCAGCAAGGTGATCAGGGTCGAGGATTTCTGGTAGCCGATGCGTACGGTTTCCTGGGCTTGAGTGCTCATGGCGGTGCAGAGGCCCAGCGTGGCCAGGCCAGTGATGAAAAGACGATGGAGCGAAAACAGGGGCATGGCGTGCTCGACTCTTAATGAATTAAGGTCAGCTTATTGTTCTAAAAACTATTCGATAAATAATTTTTCGATCTTAGCTTAGGGCTTTATCGGGTGCGCCGTTCGCGGCCTTTCAGCGTCAGGAAAAAAGCAGACGGTTTGCAGGGGTTGCTGCGCAACCCAACGGGAGCAAGCTCCCTCGCCACAGGGTTTGTGTGAGTCATGTCTACAGGGGAACGCTCAACGCCTGCGCAAACGCCTGGGGCGTAGGGCTTTGCGGCCAGGTCGGAACGCCCTCCGTCAACGTCACCCACGGCTGCTTGTGCCGCACCCAAATATGCGCGACAGGCTGCACGGACGGGCTCGCATCCAGCGTCCCGACCCGCAGCACAACCAGCCCTGGCGCGGCCGTCGTGGTGTTGCAGATCCGCGTATGGCACACCCCGCACAACCAATGCTCCGAACGCTGCCCATCAACGTCATAGCCATATTCTGTCAGCGAACCTTCAATCTGCAGCGCATCCGCCGGCAACAGCGCATGCAGCGCAAACGCGCTGCCGCTCCAGGTCTGGCAATGGCGGCAATGGCAGGCATACACCGCCGGCGGCGTGTCGGTATTGAGGGTGTAGGTCACGCTGGAGCAGCGGCATTGGCCGGTGAGTGTCATTTAAAACGATCCTTTGCACAGTGAGGGCGCGAGGCCCATCGGTTATGCTCGCCAGCATGCCGCAGCCCCCGAACAAAGAACATCCGCCAAAACTGCCCAGCGGCTCACAGGAAATGTATGAACGCCCCGCAACTCCAATGGGAAACCCAGCGCGCCTTTCTCGCCGTGCTGCGCACCGGCAGCCTGTCGGGCGCGGCCCGTGTGCTGGGGATCGCCCAGGCCACGGCGCGGCGACGCATTGAAGCGCTGGAGCAGAGCGTCGGCGTCAGCCTGTTTATCCGCTCACCCGCAGGATTGCTGCCCACCGACACCGCCAAGGACCTGATCAGCCACGTGGAAGCGATGGCGGTTGCCGCCAACGCTTTCAACCGCGCAGCCTCGGCCGACGCTGCACTGGCCAGCGGCACAGTGCGCCTCACCAGCGGCAAGCTGCTAGGCGTCGAGGTGCTACCACCGATGTTGCGCAGCCTGCGCCGTGATCATCCGCAATTGGCCATTGAGTTGAGCGTGTCCAATCGCCTGCAAGCCCTGGCCCGGCAGGAGGCCGACGTCGCCGTGCGCATCCGTCGCCCCACGGAAACCACCGTGGTCGCGCGCAAGGTTGGCGACCTGCAAGTGGGGTTGTACGCCACGCCAGAATTGCTGGCAGAGCAGGGCACCCCGGACACTGTTGCGCAATTGCACGGCTACCCGCTGATCGGGCCCGACCGCAACGTGCTGGAGTTAGAGTTCCTGCGTGAGCGTGGTTTCGACTGTTCGGCGCCCAATGCACTCATCCGCACCGACGATCACCTCGCGCAATTGGCCGCGCTGCGTGCCGGGTTGGGTATTGGCGTGTGTTCACGCCAGGTGGCGCAGCGTCACGGGCTGGTGCGGGTGCTGCCCGGGCAGGTGGATTTCAACGTCGACGTGTGGATTGCCATGCACCAGGACGTGCGCAAGGTCCAGCGCATCGCCCTGGTGTTCGATGCGCTGGGCGGCGCGCTGACGGATTTCTTTCAACCGCGATAACGCAATGCTTCCACCAAAAGCGCAAACGCGGGCGAGGCCTGGCGACGGCTGGGGTAATACAGATGGAAGCCGGCGAACGGCGCGCACCAGTCATCCAGCACCTGCACCAGGCGCCCGTCCGCCAGATAAGGTGCCACCAGGTCGGCAGGCACGTAGCTCAAGCCGAGGCCGTCAACCGCCGCCTTGAGCAATGGGTACACACCATTGAACGTCACCTGGCCAGACACTCGCACATTCAGGCTTTCCTCGCCTTTCTTGAACTCCCACACATACAGGCCGCCATTGGTGGGCAGGCGCAAGTTGTTGCAGGCGTGATCGGTCAAGTCCCGTGGCGTGTGCGGTATCGCGCGCTGGGCAAAGTAGGCCGGTGAACCCACCACCAACATCCGCATATCAGGGCTGATACGCGTGGCAATCATGCCCTGGGCCACGTCTTCCCCAAGACGTACGCCGGCATCGAAGCCTTGGGCAGCAATGTCGACAAAGCCGTAGTCGCAACACACCTCCACGGCGATATCCGGGTACTTCGCCAGGAATGGTTTCAGCACCGGCCACAGAATGAACTCCAGTGCGTGGTCCATGGCGTTGATGCGAATGGTGCCGGAGGGCCTGTCCCGCAAGTTGCTCAGGCCTTCAAGGCCCACCTGGATTTCATCGAAGTGCGGACCGACCGTATCGATCAAGTGCTGCCCGGCTTCGGTGGGCGATACGCTGCGGGTGGTGCGGGTCAGCAGACGCAGCCCAAGGCGCGCTTCCAGGGCACGGAGGGTATGGCTCAACGCCGACTGGGTAACCCCCAGTTTGGCCGCCGCCTTGGTAAAGCTGCGCTCCCGGGCTACCGCCAGAAAGGCGAGCAGGTCGTTGGCGTTTTCCCTGAGCATTGGTGAGATACCCTCATAAGTATTTTCAGATTCTAGCGGCTAATTATCACAATTCGTACCTGTTAGATTGGATTCAGTGCCCTTGAACGGAGAATGACCATGCTTAAACGCACACTCGGTAACAGCCCACTTGAAGTCTCGGCCCTGGGACTCGGTTGCATGGGCATGAGCTTTGGCTACGGACCCGCTGGCGACAAACAACAGATGATTGCCTTGCTGCGCAACGCGGTTGAACAAGGCGTGACCTTCTTCGATACCGCCGAAGTCTATGGTCCGTTCATCAACGAAGAGTTGCTCGGTGAAGCGTTGTCGCCACTGCGTAAGCAGGTGGTGATCGCCACTAAGTTCGGCTTTGCCCTGGACCCGTCCGGCAACGGCAAATGGTCCGGTCTCAACAGCCGCCCGGAGCATATCCGCCAAGTGGCTGAAGCGTCGCTCAAGCGCCTGAAGACGGACGTCATCGACCTGTTTTATCAGCACCGGGTTGATCCGAACGTGCCGATCGAAGACGTGGCGGGTGCCGTGAAGGATTTGATTCAGGAGGGCAAGGTCAAGCATTTCGGGTTGTCTGAAGCGGGCGCCTCGACCATCCGCCGCGCCCATGCCGTTCAACCAGTGACCGCGTTGCAGAGCGAGTATTCGCTGTGGTGGCGCAAGCCGGAGGCCGAGGTGCTGCCACTGCTGGAGGAACTGGGCATTGGCCTGGTGCCTTACAGCCCACTGGGCAAAGGTTTCCTCACGGGCAAGTTCGACAGCCACAGCACCTTTGACAGCTCGGACTTTCGCAGCAGTTTGCCGCGGTTCACGCCCGAAGCCTTGCAGGCCAACCAGGCCCTGGTGGCCTTGCTGCGCCAGGTCGCCCAGCGAAAAAACGCCACGCCCTCGCAGATCGCACTGGCCTGGCTGCTGGCCCAGAAGCCATGGATTGTGCCGATTCCAGGCACCACCAAAACCTCGCGCCTGACGGAAAACCTGGGGGCCGTCGAGGTGCAGCTCAGTGCGACAGAACTCAGTGAACTGGACGTCGCCGCTGCGAACATCGCGGTGCACGGTGACCGTTATCCCGAAGCCCTGGAACGGATGACTGGCCTATGAAAACCAGCCTCGCCGCCACCGCACTTTCATTGTCATTACTGGCACTCGAATCACCGGCACAGGAGACGCCCATGCTGACCATCACGCCCAACGGTTCCCAGCCTTCGGCAAAAGGCCCGGCGGATTATTTCACCGGCACGGTCCGCGTCGATTCGCCCTTCAAGGGCACCGATGCCGCACGCGTCACCGGAGCCTTTGTCACCTTTGAGCCGGGTGCGCGTACCGCCTGGCATACCCATCCCCTGGGGCAGACGCTAATCGTGACCGCAGGCTTGGGCCAGGTTCAGGAATGGGGCCAGCCCGTGCGGGCGATCCGCCCGGGCGACACCGTGTGGATTGCGCCCGGGGTCAAGCATTGGCACGGGGCCACGGCAAACACCGCGATGACCCATATCGCGATAAACGAAATGCTCGATGGCAAGGTTGTGGACTGGATGGAGCAGGTCAGCGACGAGCAGTACGCGGCGCAGTAATCAGCTTCAGCGCCGCAACTGCGGCTCGCTTTCAATGCAACTCACCAAGAACTCCATCACCACCTTCACCGAAGGCGAGCGGCGCATATCCGGATACACCGTCAGCCAGATATCGCGAACCGGGCCTTCGGTAGTTGTTGGCAGCCGCACCAATGCCGCGTCGCGATCACCCACCAGCGTGGGCAACACCACCGCACCCACCTGGGACCGGGCGGCCATTTGCTGGGTTATCAGGTCGCTGGCGGCAAAGGCAATCGTGCGGTTGCCGCGCACCTGATGCATCCACGCCTGTTGGGGCAGATGGTCGCGGGCGGCGTCATAGGCAATGAATGCCCACTGTTCGGCGGGTAACCGTTTGAACTCGGGGGTGGCATAGAGCCCGAATCGCACCGCGCCGACCTTCCTGCGCACCAGCGCTTCCTCATCGGGACGCACGGTGCGCAGGGCAATGTCGGCTTCGCCTTTGTCGAGGGCGGCGAGCGTTGTCGAGGACATCAACACGATATTCAGCTTGGGATACTGCGCCCTGAAGCGTGCGACATGGGGGGCGATGCAGTGGATGGCAATCGACGGCGGGCAACTGACCCGCACGGTGCCGGCCACTTCGATGGAGGCCACGCGGGACAGGCGCATCACTTCGGTGGCCATCTCGCCCATGCCTGCCGCCAATTTCGCCAGTGCCAAGCCTTCCTCGGTGAGTGGGCGGCTGCGGGGCAGGCGGTCTACCAGTTTGACGCCGAGGGCTTTTTCCAGGGCATCGACGCGCCGGCCGACGGTGGCGTGTTCCACCTGCAGCTCGCGGGCGGCCGCCGACAGCGACTGGGTGCGCGCCAACACGGTGAAGAAATACAGGTCCTGCCAGTCGAACATCGGGTTATTTCCGCACGGAGGGTGGGAGGTATTGGGGAATTCTCGTACAGAGTAGCGGCTTTTACCATGGCGCATTCCCACTGCAAACGGAGTTGTCCCGTGATGAAAGCCCTCACCCTTGAAACCTACGGCGGCCCGGAGGTCGTTCAACTGCGACTTGATGTGCCCAAACCCCAAGTGACTGCCGGCCATGTACTGGTCAAGGTGGCCTGCGCCGGGATCAATTTCATGGATGTGCACACCCGCCAGGGCAAATACGCGAAGTCTGTGACCTATCCGGTACGGCTGCCGTGCACCCTGGGCATGGAAGGCGCCGGTGTAGTGATGGAAGTGGGCGAGGGCGTGAACCATCTGGCGCCGGGTGATCGCGTGGCCTGGTGCATTGCCTGGGGCGCATTTGCTGAATACGCCAGCGTACCCGCCGCGCGAGTCGCACACCTTCCCAACGCGATTGGCTTCGGTCAGGCGGCAGCGGCGATGTTCCAGGGTTGCACGGCGCACTACCTGATCGAGGACGTGGGGCGGTTGCAGGCGGGCAATAGCTGCCTGATCCACGCCGCGTCCGGCAGCATCGGCCAGTTGCTGGTGCAGATGGCTCATCGACTCGGCGCCACGGTGTTTACCACCGGCAGCAGCGCCGAAAAATCTGCGATTGCCCTCCAGCGCGGCGCCGATTACGCATGGCAGTACGCCGGGTTTGCCGAGCGGGTATTGGAGGCAACCCAGGGGCAGGGCGTGGATGTGGTGTTCGATTCGGTGGGCAAGGCCACCTTGCGCGAGAGTTTCAGGGCGTGTCGTACGCGAGGGTTGATCGTCAATTACGGCAACGTTTCCGGCTCGATCACTGATCTGGACCCGATGGAGTTGGGGGAAGCCGGCTCCTTGTTCCTGACGCGCCCACGACTCAATGACCACATGGCCGACGGCCCGACCGTGCAACGGCGTGCCAATGCGGTGTTCGCGGCGATGCTCGAAGGGGCACTAACAGTGGATATAGAAGGGCACTACACCCTGGAGGAAGTGCACGAGGTGCACGCGCGGATAGAGGCAAGGCAGCAGATTGGCAAAGCGGTGGTGTGGCTGGATAGTTCACTGCACTAACAGCGAATGACGACTTACCTGAGCCGAGAGCGCTTGTGTGGCGAGGGAGCTTATGTGGCGAGGGAGCTTGCTCCCGCTGGGCTGCGAAGCGGCCCCAGAACCTGCCAATGAGGCCTTCCTGAAGAACCGCGGTGAATTCATTGGGGCTGCTGCGCAGCCCAGCGGGAGCAAGCTCCCTCACCACAGGGGTTTGTGGTGCTGTTTAACCGCAGGCGAAAAAAAGCCGGCTGATCAGGCCGGCTGGGGGTGTACCGCGTACAACAGGGGTTATGCGCGGTTTTCCATCAGGCGGTCAGCACCACCTTCGGCTACACGGTTGCCTTGAAGGCGTTCAGCGCCGCCTTCAGCCACACGACGTTCCAGCAAACGGTCAGAACCACCCTCAGCCACGCGGCTGTCCATCAAGCGATCCGCGCCGCCTTCAGCGAGTGCAGGTTGGGTAAAGGCGCTTACAGCAAGTACCGAGAAAGCGAGGCTAAACAAGAGTTGGCGTTTCATGAGTGTGTGCTCCGGGAAGTCGTTGGTTGGTATGGATGTGATGTTACGCGGTGGATTTTTTTAGAGAACTTCATTGGGCTGATGGTGACTATCGACGCCAGCGATAGCCCGCTTTCACGGGCCATCGCGCCGGCCATCAGGGCATTTCAGGCAGTTCCTGAGGGCGCAGGTCAAACACCAGTACCTCGGCATCCTCGCCATGGCTCAGGTAAATCTCTCGCTCATCGCGTACGCGGGCACCGTCGCCTTCATGCAAGCGTTGGCCGTTGACTTCAACGCTGCCCCGCGCCACATGGATGTAGGCGTAGCGCTCCGGGGCCAGGGCCAGGCTGGCAGTTTCAAAACCGTTGAACAGCCCGGCATACACCCGCGCATCCTGGCGTACGCCGAGGGAGCCATCGGTGCCTTCCGGCGAGATGATCAACTGCAACCGGCCGCGTTTTTGCGCTTCGGTGAAATGCTCCTGCTGATAGCGCGGTTCGGCGCCCGCCACGTCCGGCACGATCCAGATTTGTAGGAAGTGCACGCCCTGGGTGTGGCTGTGGTTGAACTCGCTGTGGGCCACGCCGCTGCCGGCGCTCATCAGTTGCACATCGCCGGGGCGGATTACCGAGCCGGTGCCCAGGGTGTCCTTGTGTTCCAGGGCGCCTTCGAGCACATAGGAGAAAATCTCCATGTCGCGGTGCGGGTGTTGCCCGAAGCCCTTGCCGGCGGCAACCCGGTCATCGTTGATCACCAGCAGGTCGGAAAAACCCTGCTCCTTGGGGTTCCAGTAGTTGGCGAACGAGAAGGTGTGGAACGACTTCAACCAACCGTGATTGGCGGCGCCGCGTTCCGAGGCTTTGCGAAGGGTCAGCATGGGGTGTTCTCCTCAAGGGAAGCTTGGCTGCGAGATGCAGGGCTTCGGTGTGAGGAGAAGATTAATGGTTATCGATAGGTTGATTAAGAAGCTGGAATCGGAATGACTGTCTCTTTACGGTTGACTATAGCCAGCTGTGCCACCCGCAGATGATGGCGGTAGCGCAGCTGAAGTTTGCGCCAGGCCATTGGGTTGAGCCCTTCGCTGCGGCTGAACAGGTGGCAGAAGTGCGCCTGGTCGCAGAACCCGCATTCCTGGCTGATTTGCGTCAGGCTCAGGGCCGAGCCGGTGATCAGCACTTTGGCTTGCTTGATGCGTTGCTGGCGAATCCATTCCTGCGGCGACACCCCCGTGGTGCGCTTGAAGGCCCGGGAAAAGTGGCTGCGCGACAGTTCGCAGGCGCGAGCCAGTGCCGTCACCTCCAGGCTTTCGGCAAGGTTGGCGAGGATCAATTGCTTGACCCTTTGTTCCCGTTCGGAACACAGCGTCCCGGTTGCAGCTGCTGGTTGAGCCATGATCGATATCCGTGGTCGATGGGCACTTGTTTTCACACACCTTACCGGCGAATGAACCCCCAGTGTAGACCGCTATACGCTTCTCTTGAGCAGAGCACATACATGCAATTTTTCTGCATCGTGCCGTCGCACACTGGCGCGAACGTTCAAGCATCCAGGGGAAGGGCACGATGGACTCAACAGCGCAGGGCGGGCCGGACGAGGTCGTGACCCTGGTGGTCAAGCACCGCATAAAACCCGGCCTTGAGGCCGACTACGAAGCCTGGCTGCGGCGCATCGTGCGCATTGCCGGCGAGCGCCCGGGCCACCTCGGCGTCGACGTGGTGCGCAGCAAGCAGGGCGGGCTGGCGCTGTTCACCTGCGTGCTGCGTTATCGCTCCACCGACGACCTGGAACGTTGGCTCGATTCGTCGCAGCGCCAGGAACTGGTCAATGAAGTGACCCCGATGTTGGCCGACGGCGACCAGACGGAAGTCGGCGCGGTAAACGAGTTCTGGTTCTCGCCCCTGGCCGATGCCGCCGCCAAGCCGCCCCGCTGGAAACAGGCGGTGGTCACGCTGCTGGTGATTTTGCCGCTGACCTTGCTGGTGCCGATCATCTGGGCCCCGGTATTGAGGCTGCATCCGTTTTTATCCAACTACCTGGTCGCGACCTTCCTGGTCACCCTGACCATCGTCCTGCTGGTGGTGTACCTGCTGATGCCGGCGGCCACCCGGCTGTTCGCTCCCTGGCTTGAAGCCTCTGTAAAGGAAACCCTATGAACGCCGACCTGATTCTGTTCAATGGCCAGTTCCACACCGTGGACCGTGAAAACCCCCGCGCCACCGCAGTCGCGATTCGCGAGGGATGCTTTGTCGCGGTGGGCACCGACGGCGAAGCCATGGCCCTGCGCGGCAGTGGTACCGAGGTCATCGACCTCAAGGGCCGCACCGTCATCCCAGGCCTTAACGACTCGCACCTGCACCTGATCCGTGGCGGGCTGAACTACAACCTCGAACTGCGCTGGGAAGGCGTGCCGTCCCTGGCCGATGCCCTGCGCATGCTCAAGGACCAGGCCGACCGCACGCCCACGCCGCAGTGGGTGAGGGTGGTGGGCGGCTGGAACGAATTCCAGTTCGCCGAAAAACGCATGCCCACCCTCGACGAACTCAACCAGGCTGCGCCCGACACCCCGGTGTTCGTGCTGCACCTGTACGACCGCGCCTTGCTCAACCGCGCCGCCCTGCGCGTGGCCGGCTACACCAAAGACACACCCAACCCGCCCGGCGGCGAGATCGTGCGCGACCACCACGGCAACCCCACCGGCATGCTGGTGGCCAAGCCCAACGCGATGATTCTCTACTCGACCCTGGCCAAGGGCCCGAAACTGCCGCTGGAATACCAGGTGAACTCCACCCGCCAGTTCATGCGTGAACTCAACCGCCTGGGCCTCACCAGCGCGATCGACGCCGGCGGCGGTTTCCAGAACTACCCCGATGATTATGCGGTGATTGAGCAGTTGGCCAAGGATGAGCAACTGACCGTGCGCATCGCCTACAACCTGTTCACCCAGAAGCCCAAGGAAGAACTCAGCGACTTCAAGCACTGGACCTCCAGCGTGACCCTGCACCAGGGCGACGACTACCTGCGCCACAACGGCGCCGGCGAAATGCTGGTGTTTTCGGCAGCCGACTTCGAAGACTTCCTCGAACCGCGCCCCGACCTGCCCCTGACCATGGAGCAGGAACTGGAGCCGGTGGTGCGCCACCTGGTGGAACAGCGCTGGCCATTCCGCCTGCACGCCACCTACAACGAATCGATCTCGCGAATGCTCGACGTGTTCGAAAAGGTCAACCGCGACATCCCGTTCAACGGCCTGCCATGGTTCTTCGACCACGCCGAAACCATCACGCCGCAGAATATCGAGCGGGTGCGGGCGTTGGGTGGCGGCATTGCGATCCAGGACCGCATGGCGTTCCAGGGTGAGTACTTTGTGGAGCGCTACGGCGCCAAGGCGGCCGAGGCCACGCCGCCGATCAAGCGCATGCTCGCCGAAGGCGTGCCGGTGGGCGCCGGCACCGATGCCACGCGGGTGTCGAGTTATAACCCCTGGACGTCGCTGTACTGGATGGTCAGTGGCCGCACCGTGGGCGGGCTGGAGTTGCACGCCGAAGGTTTGCCCCGGCTGACGGCCCTGGAACTCTTCACCCATGGCAGCGCCTGGTTCTCCTCCGAGCAGGGCAAGAAAGGCCAGATCAAGGTCGGCCAACTGGCGGACGTGGCGGCGTTGTCGGCGGACTTCTTCAGCGTCGACGAAGAAGCCATCAAGTGGATCGAATCAGTACTGACCGTAGTCGGCGGCAAGGTGGTGTACGGCGCCGGCGACTTTGAAGACCTCGCGCCACCCAGTGTGCCGGTGCTGCCGGACTGGTCGCCGGTGGCCAAGGTGCCGGGCCACTGGCGCCCGACTTCGCCGCTGCAGGCCCAGGTGCACCAGTGCAGCGGCCCATGTGGCGTGCACTCCCATAGCCATGAACGGGCGCGTCTCTCGAACGTGCCAGTCAGCGATTTCCAGGGGTTCTGGGGCGCGTTTGGCTGCTCGTGTTTTGCCTTCTGAATCAACCCCCCAAAGGACTGTACCCATGACTTACAAACGCTTGAACAAAGATGACGCCGTGGTACTGCTGGTGGATCACCAGACCGGCCTGATCTCGCTGGTGCAGGATTTCTCGCCCAACGAGTTCAAGAATAACGTGCTGGCCCTGGCGGACCTGGCCAAGTTCTTCAAACTGCCGACCATCCTCACCACCAGCTTCGAAAGCGGCCCCAACGGCCCGATGGTGCCAGAGCTCAAGGAACTGTTCCCGGACGCGCCATACATCCCGCGCCCTGGCCAGATCAATGCCTGGGACAACGAAGATTTCGTCAAGGCGGTGAAAGCCACCGGGCGCAAGCAACTGATCATCGCCGGTGTGGTGACTGACGTGTGCGTGACCTTCCCGACGCTGTCGGCCCTGGCCGAAGGGTTTGAAGTGTTTGTGGTCACCGATGCGTCGGGCACCTTCAACGAAACCGTGCAACAGGCGGCGTGGGCGCGCATGACCGCTGCCGGTGCACAGTTGGTGAACTGGTTCTCGGTGGCCTGCGAGCTGCAGGTGGACTGGCGCAATGACATGGAAGGCCTGGCCAACCTGTTGTCGCCGCGAATTCCCAACTACCGCAACCTGATGAACAGCTACTCGGCGCTGGCGGCCAAGTAACCTCAGGGCCCAAGCAAGCTCCTTGTGGCGAGGGAGCTTGCTGTGGCGAGGGAGCTTGCTCCCGCTGGGCTGCGTAGCGGCCCCAAACATCCTGGGAGCGCTTCGCACTCCAGCGGGAGCAAGCTCCCTCGCCACAGCAAGCCCCCTCGCCACAGCAAGCTCCCTCGCCACAGGGGTATCGATATTTGATTGGTGGCGATGCGACAACCCGGTTATAAAGAGCTTCAGCGTCCACCGAGAAGCGACAATGAACCCCTTCGAAGACATGCGCCTGTTTTGCCAGGTCATGGAATCCGGCAGTTTTACCGCTGCCGCCGAACACCTTGGCCTGTCCAAGCAATTTGTCAGCCGTCGCCTGATCCAGCTGGAAGAGCGCCTGGGCGTACGCCTGCTCAACCGCTCCACTCGCCGCCTGGATGTCACGCCGCTGGGCCAGAGCTACTACGAATCCGCCTTGCGCCTGCTCAGTGAAGTCGAGCAAGTGGAGCAGGGCATCGCCGGGCAAAACACCGAGCCCCGGGGCACCATCCGCCTGAGCGCACCGCTGTCCTTCGCCATGGCCCACCTGGGCAGCCTGCTGCCACAGTTTCTGCAACGTCACCCCCATGTCAGTGTGGAAGTGGACCTCAGCGACCGTCCGGTAGACCTGATCAGCGAAGGTTACGACCTGGTGCTGCGCATCGGCACCCTCGAAGACTCGACCCTGATCGCTCGCCGCATCGCCAGCATCCAGCGGGTGTACTGCGCCAGCCCGGATTACCTGGCCGAACACGGTACGCCGCAGACGCCGGACGAATTGGCCGAGCACGCCTGCCTGCCCTATGGGCACGGGCGCCAGGTGCAATGGCACTTCAAGGTTGACGGCAAACCCCACACCCGCAGCGTCAGCGGGCGCATGCGTGTCAACAATGGTGAGTTGCTGCGCGACGCTGCCGTGGCTGGATTGGGCATCAGCTACCTGCCGAACTTTATCGTCCTCGAGGCCCTGCAAAACGGCCGACTGGTGACGCTGCTGCAAGACTTCGCCCCCGAGCCCCTGACGCTCTCGGCGGTGTACCCCCAGCATCGCCAAAGCTCGCGCCCGGTGCAGGCGTTGATCGAATTCCTGCGTGAACGCCTGGCCGGCGGTTGCTAGATGCTTGTCCTGCGGTAAGGGGGACAAGCCCCCTCACCACACAAAGCACCTCAACAGAGGTACCCCCGCCAAACAGGTTTTTGCGGTGCAGGGATTAACAGCATTTTTGGTGGTGGCTGAGAATGCGCGCGGGGCCGGCGTTGAAAAGCTGCTCGTCGTCGAAGTCCCTGGTGCCCCGTCGCCGCGTCCAGTGACCGCGGCGGAATAACCGCCCACGGCGGCAATACGGGAAATCAGTTCCCTGCGGGTAAAAGCGATGATTCGCTCCTTGAGATAGCGGGGGTGTCAGAGGTTGTAGCGCCCGCTTCGAACCAGGGTTGCGCCTGCGGGTGGCGCCATTCGCCCCCGCCGTGACCGACGCCGTGCACCGTGGCACCGAGTTTCCGTCGGCGTTTGCTCATGTTCTCTCTCCTTTCAGCGCGAAGCCTGGGTAAGCGGGGCGCGCTTGGCGTTGAAGCTTTGGTCGAAGCCTTGGGAGACGTCGATGTGTTTGGTCAGCAGGCCTTCTTGCTGGTAGATGTCGGCAGTGGTTTGCAGGCCGCTGATCACCGAGTCGTCAATGGCGACCGGCTGCATATGGGTGTCGTTAGCCACGGCGATATGCACCTCCAGCGGCAGGCCGGTGATTTTGGCCATGGCGGCGGCGTACTCTTTGGGGTGCTCGTTGCTCCAGCGGTAGGCGCGGTCGACCCGGGCCACAAAGTCGTCCAGCTGCACGCGCTTGTCGGCGATCGCCTTGCTGGTGGCGGCGAGGTACAGGTGATTGCTCAACAGGTTATTGCCGCTGGCGAGGATCCTTGCCTGGCTCTGGCTGGTGACCACGGTGGTGTACGGGTCCCAGGTCGACCAGGCATCGACGGTGCCGTTATCCAGCACCAGCCGTGACTCGCTGGGCAGCAGGAAGATGAACTGCACGTCGTGGGTCGAAAGGCCGGCACTGCGCAGCGCCTTGATCGCCAGGAAGTGCCCGATGGAGCCACGCGTGGTGACGATACGCTTGCCCTTGAGGTCGGCGAGATCGTGGATCGGGGAGTCTTTCGGAACGATCAGCGCGGTGGTGTTGCGGCCTTCGGCGTGGATGATGCTCACCACCTTCAGCGGTGCTCCGGCGCCAAGGGCGAATACGTAGGGCGCATCCCCCAGGGCGCCGATGTCCACGGCGCCGGCGTTGAGGGCTTCGCCCAGCGGCGCGGCGGCGGGGAATTCGGACCACTGGATATCGTAGGGCACATCCCGGGTTTCGCCGGCGACTTCCAGCAGTGCCTTGATGGTGGATTTCTGGTTGGCCACCCGCAGAGGTTGCAGGTCGGCGGCCTGGCAGGTCGCACCCAGGGTGAGGGCGGCCAATAAAAGGGCAAGGGTAAAGCGCATCAGGCGGGCTCCAGGCCAGGTCTTGCGTTCAGTCGCCTCCGCCTGGAGAAGGGGTCGGCCGGTAGTGGGAAGAGGAGCGAGCGGGCTCGCCCCTGATGGTGTTCAGATCACATAAAAACCATGGGTGCCGTCGCGGGCCAACTGGTCCACCAGGCCGAACTCCCAGTCCAGGTAGGCCTGCATGGCTTCCTTCGGGTTGTCGGTGCCTTCGTACGGGCGGCGGTAGCGGTCGATGCGCGGTGAGGCGAGGCGGGTCTCGCCTTCCTCGAGCGGCAGTTGCGCGGCGATCCAGGCGGCGGTGCCGTCGTGCAGCAGGAACACGGGCTTGCCGGTCAGCGCTTCGACTTCAGCCACTGCCAGGCGCGCCAGTTGGCTGCTGCCGCAGGTCAACACGTAGCGTTCGGCAGCAGGCACCTTGCGCAAGGCCTCGGGCAGTTGTGCGCGCAATGCCCACCATGCACCGGGAATGTGGCGCTTGACGTAGTTGGCGCTGGCGGTGAAATCGAGTACCGCGGTGTCGCCATGAGCCTGCCATTCGGCGAGGGTGTGCGGGCTGATCAACTCGGCCTGCTGCGGCGCCGGAACGGGAGCGACCCAGTTGCCCGGTTCGCTGAAGTGCGCAGGTTGCAGGCCATCCAGCACATGCACTTCCCAACCCAGCTGCGCGAGCCAGGACGCAGACATATTGGCCCGCACACCATCGTCATCCGCCAGCACCAGGCGGGCGCCACGTACGCTGGCGACGTGATCGGTTTCCTGCACCAGTTGGCCGCCCGGTGTGGAGCGCGAGCCGGGCAGGTGGCCGGCCTCGAATTCTTCCGGGGTGCGTACGTCGAACAGGTAAGTGGTGCGTGTCGCTTCCTGCTGCCAGCGTTGCAGGTCGGCGAGGGTGGCGCGGCCTACGCGGGCCTTGTCGGCGACTTGGCGGGCGTCCTTGGCGGCGACCTGGCGGTGTTCTTCCGAGGTCGGCGCAAAGCGTCGGGCCTGGCCGTGTTGCAGCTTCTGCCCGGCTAGGGTCCAGCCGATGGTGCCGTTGCGCAGGGCCGACACCGGGTTGGCGATGCCGGCGTTGATCAGCGACTGGGTGCCGATGATGCTGCGGGTACGCCCGGCGCAATTGACGATGATGCGGGTGGCAGGGTCGGGCGCCAATTCACGGGCGCGCAACACCAGCTCGGCCCCGGGCACGCTGATGCCGGTGGGAATGCTCATGGTCTGGTATTCATCAAAGCGGCGGGCGTCGAGCACCACCACGTCGGCGTTGCTGTCGAGCAAGGCCTGCACTTCTTCAGCCGCCAGGGACGGTGTGTGACGCTGGCTTTCCACCAGTTCGCCAAAGGATTTGCTCGGCACGTTGACGTCGATGAACAGCTCGCCACCGGCGCTGCGCCAACCGTCCAGGCCGCCTTCCAGCAGGCTGACCTGGGTGTAGCCGAGCGCCTGCAAACGCCGGGCAGCGATCTGCGCCAGGCCTTCGCCGTTGTCGTAGACGGTGATGTGGGTATCCCGGCGCGGGATGCGCGAGTACACCTCCAGCTCCAGTTTCGACAGTGGGATATTTGCGGCGAACAGGGGGTGGGATTCGGCGAAAGGCGCTTCCTCGCGCACATCTACAAGGGCGACTTCTTCATGGTCCAGCAGGGCCTGGCGAATCTGGGCGAAGGTGCGATTCGATGCAGTCATAGTGCAGGGCTCTCTTTGGACAGGGCGTCTTTGGACAAATCCCAGATGTTCGGGAGAAAGGCGTTGGAATAACCGGAGATAAACAGTTTCTCGCTGCCGTCCGGCTGGTACACGGCGCGGCGCACGGCACCGATGTTGGCGCCGTACACATGAATGCTGATCGACACCTGGTCGCTGAAGGCATTGCTGACTTGGTGGATGTCACCGATTTTCGGCGACACGGCTTCCACCTGCCCGGGTTCCAGCTGGATGCGCTTGCCGTCGGCGATCAATGCGCCCTCGGCGTTACGCTCAAAGCCCTGTGAATATTCGGAGCCACGCAGCATACCAATCAGCCCCCACACCCGGTGGTCATGGATCGGTGTGGTTTGCCCTGGCCCCCACACAAAGCTGACGATACTGAAACGCTGGCGCGAATCGGCGTGCAGCAGGAACTGCTGGTAACGCTCGGGGTTGGGTTGGGCAAATTCGTCTGGCAGCCAGTCGTCATGGCTCACCAGTTGCGCCAGCAGCTTGCCGCCGCGGTGCAGCAGGTCGCCTTCGCGAGGGTTGCCGTCGATCAATTCCGCCAGGGCGCCAATGAATGCTCTGAGTCTCTCCGGGTGTCGGGCCTGGGTCATGACAATTCCATCGTGGGTGGTTCGTGGTGATGGGTTTATCTAAGCATAATGTTTATAGTTAATATGCTATTTTTTAATGATTAGGTTATAGCCGAAAGTAATTTAGAACCGGTTTGAATAGCGTTAGACGTTATCTATCGGCCCCTGGGCTATCCAGCCAGGGGGAATGGAACTATGCTTTTCACACATCTTAATGACTGTTCTCTATGTGCGGCCCAAATGAAAATTGACGATATCGATGCCTTTGTCGAAGTGATTCGTTGCCAGTCCATCAGCCATGCCGCCGAGTCGTTGCAACTGACCCAGCCGGCCATCACTCGCCGTGTGCAGAACTTCGAGCAGGCGTTGGGGGTGGAGTTGTTCGACCGCAACACCAAGCCGCTCAAGCCTACTTTGATCGGTACGCGGGTGTATGAACAGTGCCGTTCGATCCTTCGGGAAATGGACGCCCTGCGCGAACTGGTTGCCACCGACGCACCGCCCACCGGCGTGCTGCGCCTGGGCGTGCCGCAAACCATCGGTGACGTGGTGCTGCTCGATGCGCTCAAGCACCTGCGCACTGAATACCCCGAGCTGCGTGCCCAAGTGGCCACCGGCTGGGGCAGCCAACTGGTGGGCAAGATCGAGCGCGGCGAACTGGACGCAGCGGCGGCGTTGTTCCCGGCGGGCAAGATCTTCCCGGACAACATCGTCGGCGAGTCCATTGGCAAGATGGAACTGGTAGTGGTGTGTGCCAAGGCCCAACTGCCGAAAAAGCCCTGCAAGCTGGCGCACGTGTACCAGAACGGCTGGATCCTGAACCCCGATGGCTGTGGTTTTCGCGCCGGCTTGCAACGCACCTTGTCGGACCAGGGGCTGGCGTTGCGGGTCAACCTGGAGACCTTCGGCACCGAACTGCAACTGGGCCTGGTGGCGGACGGCCTGGGCCTTGGCCTGGTGCCACGCCCGTTGCTGGAACGCAGCGTGCATCGCGATCAATTGGCGGCCATGCCGTTGAAGGATTTCAAACCGGTGATGGACCTGTGGCTGATCTACCCGCACTTCCTCGGTAATTTGCAGGGGCCGGTGGATGTGTTTGGCAAGCTGGTGGCGGCGTCGTTACACAAGATCCGCCGCGCAGCTTGATATGAAAAAAAATAATAATTAGCTTAGATTAAAATGTGCTTTTTATTATTTTTGGTCATCCCCTAGGCTCGCCTGGAAGTCCTTAAGGCCATCCAGGAAGTTTTGCCATGAGCAGCGTCACCTCGATCTCCAGTGTCTCGAACAACGTCCGCCAGCGGGTCACCGCGCAAGAGTGGGAGGTGCGCGTCAAGCTGGCGGCGGCCTATCGGCTGGCCGCTCTGTACAAGTGGACTGACCACATCTACACGCACTTCTCTGCCCGTGTGCCGGGGCCTGAGGAGCATTTCCTGATCAATGCCTTTGGGTTGTTGTTTGATGAGATCAGCGCGTCGAACCTGGTCAAGGTGGACATCGACGGTACGATCGTCGATGACCCTACCGGGCTGGGGATCAACTACGCGGGCTACGTGATCCACAGCGCTATCCATGCGGCTCGCCACGACCTGCAGGCAGTGCTGCATACGCATACTCGCGACGGTATTGCGGTGTCGGCGCAGAAGGATGGTTTGTTGCCTATCTCTCAGCATTCCATCGGGTTTTCCGGGCGCGTGGCGTATCACGGGTATGAGGGCGTGGCCCTGGATCTGGATGAACGTGAGCGGTTGGTGGCAGACCTGGGGGACAAGAGTGTGATGATCCTGCGTAACCATGGGCTGCTGACGGCGGGGGTGAGTGTTGAGCATGCGTTTCAGCAACTGCAGGGGTTGGAGCGGGCGTGCAATATCCAGATTGCGGCGCAGGCGGGGGGGAATGCTGAATTGATCTTTCCGCCGGCCGAGGTGGTGGCCAAGGTTGAGAAGCAGGCCGAGGTGTTCAAGAGCGGTGATGGGCCGGGGGTGGCGCGGCACTGGAATGCGTTGATTCGGCAGTTGGAGCGTACGGATATTGATTACAAGCTCTGAGGCTGTGGGATCGAGTACATATCCGTTGCTGCGGTCAGGGCGGCTATGGGTTCCGCCCTTACGGCGGCTCACTTTTGAACAGCGCAAAAGTAAGCAAAACGCTCTTGCCCCACCACTCGGCACCTCGCTTAGGCTCGGTGTGCCCTCACTCCGGCATTACTCCGCGGGCCGCCGCGACGGCCCGTCCCTGGCCCGTCGC